>JACAES010000062.1 GCA_013388735.1 Chloroflexota bacterium | reverse complement strand
TAAAAAAATAGGTTGTTGAGGGAAAAATAAGTTTATCGGCGGTCGCCTGTCGTGCCAATGGCCGCGCCAGACCAATCAAAGCTGGCGGAAAAGCTCTGAGGTCGACGGCGCTCAACGCCCGGCCCGGTCGCGCTGCCAGGCGGCCATCAGGTCGGGCAAACCGTTGTAAACGCCATCCGGCTGGATGGGGCTGGCGGCCAGTTCCTCGCGGGTGGTGACGCCGGTCAGCAGCAGGGCGGCCTTCAGCCCGGCCCGGCGCGCGCCTTCGATGTCGGTGTTCAGCCGGTCGCCGATCATCAGCGTGTTTTCCGGCGCTGTACCCATCCGGCGCATCGCCATCTCGAACATCGGCGCGCCCGGTTTGCCGATCACGGTGGGCTGCCGCCCGGTCGCGGTCGCCATCGCCGCCAGGATGCTGCCCGCGCCGGGCGCGAGGCCGTCCGGCAAAGGGAAGGTGGCGTCGGCATTTGTGCCGATGAAATCTGCGCCGGCGCGCACCAGGGCGCAGGCATGTTTGAGTTTGGCGTAGGTGAGGTCGAAGTCCACCCCGGCCACCACCACGCGCGCTTCGTCCTGCCCCGACGGGAAACCGGCCTGCCGGATGATCTGCTTCAGCCCGTCGCCGCCCAGCACGTGAACCGGCGTACCGGGCGGGTAGGCCGCCTGGAGATAATCGGCGGTGGCCGTGCCGGAGGTGATGATCTGGTCTTCGGCCACGCCGTTCACACCCATGCCGGTTAACTTCTGAAGGTAGGTATAAGGCGTCTGGCTGCTGTTGTTGGTCGCCAGCATGATGGGAATCCCGACGCCGCGCAAAAAATCGAAGAAGGCGGCCAGGCCGGGCAGCGGCTGGCTGCCGCGCCACAGCACGCCGTCCATGTCGGCGATGACGCCGGCGATGTCTCTGAAATTCATGATGGTTCCTGTCCTAATATCTTGGACGGTCAATTTGAAATTGAAAGCCGGGGACGCCACATTAAAGGCGTACAGGCCAGCTGAAGTGGTCGCTGCTGCCTGTAGACCCCCTCTAAATCTCCCCCGAATTCGGGGGAGACTTTGTTACCGGCGTGATTTAGCCCCTCCCTGAATTCGGTGAGCCGAAAGGGGCCGTATGTCCCCTGAGCGCGGCAAGGGTTGGGAGTGGGGTCAGGGTGCAGACAGCGTGTTTATTAAGATGAAGTGTCTTCATAGCGTCAGTTCTGTTTATTTTATTCTTCCTTCTGTACATCGAAGTCCGGCAGGATCGTTTTGATCGTTTCCACTAAACCGATGTGCCGCATCAGCACGTCGGTGGAGCGGCGCACCAGCCGGTTGTACTTCTCGAACCAATAACTGTCTTCCATCGCTTTTTCCGGCTGCATCATGTAGGAACGACCGTCGTTTTCCCGCAGTTCATATGTCCAGCCAAGCTGGCCGTCCAGCCGGATTAAAGCGTCGTCGAAGGACTCGAAGGCTTCTTCCAGGATGAGGTTGGAAAAACGCTCGCGGGTTTTGGCGCGCAGATCGAGGTACTTGGTGATGTGGGAGGTGTACAGCTCCCAGTCCAGTTTGCCGCGCTGCACCTGGTCGCACAGGGCTTCGATGTAGCTGCCATGAATGAACGGCCACAGCCGCTCCAGGGCGCGGCGGTCGGCGGCGCGCTGCTTCTGGCGGCTGATGGACGACTGGTCATCGTTGATGGCGCGGATTAAAGCGGCATACAGGGCGTTCAGGTTTTCGACGGTGATGCCGGACGACATATCAATACGCTGGAGTTTTTGCAGTTCCGCCGGGATGAGCGTGCGGGCGCGCACCAGCACCGGCAGCACGTGTTTGGACAGCCGCCGGGCTTCGTCCAGTTCGCGGCGGCACCACTCCGAGCCAATGGATTCGTCCGACATGAGAAAAATAAAATGGTGGCAGCGGGCGATTTCCTTCAGAATCTCCGTCCACCATTCTTCACCACCGTGCAGATTATCGTCGTACCAGACGTGATTGTAGGCTTTTCGCAGCAGGCCGGCGAGCTGCTCGGTGATGGCGCGATCTACCCGGCTGTAGCAGATGAAAATATGGCTCATGTTTCCTCGCGTTCGGTTCTCCATTATGATACCATTTTATGTTTCATCGCCAACCTTACAGATGCGGGCGGCATGTGATGGCCTGGGAATATCGCGCGGTTGCCGCCCGCACCGACCGGCATTCTGACGAGGAGTAGATTATGCGGCCAAGCACTTTTTCGATTGTCGCCCACGACCCGGACGAACCGGCCTGGGGCGTGGCCGTCGCCAGCAAATTTTTAGCCGCCGGGGCGGTTGTCAGTTGGGCGCGCGCCGGGGCGGGGGCGGTGGCGACTCAATCGCTGGCGAAGGTCAGCTTCGGCCCAGACGGGCTGGCGCTGATGGCGAATGGCGCAAGCGCCGAGTCGGCTTTGGAAACGCTGCTGGCGGCGGACGCGCAGCGCGCGCACCGGCAGGTGGGCATGGTGGATGCGCGCGGCGGCTCGGCGGCCTTCACCGGGGAAGATTGTTACGGCTGGGCCGGCCACAAAACCGGCCAGGGTTTTGCCTGCCAGGGCAACATCCTGACCGGGCCGGACGTGCTGGAAGCGATGGCGGCGGCTTTTCTGTCCGCTTCCGGCGAACTGGCCGACCGGCTGGTGACGGCGCTGCAAGCCGGCGAGGATGCCGGCGGCGACCGGCGCGGCAAACAGTCGGCAGGGGTGCTGGTGGCGCGCCCGGACGGCGGTTACGGCGGCGACAACGACCGCTATCTCGACCTGCGCGTGGATGACCACCCCGACCCGGTGCGCGAACTGCGGCGGCTGGTGAACATTCACCACGTCTTTTTCGGGATGCCGCGTGCCGAAGACCGCCTGCCGATCACCGAGGATATTGCCCGCGAGCTGCAAAGCTGGCTGCTGAAGCAGGGCTACCTGCGGCGCGAAACAACCGGCGTCTGGGATGACGCTTCCAAACAGGCTTTCTGGGCGCTGGTGGGGGCGGAAAACCTGGAAGAACGCTGGCGGCTGGATCGTGATCCGGACTGGATTGACCGGGTGGCGCTGGACTATCTGCGGGAGCGGTTTCGATAACCGGACGGCTGCGGGGCGGTCGCGGGCTGCCCCTGTTGATTCTGCTGCTGGCGGCGGCGCTGCGTTTTCACGCGCTGGCGTGGGACGCGCGTTTTCACCCGGACGAAGCCCTGTTCGCCACCTTCGCCCGCCGCGCGGCGGTGAACGGCGACTGGCTGCTGCGCGGCCCGCTGGACAAACCGCCGCTGAGCATTTATGCCAGCGCCCTTTCAATGACGCTGGTCGGCGTCACCCATCTGCCGGACGGCGTGTTAACGCTGGATGTGTACGCCGGGGAATTCGCCGCGCGCCTGCCGAACGCGCTGGCGAGCCTATGCCTGGTGGCGCTGGTTTACGCGCTGGCGCGGCGGCTGTACGGGCGCGGGCGGACGCCCCTGCTGGCGATGCTGCTGCTGGCGCTGTCGCCCTATGCGGTCGCTTTCAGCGCCACCGTCTTCACCGACGGCCTGATGCTGCTGTGCATCGTGCTGGCGCTGCGGCTGGCGAGCGCCCGCCGCTGGTTGTGGGCGGGGCTGTGGCTGGCGCTGGGTTTTGGCTGCAAACAGCAGGCGCTTTATTATCTGCCGCTTCTGGCGCTGGCCGGTTGGGGCAGTCGGGCGGGGCAGGGTGGCGGCTGGCGTTCGGCGGTTTTTGCCGCCGCGCGGCTGTGCCTGCCGCTGGCGCTGGGGTTCGCGCTGCTGCTGGCCTGGGATGCGGCGCGCGCGCAGCCGGACGGCGTGTGGGCGCTGGCGGCGGCGCATAACGACCCTGGCCGCTTGCTGGTTCGCTTCGACGAGATCGTTCCGCGCCTGCGCGTCTGGGCGGAACTGGGTGGCTGGCTGGTGGCCTATCCTCCGATGACGGCGCTGCTGGGCGCGCTGGCCGCTGCGGCGCTGGCGGCGCGGGGCGCGCGTTTTCCGCGCAGCCGTTCAGCGCGGGCCGACCTGCTGCTGGCCGCCTATCTGCTCGGTTATGGGCTGCTGCATCTGGTGGTGGCGTTCAACATTTACGACCGCTACCTGCTGCCGGTTCTGCCGCTGACGGCGCTGCTGGTGGCGCGCGGCCTGGACTGGGTGCGAGAAAATACGCGCGGGTGGCTGGTCGTGCCGCTGCGCGCCGCCGGTTTGGCCGCCGGCGTGCTGCTGCTGGCGGGCGCGGTGGAAGCCGCGTCAGGCCGCGTGCCGGTCGGCGGCGACCGGGGGAAACACGCCGGCATTGATGCATTGGCGGCCTACCTGGGCGAACAGCCGGTCGCGGCGGTTATCTACGATCACTGGCTGGGATGGGAGCTGGATTATTACCTGGGGGCGTGGTCGGACAAACGCCGGGTGTATTATCCAACTCCGGCGGCGCTGGTGCAGGACGCGCTGCTGCTGGACGAACGCGGCACGCGCTATTTCCCCGTGCCACGCCACCAGCCGGTACAGCCCTGGCTGGACGCGCTGCGCGCCGCCGGGATAAGCGTGTCGGCTGCTTATGACGATGGGCGTTTCATCGTCTACGCGCTTAACTTTCCCCCGTCGGGGGCCGCCGCTTCAACCGCTGGATCATCTTGGCCGGGTCGGACGAAACCGTGCGCGGGTTGATGCGCGTGGCGGCGTGGGCGGGGTCGCTTTCGTCATCGTTCACCTTTGGGCTGTCCTGTTCGACGCCGGGATAGCGCGTTTTCCAGTCATCCAGAAAACCGACCAGCCAGGTTTCTTCGGCGCGCATGATCGCCAGGCTGTGTGTGTACAGCGCCCGGATGTGTTCGGTGTTGGACGTGCCTTCCTGTTCGTGGCGCTGCCAGGCTTTTTCGACCGACTCCAGGTTATGCCGCAGATCAATCAGATGATGGTTCAGCACCTGGTAGACCTGCCGGGGTTTGAGCGCGCGCAGGTTCGCCAGCCCCAGCTCGAAGCCCGACCCCAGGACGCGGGGCTGGCGCAGCAGATCGGCGATGGCCGTTTGCAGGATACCGCGTCCGGCCTCGGTGATGGTGTAGAGCTTACGCGCCGGACCGCGCCCCTCCGTCCGATACTGGCCGGTGAGCATATTCTGGCGCTCAAGTCTGTTAAGGATGTAATAAATCGAAGAAAAACCGATGGTCAGCCATTCCCGCAGGCCGCGTTCGTCAATCAGTTCCTGAATCTCATATCCATAACGCGGGCCTTCGGCTACCAGACTCAGGATCGTTAATTCGGCATCGTTCATCACCGGCTTTATTCCATTGGTTGCGCAGCAGGACTTACAGTAAGCATAACAGCGGTACGGGAACGGAGTCAAGCTGCCGGGTTTTATTCGCGCCGGCGGCCCATTCGGATCGTTTCCTGAACCGTTTTGATGAGGTTATGGGCGATGTAGGGTTTGGTCAGGTAGCGATCTGCGCCCATGTCCAGCCCTTCACGTATCTCTTTTGGGTCGGCCATCGCCGACAGGATCACGACCGGCAGATTATCGAACACCTCTTTGGCGCGCATCTGGCGCAAAAGCTCCAACCCGCTGATGTCCGGCAGCATCAGGTCAAGCAAAACCAGATCAGGCAGAGGTTTGCCGCGCAATATCTGAACGGCGGTTGCCACGTCTAAGGCCGGGATGACTTCGATGCCCACTCGGTCGAGCAGTATTTTCACGAGATTCTGCAACTCCGGGTCATCGTCAACGACCAGAACCCGCCTCTTCCCCTCTGCAGCCACGTGATTATCCACCTTTCCTTCCGGCAAGCCGGGTTAGTTGTAACCTAAGCAGAACGCAAATGCAACCCTTTTTGCCTGTAAGCGCGCTTGGGTGTATGCTCAAATGCGGAGACACTGTATCGAGGAGTGCAAGTTTGATGTGGAAGACAAGCGGGCGTGGAGTGATGGTTCTGCTGCTGCTGGCGCTGGCAGGTTGTTACCAGCCCGCCGGCGAATCCTTCCAGCCCGTCAGCAATACCGAAATTCCGATCAACGTCCCGGAAGCCAACAACCCCAACCCGGAACTGACCAACTTCCCGGCGACGGCGACTCTGCCGCCGATCACGCTGATCGCGCCAACGCGGGACTTCCCGGTTACGGAGGCCGCGCCGGACATCACGCTGACGCTGGAAGCCGCGCCGACGGACAGGGTTTTGCCGACGTTCGCGCCGGACACGCCGGAAGCAACCGACGACTTTGCGCCGGGGCCACTGGCGCTGCCGACCGAAAGCACGTTCATCACGCCCTTCAGCCCGTTGGGGCCGGTCACGCCGGTTGTGCCGACACTGGCGACCGTCTTTGCGCTGCCGACCGCCACGCCGTCGGGGCTGATTACGCCGACCGCTTTTGCTGAAGCCGCCGAATGTACGTACACCGTTCGTCCGGGCGACAACCTGTTTCGGATCGCGGTCAACAACAACGTAGACCTGGCGGAACTGCGCGCCGCCAATCCGCAGCTTGTGGGCGACCTGTTACAACCGGGGCAGACGCTTCAGATCCCCGGCTGCGTGCCGGGCGCGCCTGCCGACGAACCGGCTGCCGATGCCGGGGGGACGGCTGAACAGCCGCCGGTGGTCGCGCCGGTTGGCGGCGAGACTTACACGGTTCAGCCCGGCGATACGCTGTTCGCCATCGCGCGGCGTTTTAACACCACCGTCCAGGCGATCATCGAGGCCAACAACCTGACCAACCCCGACCGGCTGTCGGTCGGCCAGCAGTTAATCATCCCCGGCAGTTAAGCCTATGGCCTGAGCCGTTAACGATGCTTTATAGAGTGGGGCGAAAAACGGAACTTAACAAAGCTGCCGCCGTAACGACGGCGCGGCTGAGGCAAGAGGATGATCGGGGTTGTCTGCGGGCAGGTGCCTGGAGGCCAGGCACGCTCCGGTTTATGCCTGAGCCGAAACGCTGCCGGCGACTTTTTCGCACCAGGCACGAATTTTGTCCCAATCCCGAAAATCGCCGTTGAAGTTGCTCGGCCAGGTCGCGCCGTCGTAACGCGCGGCCAGCGTCCAGCGTTCGTTCCAGTCCACGTTCTGCAAATCCAGCTTGCCGGCGAAGGCCGCGATGTCTCGCACATTAAGGCTTTTCAGCAGATCGTGAACCATGTAATACTCGATGGCATACTCGTAGCCGTGCGCTTCCATCACGCGGATACAGTTGATCCACAGATAGACCGGCTTCTCGGCCAGCGGCTCCTGAAAGGTGGTCATAAAGTCCACCATTTTCGGCAGCCACGTCCCACTGTGGATGGCCGTCCCCAGGATGATAACGTCGAAATGGCCGATCAGGTTGATCGTCTCCACGCCGGCGACCGTGACTTTATAACCGCGCTCCTTGAAGATGCCGCCCATAAATTCGGCGATTTCGGCAGTGGAACCGTGCGCGCTGGCATATCCGATTAAAACGTTCATAGCATCATCCCTGATTATGTAATCACTATTTTTTGTTCTTCATTATAGGTGAAATTCGCCGCAGCGCGCCACCTGCCCGGCGGCGAGGGGTGCATTTCAAGTTGGTGCAGAGTGCTTTTGCCCCCGCCCCCTTGCGCTCAGGAGACAGTCCTCACCCCCGTCCCCTCTCCCGAACGTGCCTTTGGCACTGGGCGAGGAGACAGCCCTCACCCCCGTCCCCTCTCCCGAACGTGCCTTCGGCACTGGGCCAGGGACGAAAACCAGCGCCGTCGCCTTTGCTTCCCCCGTCTCCCAGCCGCGAAGCGGCGGTCGGGAGAAGGGGGTCAGGGGGATGAGGGCGAAATCGCACTGAAGTGAAATGCACCCGGCGGCGAGACCGTATGAGAAAGGCAAAGCGAGGACGTTTTGTATATTGCCGTCTATCGGCTTCGGGGTATAATCTGGTTTGACAGCAAAATCAGTGAGAAGATTGGCACTGAGGGGTAAAGTAAAAATCTCATGATAGAGGTAATCATTGACAGCATCCGGGTGAGCTTGATGTCGCAGCATCGGGTGGTTGTCCTCAAAGATGTGAACAGCGAGCGTTACCTGCCGATCTGGATCGGCCCGTGCGAAGCGGAAGCCATCACGGTTAAACTTCAGGACATGCCCACCCCTCGCCCATTGACACACGATTTGCTGAAATCGGTTATCCGCGAACTGGGTGGTCGTGTGGTGCATATTCTCATCAGCGATCTGCGCCAGGATGTGTACTACGCGCGAATCGTAGTGGATGTGGCCGGCGAGCAGACTGAAATTGACTCCCGCCCCAGCGACGCGATTGCGCTGGCCGTGCGGGTCGGCGCGCCGATTTTTGTCTCGGAAACGGTCATGGATCGGGCAGCGACCGAGCCGGATGAAGATGTCGAAAAAGAGGCCGCCAGCGAAACCCCTACCGGCGAAGTGGACGAATCCCGCCTGAGTGCATTCGCCGATTTCGTGGATACGCTGGATTTTGACGACCTGGAGGACAGCGAGGACTGACCGCGCCGGTCGGCTTGCGCCGGTTTCCCCCGGCGTCTATGATAGAGCTATGAGTCTTAAACGGTGCGTCCTGCTTTCGCGCCGTTTTGTTTCCCAACGCCTGGAATTTCATGAGCAATCTGTTCGACGGTTGGGGCAGTCAGCCCGCCCCTTACAGCCAGGAAGCCGAAGAAGCCACTATCGGCGCGGTTATCACCTTCCCGCCGGCCTATTTTGGTGTGGCGGCATTTTTGCAGGCTGACGATTTTTTCCTGCTGCGCCACCGCTACATCTGGCAGGCCATGCAGCGCCTTGTGGAGCGTGATGAGCCGATTGAATACGTCACCCTGACCAAAGAACTGGATGACCTGGGCAAACTGGACGAAATCGGCGGCCCGGCCTACATCACGCATCTGATTAACAGCGCGCCGTCGGCCATGCACGCCGAAGTATATGGCCGTCTGGTCGAACGCGCGGCCACGCGGCGGCGGCTGATGGCGGCTTCTGACCAGATCAAGGCGCTGGCGCTGAACGAAGAACTGGCGATTGAGCAGGTCATCGCCGATGCCGAAGCGCGGCTGTTCGACGTGACCGAACGCCAGCTTACCAGAGAAATGGTGCCGATGCGCGAGGCCATCAGCGCCTACTATGACCGCATCGAACACCTGATGCGCTATCAGGACGAGGCGCTGGGCCTGCCGACCGGCTTCAAAGACCTGGACAAGCTGCTCGGTGGCCTGCAAAAGTCCGACCTCATCATCTTCGCGGGCCGCCCTGGCATGGGGAAATGTGTCGCGGGTGGGACGCTGGTCAACACTGAACGGGGTGCAGTCCCGATTGAAATGTTAAAGCCCGACGTGCCGGGTTTCCCGGACGATGCAGGCGGCTGCTACTACCCGCTGGAGATCGGCATCCAGACGCCGGACGGAATGCGCCAGACCGCTTACTTCTACGACAGCGGCGTGAAGCCTACCCTGAAGCTGACGACGCGGACGGGTTATTCATTGACCGGGACGTTTAACCATCCGGTGCTGGTTCTGGCGAAAAATGGCAGGAAGGTCTGGAAGCAGTTCGCCGAGCTGGCGTGCGGGGATGATGTCGCCGTCCAGCGCCATGCCGCCGTGTGGGACAGGGTTGAGTTTTACCGGGACGAAATCACGCAGATTGAGGACTCCGGCCCGCAGCACTGTTATGACCTCACCGTTCCCGAAGGCCAGACGTTTGTCGCCAATGGTATCATCTGCCACAACACATCGTTCATGCTGTCCGCTGCCGTCAACATGGCGCGGCTGGGGGCGCGCATCGCCATCTTTAGCATGGAGATGGGTGTCGAACAGATCGTGCAGCGGTTGGTTTCGATGGAGGCCGCCGTCAACAGCCAGAACCTGCGCACCGGCCAGCTTACCAATCAGGAATGGGGGCGTTTCGTCCGCGCGGCGGGAACCCTCAGCAGCTTCCGCATTTTTATTGACGACACACCGGCTATGAACCCCCTCCAGATGCGGACGAAGTGTTTTCGCCTGGCGCGAGAACACGGCCTCGATCTGGTCATCGTGGACTACATGCAGTTGATGAACGCCGGCGGCGCGTACTCCAACAACCGCGTGCAGGAGATCAGCTTCATCAGCCGCAGCCTGAAGGAGATGGCGCGCGAATTAAACGTGCCGGTGCTGTCGGCGGCGCAGCTTTCCCGCGCGGTGGAGCAGCGCCAGGACAAACGGCCTGTCCTCAGCGATCTGCGCGAGTCCGGCTGCCTCACAGGGGACACGCTCGTTTATCTGCCGGACAGTGGATGTTACGTGTCGATTGCAGAGTTGTGCGGGCGCGTCGGTTTCCGCGTGATGAGCCTCAATACCGAAACCTGGAAACTCGAACCCGGCACGGTGACGAACGCTTTCTGCACCGGGATGAAACCGGTCTACCGGCTGACCACGCAGCTTGGCCGCACCATTCGCGCCACCGGCAATCACAGGTTTCTCACTATTCACGGCTGGAAGCGCCTGGACGAACTGACGCCGGAAGATTATATCGCGCTGCCGCGCCGCCTGGATGGGCCGCGCGAACAGACGATGGACAATGCTGAAAACGCGCGTGCTGTAAACATGTCCGTATCGGCAGTCGTTGAGCGGCTGGCGGAGAGCGACGTATACTGGGATCAAATCAGGTATATTGAACCGGATGGCGAGGCACAGGTGTACGACCTGACCGTTCCGGGGAATCAATGTTTTGTGGCAAACGATATTGTTGCCCATAATAGTATCGAACAGGACTCGGACATCGTGATATTTCTGTATCGTGATGAAGTCTATAACGAGGCGACCGAGTTCCCCAACCAGGCGGATCTCATCATCTCCAAACATCGCAACGGCCCGACCGGAACGGTGTCGCTGTACTTTGAAAAGACGCTCACCAAGTTTTTGAACGCTGCCGAACGCAGCGTGGATTTGAGTCGAATCTGATGCAGAAGTTTAATGGCTTCCCGCCCGGCAAGGTGCGGATGGTGGAAATGCCGGCGCCGTTTTTCGCGGAACTGCTGCCGCTGGTGGATGATCTGGCCGAACTGAAGGTCATCCTGTTCTGCTTCTGGGCGCTGCCGCAGAAGGACGAGCGGTTTCGCTACCTGCGCCACCAGGACTTTGCCGACAGCCCCGACCTGATGCGCGGGCTGGCTGCCGCCGACCCAGACGCCGATCCGGACGATACGCTCTTGTCTGCGTTGGGGCGGGCGGTCGAGCGCGGCGCGCTGTTATGCGCCGATGTCACGACGGACGCCGGGTGCGAAACCCTCTATTTTGCCAATACCGCCCTGGGTCGTACCGCCGTCCAGCAGGTGCGGCAGGGGCGCTGGAAGTCGTTTGACGCTGTGAACCCGGTCGAAATCCTGCCGGAACGTCCGAACATCTACCGGCTGTATGAGGAAAATGTCGGGCCGCTGACCGCCATGATCGCCGACGCGCTCAAGGATGCCGAAAAGGATTATCCATCTCACTGGATTGAGGACGCCATCCGGGAAGCGGTGGAGAACAACAAACGAAGCTGGCGCTACATCCAGCGCATCCTCAAACGGTGGGAGTCGGAAGGGAAGAGCCGTGAAGTCGCTGGGCAGTATCCTGAGCAAGATGGAAAAAGTTATGTTACCGGAGAACTATCCCGATTCATCAAACATTGATGAGGAAGGCCGCTGTCGAATTTGCGGCGGCGAGCCGATCTGCCAGGGATTGGGCGTCGTGCGCTACGACGTGCCGGTGGACGACCCGCGTTTTGGCAAGCTGTTCCGCTGCCCGAACAACCCGGTCGAAAAAGACCGCGAACGGCAGGACAGGCTGCGCCGCTTCAGTAATCTGGAGGCCTACGCCGATAAAGTCTTCGACAATTTCGTGATTAATCCGGGTATGCTCACCCAGGCAGAGGCGCACTCGCTGACGACGGCGCTGAGGGTAGTGGAAAAGTTCGCGGCCAAACCGGAAGGCTGGGTGCTGCTGGAAGGCGGGTATGGCTGCGGCAAAACGCATCTGGCGGCGGCGGTCGGCAACGCGCGCCTGGCGCAAGGCGATCTGGTGTTGTTCCTCACCGTGCCGGATTTGCTGGACTACCTGCGAAACACCTTCGGCCCGGCTTCCGAAATCGGCTACGACGAACTGTTCGACCGTGTGCGGAACGTGCCGTTGCTGATCCTGGATGATCTGGGCGCGGAAAACGCCAGCAGTTGGGCGCAGGAAAAACTGTTCCAACTGCTGAATTTTCGCTACAGCCGCCGCCTGCCGACGGTCGTCACCACCAACGTCCAGATGGACGCGCTCGACCCGCGTATTCGCAGCCGCCTGCTCGATCAGGATTTTGTTCACCGCACCACAATCACCGCCCCGGATTACCGCTCGGCCATTCAGAACCAGCGCGATACGCTGCTGTCCAGCCTGAGCCTGTATAAAGAAAAAACGTTTGAAAATTTTGATACCCGCCATTATGTAACGCCGGACGAACACCGCAACCTGGATATGGCGCTGCAAATCGCCCACTCCTACGCTGCCAGTCCCCAGGGCTGGTTGGTGTTTCTGGGGCCGTATGGCAGCGGCAAAACGCATCTGGCCGCCGCAATTGCGCACTATCAACAGCAGCAGGGGGTGGAGGTGATGTTCATCACCGTGCCGGATTTGCTGGACTACCTGCGGGTGGCTTATTCCCCGGATGCGCCGGTCAGCTTCGACCGCCGTTTTCAGATGGTGCGCAATGCCGCCTTCCTGGTGCTGGATGACCTGGGGACGGAAAACTCCAGCGCATGGGCCAGGGAAAAACTGTTCCAGATCATGGACTACCGCTACGTCACGCGCCGGCCCACCGTCATCACCACCGCCCGACGGCTGGAAGAAATAGACAAACGCATCCAGAGTCGTCTGATTGATGACCAATGCTGCACGACCTTTGCCATCACTGTGCCGGGGTATCCCCTGCGGAGAAAGCGCGAGTGACACTCGCCAGCTAGGATAGACGTTGATTCCCATTGTCGTTACCCCCTATGAGCGCCGCTATTTACAGCGCGCGCGCGATTTAATCTTTCACAGCGATCTGGTTCATTCGCATCTGGACTGGCAGGAAACCGATCAATGGCTGGACACGCAGACCGCGCCGATGCGGTGCGCCTGGCAGCGCGGGCGGCTGGTCGGCCTGATGGGTGTTTCGTGGCCGCTGAACCGCACCTGCTGGCTGCGGCTGGCGGCCATCCAGAACCATTCCGATCCTGTGTGGGTGCTGCGCGCCCTGTGGGACGATCTGCTGCCGGAACTGCGCCGGCAGTACGTTCAGACGGTGGCGCTGCTGGCCGTGCGGGACTGGATTGTGCGATACGTGCCGGCGCTGGGGTTCCGGTACATCGAGGACATCATCACCCTGGCGCGCAATGGGGGCGACCTGCCGGAAACGCGCCCGAACCGGATGGTCATTCGCGCGGCGCAGCCGGAAGACCTGGACGAACTGGCGCGGGTGGATAACGCCGCCTTCGCGCCGCCCTGGCAGCTTTCGAGGGACGAACTGCGGCAGGCGGTGCGGATTTCGGCAAGCTGCACCGTCGGCCTGCTGGACGAGGTGATGGTCGGCTATCAGCTCAGCACACTGTATTTCGACGGCGCGCATCTGGCGCGGCTGGCGGTCGTCCCATCGGCGCAGGGGTTGGGGCTGGGTGGCGCGCTGCTGGCCGACGGGCTTGCGCGATTTTTCCGGCGGGGCATTTATGGCATGACGTTAAACACCCAGGCCAGCAACCGGCGTTCGCGCCGGCTGTACGAACGGTACGGGTTCGTCCCCAACGGCTACGACCTGCCCTACTGGGAGATAAACCTGTAGGCCTTGCGCGATAGGCTTCGGATGTGATACTTTCTGCTGTGCTATGGATGAGCCGGTTTTCTGGCGGGATGTTGGTATGCCCTTTGTTTATCATGAAGACGACGGTGATCTCGCTGATTTGTCCGGTAAGCTGGTCGGGATTATCGGTTATGGCAATTTAGGCCGCCCGATGGCGCTTAACCTGCGCGACAGCGGCGCAGCGGTGATCGTGGGCGCGCGTGGCGAGGACAGCCGCGAGGCCGCGCGGGCGGAAGGGTTTGATGCCGTCCCGATTGAAGACGCGGTTCGGCGCTCGCAGATCATTTTTATGCTGCTGCCGGATGAAGTCATGCCGGCGTTTTATCTGGAGATGGTGTCTCCACATCTCAAACGTGGCGATATGCTGGTTTTCGGCAGCGCCTACAATGTCGCTTTCGGGTTCATCGAAGCGCCGTCTTTCGTGGATGTCGGGCTGGTCGCGCCCCGGCTGGCCGGCCCAATCGTGCGCGAACGCTTCGAGAGCGGCGAGGGTTATACCAGTTTTGTGGCGGTCGGGCAGGATGCTACCGGGCAGGCCTGGCCGGTTCTGTTGGCGCTGGCGAAGGCCAGCGGGGCGCTGCGGGGTGGCGCGGTCGAAGTCAGCTTCGAGCAGGAAGCCGAACTCGACCTGTTCGCCCAGCAGGTTGTACTGCCGATGTTGCAGCATGTGATGGTGAAAGCTGCCAGCCTGCTCGTCAGCCGGGGGTATCCGCCGGAAGCTGTCGTGACCGAACTGTATCTGTCCGGCGAGATCGGCGCTTATTTCCATCGGGCAGAAAACATTGGGCTGCTGCCGGCCCTGCGTGGGGCTTCGCTGACCGGGCAGTACGGCACGTTCAGCCGTCTGGATCGGTTTAATGATCTCAAGCTGGAACGGCTGATGGAAGTCACGCTGGATGAAATCCATGATGGCCGTTTTGCCCAGGAATGGGCGAAAGATGTGGCCGATGGCTGTCGCCGTTTGAACGGCCTGCTCAAAAGCCAGAAGGAACTGGAACTGTTTGAACTCGAACAACAGGCTTTGGATTTGCTGAGGCGTCCCGGCGACTCCGGCCTGTAATCCGGTGAAGGATAAACAGATGCCCGATACACAGCACGCAGAACGAATTACCCAATTGATCGCCCGCTTGAGCGACAGCAGCGCCGATACCCGTGAATCGGCGGCGATTGAACTGCTGGACATGGGCGAAGCCGTCGTCGAGCCGTTGATTGCGGCGCTGACCCATGAAAGCTGGCGTGTGCGGTATTACGCGGCCTGGGCGCTGGGCATGATCGGCGACCGGCGCAGCGTCCGCCCCCTGATTGATACCCTGCTGCGCGACGATAACCCGACCGTACAGGACTGGGCCGCGTCGGCGCTGGGGGAAATCCGCGACCCCGACGCGGTAGAGCCGTTGATGGCGGCGCTGCAAAACCCGGACGAAGGCGTCCGGCGCAATTCCGCGCTGGCGCTGGGGTATATCGGTGATATGCGCGCGGTGGAAAGGCTGCTGGGTTGCCTGGAGGACGAAGACCCCTGGGTGCGCGGCGGTGCTGCCAGCGCATTAGGCCGTCTGGGCGCGCGCGCTGCCGTTCAACCGCTGATTAACATGCTGGCCGACCCGGAAGATTGGGTGCAGGGCAGCGCCGCGAATACCCTGGGGATGCTGAACGCCGTCGAAGCGGTAGACGCGCTGCTGGCGGTGCTGGCCGGCAACGGCCAGTGGGCGCGGTATAACGCCGCCTGGGCGCTGGGTCAGCTTGGCGACCGGCGCGCGGTGCCGGCGCTGCGCACGGTTTCCCAGGCGGGCGATGTTTTCTTAAAACGCCGGGCGCTTGAGGCGCTGGAAAAACTGGGCGGCTGAGACCGGCGGCGGGCGCGTTTGCCCGGCGCGGGTCAGGTCAACCGCTCGACTTCCGGGAAGGCCGCCAGTGCCGCGAAAAATACATCCCGGTAGGCCAGCGCGTCGGCTTCGGTCTGGCCTTCAAAACGCAGGCTTAGAACCGGCTCGGTATTGCTGGCGCGCAGCAGCCCCCAACCGCGCTCGAAGCGAATCCGCACGCCATCCACGTCCACGACTTCGCCGCGCCCGGCCAGCGCCTGCTGCACCCCGGCGATGACGCGCGCTTTGGCGTCGTCGGGGCAGTGGGGGCGGTACTCCGGCGTGCTGTACAAGCGGGGCAGTTGTGCGTCCAACTGTGACAGCGGCCTGTCGCTCGCGCCCAGCAGTTGCAGCAGCCGACCGGCCACAAAATAGGCATCGTCGAATCCGTAGTAGCCCTCGCCCATGAAGATATGCCCGCTCATCTCGCCGCCCAGCGGCGCGCCGATTTCCGCCATCCTGGCTTTAATCAGGGAATGGCCGCTGATCCACATGACCGGCTGGCCGCCGCAGCGGGCAACTTCGTCAAACAAAACCTGGCTGCTCAACACATCCGCCACCACCGCCGCGCCCGGCAGCCGCGTCAGCAGATCGCGCGCCAGCAGCGCCAGCACGCGGTCGGCCACGATGATATTGCCCAGTTCGTCCACCACGCCCACCCGGTCGGCGTCGCCATCGAAGGCCAGGCCGATGTCCGCCCCGGTTTCGCGCACCGCCGCGCAGAGCGCCTGTAGATTTTTCGGCTGCTGCGGGTCGGGTTGGTGGTTGGGATAGCGGCCATCCGGCTCGCAGTACAGGCACGCCGCCAGGGTATGCCCCCAGCGTTTGACCAGCGCCGGCGCGAACAGCCCCGCCGTGCCGTTGCCGGCGTCTAAAACCACCTTAAGCGGTTTCGTGCCGGGCAGACGTTTTTCCAGGTCACGCAGGTAACGGCTGTAGAGGGTTTCGTCCAGTTCGATTTCGGCAAAGCCATAGGCCAGTTCACTGCGTTCGATCAGCAGCCGCAGCAGTTGAATCTTTTCGTCATACAGGTTGCGCGCCCCAACGCTGAGTTTAAAGCCGTTCTGGTCGGGCGCGAGGTGGCTGCCCGTGACCATCACGCCGCCGGCCTCGCCGCGCTGGATGGCTTCCCAGTAGACCAGCGGCGTCGAAACCAGGCCGAGCTGGATCACACGGCACCCGCTGTCGGCCAGCCCGGCCATCACCGCCTCGGCCAGCGTATACGAGGTGGTGCGGTTATCGCGCCCGACGACGGCCAGCTTTTTGCCTTCCATCCGCTGAAGATACGTGCCGAACGCCTGGCCGATCAGCCGCGCGGCCTGCGGCGTGATGACCGCGTCCACGCCTTCGGCTTTGCCCCGAATATCGTATTTTTTGAAGATTTTCGGCTCGATCATGCTTCATCCCCGCCGGACATGCCCAATTCCTGCTTCACGTAAATACGGACGCCGTCGGCCACGTCGCGTATGACGTGCGTGCCTGGCCCCACCTGCGCGCCTTCCCCGATTTTGACGCCCGGCATGGTCATCACGTCCACCGCCAGGAACGCGCCGCGCCCGATGATCGCGCCCAGTTTGTCGCGCCCGGTGTCCAGCTTTTGCCCTTTGACGACGCTCGGCACCGGCCCCCGGTCGATCCGCAGATTGGCGGTAGTGCAGCCGGCGGAAAAGTTCACGCCCGGCGCGAACACCGAATCCAGCACCCGGCAGGCGTGCATAGCGCAGCCGTCGGCCACGTAGCTGCGGGCGATTTCGGTCGTAAAGCCGACCTCGCAGTGATTGAGAACCATCGAGTTCCGCACCAGCGAATTATTGCCGACAATGGTATGCGCGCCGACGTAAGCCGGGCCGACCACCGCCGCGCCGGGGAAAATCTTCGCGCCTTCGCCGATGAACACATCCCCGACCAGCGTGGCGGTTTTGGCGACGAAGGCGCTTTCCGCCACCTGCTGCCCCCTGATCTGCGACAGGAAAACGTTCATCACGTCCAGCACGTGCCAGGGATATTTGAGGGCGCTCCATACCCCGGTATACGGCACGACCCGGTAGAACTGCGTTTTCATCAGGCCGTCCATGGCGCGTTCGTAATGGTCGTCGGAGGCGGCCTCGCCGGCGTATTCGGCGCGCAGCGCGTCGAACAGCCGCCCGGCGTCCTGGTGGATGTGGGCGACGATGCTCACCAGATTGCTGGGGCGGTTGGCCGCGCCGGGTTTTTCCACCATGCCGGTGATGCGTCCTTCGCCGGTGACGATCAGATAGCCGCCGGGGAAATAATCGGGGGTTTCGTACCCGGCCAGATAAGTGGCGTCCGGGTTGTCCCGGTAGGCGTCGAGCAGGGCGCGGTGCAGGCTGTCGTCCACCACGTCATGCACCTGATTGATGTACAGCGCCGTCGGCCCGCGCCCGGCCAGCAGCGGCTCGGCGCGCAGGATGGCGTCGCCCATGCCGCGCGGCTCCGGCTGGACGGCTACCTGTACGGTCATCCCGCCGACCTGGTTAAGCAGCCCGGTGATGTCGTCGCGGTTTTCGGGGTTGGCGACGACGATGGCCTGCTGGAAGCCGAGCGCCCGGTAGCGTTGAAGCTGGCTGACCAGCAGCGGTTCTGTGCCAAAACGCAGCAGCGATTTTTCGCGCAGCGGCCACATCCGCGAGGACGCGCCGCCGGCCAGGATAATCAGAACAGGTACTTCAGCCATACCGCCTCCTTGTTGGTTTCAGGCGGTTATTCTAACAAATGGCAACGGCGGGCGGCATGGCAAGTTAGCATAATGCGAGTATAATTCTGAGGTAGTAGTGGCTCCCAGTCTGGAATTTTCTGCCGGGGCGAAGCAAGGACTTTTCGATGAACGCAACGTTTTTGTCGAACTTTATGCGGCTCGCGCTGCAAAAAACGGGCGCGGACCGCGCGATGGCTACCGACGGCAATCTGTCCATCGTCGCTACTATCAATCTGGAACAGGCCGATCTGTTGTCCTCGCAGTTCGCCGGCATCGAGGCTATCCGGCAGGCGCTGGATGAAGGCGAACCGATCATCACCAATAATGCCGTGATGGATCCGACCCGCGCGCCGGTGACAAACACCAACTTCAGTAATCTGCGTGTGGTGGTGGTTATTCCGGTGGAAGAATATGGCGCGGTTTACCTCGACCAGCATATCCGCAAGGGGGTTATCCCCAAGGAAGTTGTCAACCGCCTGTGGATGGTCGCGGG
Organism: Chloroflexota bacterium; assembly: GCA_013388735.1. Lineage (GTDB taxonomy): Bacteria > Chloroflexota > Anaerolineae > Aggregatilineales > Phototrophicaceae > CFX2. Next base: position 84,927 of record JACAES010000062.1, on the reverse strand, counting down.
GTGGGTCGTCAATAAGCAGCAGATGGACATCGGCCCGGATGAACTGGAAGCCGTCTACGAGCAGACCGAAAGCCTCTAGTTTTGAATTTGGGGTACGTTTTTGGGTAGGGGGATAGACTTCAGGATTTCGTCTATCAGGTTGGCCGTGCGTTTGCTGTACAGCCACACCATGCCCGGCTTTACGTCGGTATCGCAGATGACGGCCAGCGAAACCGTGTAGGGCGCGCTGAATTCGATGATGTAAACGCCGTTGTTGTCGCCTTCAAAATAGGTCGAGTGGAACTTGGTTTCTTCCAGGATGCTCGCCAGCGAACGCTGGGCGCTGTGGTCAATGCTTAACGCCTGGGTGAGCAGCTGCAGGTCGTAGTCCTCCAGCGTCCCCGCCGCGCCGACCATGTTGCCGTCACTGTCCACCAGCCCTACAAAACGCGCCTTCACGTGGCCCAGCAGCCGGCTTAATTCCCAGTTGATGCGCTTGAACTGCTGCCGTCCCAGCACCAGCGCCGCCGGGCGCGTGCGCGGATCCAGACGCCGGGCGCGGTCTACCGTTTCCTTCTGGGGGCGCGGCGGCTCGGTGTGTTCCACCTGGCGCATTTCGGCGCGGCGAATCTCGAGCTGGCGTTCGATCTGCATCAGGACGAAGGTCATATTCAGCGGTTTGTACAGGTAATCCACCGCGCCCAGGCGGTAAACGGCCACCGCGCTTTTGGCGGAAAGGTCGTCGTCAATGACGATGACGCGCGCGGTGGGCCGCAGGCCGCCCACGACCGCCAGCAGATCCATCCCACTCAAGTCCGGCAGTTCGGCTTCCGTCACGATCAGGTCAAATTCGGTGAGCAGGATTTCGGTCAGGGCGTCCTCGAAGCAGCCGGCCTGGTTCACCGTATACCCGCCAACCGACTCAAGCGTGTCGGTCAGGTTGGTGCGAAGTTCTTCATCTTTGGCGACGATCAGGATACGTTCCTGACGCTGTGTATCTGGTGTGGACATTAATCGTTATCCTCAAAGCCGGCTTCATTAAAAAGAAAGGCTTCCCAAATGCCCGGCAGCGCGAGAACCTGAATTAATTGTTCCTTATGGGTTATGATACCACGAATGGTTTTTCCGGCTGCCGGGACGTTTTCTGAAAAGTAAACGTATTCGACCTGCTGCACCTCGTCCACGACCAGCCCGGCCAGTCGCCCCGCGCAGGCCGCCACGATAAAAAATGTCGAAGATGTGACCGGAGCGGCTTCATGGTTGAAGATGCGCCGCAGGTCGAGCATGGGCAGCATTTTGCCATGCCGGTTGGCGATGCCCAGCACCGCGTCCGGCGCGCCCGGCACGCGCAGACATTCGACCATCGCCGCCACTTCGACCACCTCATCCACCGGCAGGCCGTAAAGCTGCGCATCGAGTCGGAAGGTCAGGATGGCCGTCTGGTCAGCCGAGGCCGGAGGAGTCGTCAACATCGCCAGCATCCGTACTGCCGCGCCACATCACCATGATGACGGTGGGCGGGTTGTCACCTTCGACCAGGATTTCGTCCACCAGACTGCCGAGTTTGGAGCGCAGCGCGATTAACACATTGGGCTGCGAAATACCGGCCAGCCAGGGCATAGCAATCGAAACCTGAATACCTTTTTTCTCGTTATTCACCACGCCGCTGAAGTGTACGGCGTGTAAATCGCCGGTTTTAAGCACCAGATCGGCCAGGGTGGCGGCGGCGCTGGCAAGCTGTGCCTGATGCGCCGGCGTAAAGCCCAGCAGGCCGGCGGCGCGCCGGGCGGTGTTCCGCACGATCATGATGTCCATCGCGTTTTCGATCTGCACGGACATCACCGGAGGGTGCAGGCTGTAAGGCCCTTTCGGTCGAGACATGTGGTTATTCCAAGATACCGAGTTCCTGCAAGGTGTTGACGAGATGTTCGGTGGCAAAAATATCCTTCGGGATATAATCGTCCGCCCCGGCCTGCAAACCCGACAGGGTTGCCTGGGCGCCGTCTTTTTCGGTGAGCATGATAACCGGGATGGTCTGCGTTTCCGGCGCGCGTTTCAAGCGGCGGCACACCTGGAAGCCGTCCATTGTCGGCAGTTTAACATCCAGCACGATCAATGCCGGGCGGTGTTCCAGCGCCGCGCGCAGCCCGTCCGGGCCATCAAAGGCGACGCGCACCCGCAAGCCCAGGCTTTCCAGCGTCGCTTTGATCTGCGCCGCCTGCGTTTTACTGTCCTCAATCAGCAGCACTTCTGGTGCCATATGACTATCAGCGGCGGCCTGTACAGCCGCAGCGCCCTCCTTTACTTGCTATTATAGTCCCGCCTTTGTGATTGTACACGCGGACACAAAGCTTCATCCCCCCAACCGTTAGGCTATTTTGCCAGCCGCAGCAGCATATCCGGCATCTGTTTAAGCGGCAGCACCCGTTCCACCCCCCCGCGTTCGATAGCGGCGGCGGGCATCCCGAAGACCGTACATCCGGTGCGATCCTGGGCGAAGGTGCGCGCCCCCGCCCGCCGCATCGCCAGCAGACCGTCCGCGCCGTCCTCGCCCATGCCGGTCAGCACCAGACCGACCGCCGCCGCGCCGCAGACCGCCGCCACCGACTGAAACAGGACATCCACTGCCGGCTGATAGCGGTAGGCACCCGGCTCGTGAATCAGGACGGCGGCCAGCCCCGCACCCTGGCGGCGAACCGCCAGATGCGCGCACCCCGGCGACAGGTAAACCGTCCCCGGCTTCAGCGCCTCGCCATCCCCGGCGACCTGAACCGGCAGCGGCGTGGTTTTGCTCAACCAGCGCGCCAGCCCGGCGATGAACTCGTCCGGCATGTGCTGGACGATCACGACCGGGACGGGCAGGGCGGCGGGCAGCCCGGCCAGCAGGGCGTTCAGGGCGCTCGGCCCGCCGGCGCTGGCCCCGATGGCTACGATTTCCGGCGCGGTTGTGACGCCGACAGCCGGCTTCGGGCGGTCGGCATCCGGCATGTTATGTCCGGGCGGGCGCTCCCAGCGGCGGATAACGCGCACTTCGGCCATTGCCGCCAATGTGTGCGAGAGCTGGCGCTGCCGGGCGGCGAAATCCGGCGCGCTGCGGGCGGTGGGTTTGCCGACCACTGCCAGCGCCCCGGCCTGGATCGCACGGAAGGCCAGGTCAATCTCTTCGTCTACCAGGCTGCTGACCACTACAATCGGCGTCGGATGGATGGACATGATCTGCCGGGTGGCTTCCAGGCCGTCTATGCCGGGCATCTGCACGTCCATCGAAATCACGTCCGGGTCAAGTGCCTGCGCCAGCGCGATGACTTCCCGGCCATCGCGCGCTTCACCGATCACCATCAGGCCGGGCGTTTCGTTGATGATGCCGGTCAGGTGGCGGCGAACGGTCGGGCTGTCTTCGGCCACCAGCACGCGAATCGTCCGCTCGGCCATCACATCACAGCCTGGATAACCCGCAGCAGTTCGGCCTGGTCGAACTGCGATTTCATCAGATAAGCGTCCGCGCCCGCCCGCAAACCGGCCTCGCGCTGCTCCGGCTTGGAAAGCGACGTGAGCAGCACGACAGGAAGCTGCCTCAGATGACCATCGTTTTTGATGCGGCGCGTCAGTTCCAGGCCGTCCATGTTCGGCATTTCCACGTCGGCAATCACGATGTCAAACGTCCGGTCGGCCAGTATCGTCCAGGCCTCCACGCCGTCAATCGCCACGCTCACCTCAAAACCGGCGGTTTCCAGGATGTGTTTTTCCAGCGTCCGGGTGGTGATGGAATCGTCCACGATCAGCACGCGCTGGCGGGCGGGCGGGGCGGCTGGGGCGGGGGTGTCCTTATTATTGGCGGCGGGCGGAGCGACGGCCAGGGTAGAAACGGGCGTGCTGCGAATCAGGTCGTTGGCGTCCAGGACGATAATCACCTCACCCGAACCCAGCAGTGCCGCGCCGGAGACATAACGGATGTTTTCGACCTCGCGCCCCAGCGGCTTCAGCACCAGTTCCTGTTCGCTTTGCAGCGCGTCAATCTGGAAGGCGATCTGCCGCTCGTCCGCCGTCAGCACCAGCAGCGTGATTTCGTCGCTGGGTGCAGCCGGTGGAAAACCCAACAGGGCGTGCAGGGATAAGACCGGCATCGGCTGGCCGTGAATCTGCACCATGTCGCGGCCTTCCGCCGTGAACACCTGGTCGCGCCTGATCTTGAGCATCCGGGAAACGCGCGCCGCCGGCACGGCGAAGTCCTGGTCGCCCACTTGCAGCACCACGCAGCTTAACCGGCTGAGTACCAGCGGCACGCTCAGGCTGAAGGTCGTCCCCTGGCCGGGCGCGCTCTGGACGCTGACGCGCCCGCGCAGGCTTTCCACCCGCGTGCGCACGATGTCCAGCCCCATGCCGCGCCCGCTGAGGCGGGTCACGCTTTCGCTGGTGGTCAGGCCGGGGTGGTAAATCAGGTTGAAGACTTCTTCCTCGCTCAGGCTGCCGGCGTCCGGCGCGCCGATCAGCCCGGCGGCCTGGGCCGCCCGGCCAATGCGCTCGGCGTCCAGCCCCCGGCCATCGTCGCTCACCCGCACGACGATTTCCTTGCCGCGCTGCTCCACCGCCAGTTGAATCCGCCCGGTTTCCGGCTTGCCCTGCCGGGCGCGTTCGGCAGCCGGTTCGATGCCATGATCTACCGCGTTGCGCAGCAGGTGCATGATCGGTTCGCGCAGCGCGTCCAGCGTGGTTTTATCCAGCTCCACCGTTGAGCCAACCAGATCGAGATAAATGTTCTTGCCGGTGTCGCGGGCCAGGTCGCGCACCATGCGCTGGAAGCCGCCCAGGCTGGACTCGAACGGCACCAGCCGCATTCGCCCGACATCATCCTGAAGCTGCTCGACCAGCGCGCCGACCTGGGCGTTATACTGCGCCACCTCGCGCGCAAGCTGGGCGATGTGCCGGTTGGCTTCGGCCAGGTAGTGCTGGTTGGTTTCCAGGAAATCCAGCAGCGCGGACAGGTCGGCGGCGGTTTCGTCGCGGGTCTGGTTTTGCAGCCGCCGGGCCAGCCGGATGTAAGCCGTCCGCACCCCGCGCCATTCCCGCTGCCAGCGGTGGTGCAGCTTTTGAAGGCGCTGGATGTCGCGCTGGCGTTCCTCGCCATGCATCTTCGTCACCAGCAGCTCGCTGATTTCGCCGCTCAGGCGGTCGAGTTTGGAGACCGGCACGCGCACGCCGTCTTCCGCCGGGCGCAGCAGCAGCGTACCGGTTTCGCCCAGTTCAATTGTGCCGATGGTCGCCCGCCCGGAATCAAGGGCCGGTTTGGCGGGTTTGCGCGCTTCCGGCGCGTGGTTGGCGATGGTCTGTTCCAGGCGCGCCAGCGTTGAGGCCAGGGCCTCGGTAGGGTTTTCCACGCCGTTGACGACATTCTGGATCAGGTCTATGGCGTCGTACAGCAGGTCGCAGATGTTGGGCGTCAGGGGGAAGCGGTCGTTTATGGCCGCCCCAAAAATCTCTTCGAGATAATGCGCGATGGTTTCGATGATGCCGATGCCAACCGCCCGCGCCGCGCCCTTCATGCTGTGGGCGACGCGGTTCATCTCGCCCAGAACGGCGGCTTCATTTTCCGCCGCGCCGGTTTCGATTTGCAGCAGGCCGTTATTCAGGGTTTGAAGGTAGTCGCCCACCTCTACCCAGAAGATATTCAACAGGTCGGTGTCGCTGGGGCTGGTCATGGCCGGGTATGGTTAAATCTTGAGGCCGCTCAGGACGGCGTTGATCCGGCTGGCGACCTCGCGCAAATTCTGCACGCTGGCCTTGACCTGCATGGTGCTGTTGAGCGTTTCGGTCGTGGCGTGTTTAATCATCCGCATGGCCTGGGTCAGTTGATCCATGCCGATGGTCTGCTGGCGCGTGCTGGCGGCGATCTGCATGGCGGCCATCGCCGCTTCTTCGATGGCGTGGGACAGGTTACGAATGGAATCGCCGGCGCTGTTCACCAGCATCTGCCCGTGATCTACTCCCTTGCTGCCTTCTTCAGTCACCATTACGGCGGCGTTGGTGGCGCGCTGGATTTCCCCCAGGATTTCGCGCACCTGTACGGTGGCGTCGCGGTTCTGGTCGGCCAGGTTGCGGACTTCCAGGGCGACAACCGCAAAGCCCTTGCCTTCTTCTCCGGCGCGGGCGGCCTCGACCGAAGCGTTCAGCGCCAGCATCCGCGACTGGTCGGCCAGGCTGTTCACGGTAGCGATGATTTCGCCGATCTGCTGGGTGTGTTCCGACAGCACCAGGATGTTGTCGGCGATGTCCTCCACCCGCCGGCGGATGAGTTCCATGCCGGAAATAGCCTGCGAAACCGAATCAATGCCCTTGCGCGAGGTATCCACCGAAACCTGCGCCGTCTCGGCTACGCTTTGAGCGCGTTCCGCCGTCTCGGTGACGGTCGCGCGCACTTCGTTGACAGTAGCCGTTGTTTCCGTCACCACGTCGTCCTGCTCGTTTGCCATCGAAATCTGCTGGGCGGTCGCGTCCAGGATTTCCTGGGTGTCGGCCTCCATGCGTTTGAGCGCCTGGCTGATTTCGGTCACGACATCCTGCAAGCGGTCGAGCATCCGGTTGACGGAATTGCCCAGCCGGAGCAGCATTTTTTCTTCGCTGCTGCGGGCATCCAACTGCGTATTCAACCGCTGGCGTAAATCTCCCCGGACGATCTGATCCAGCGTTTGGGCATATTCGTTCAGAACGTGGCTGGCGCGCGACCGCGTGACCAGATGGATAGCGACCCCGACCAGCCAGCCGCCGAACAGCGAGCCGACCGCCCACAAAAGCAGGAAGCCCGCGTCGGCGTTCATCACCAGCCCCATAAACAGCACCGGCAGCGCCGCCACAGCGGCCATCACCAGGCTGGAGCCGCTGGTCATGGCGGCCATCATCGGCATGGCCTGCTGGTTGGTTTCGTTCGATTCAGATAAGCCTCTACTGTCCACTACTGGTTGCGCTCCCTACTATTAATCGTTCGTCCGCCAGCAGCCAGGCCATCTGGAGGACGATCACGCGGTCGGCGGTCATTCCCGCCATGTACGGCATATGCTCAACCGGTTTAATGGTCGCCGGCGAAACGGCGCTGATGCCGTTGATCTGGTGCGCCAGCAGGCCGATTTCAAGATCATTCGACCGGGTTATCACCAGTTCGACCGGGTTCTCGGCGTCGGCTTCGACGGGGATGTCGAAAAAATAGCGCAAGTCCATGACGGTGATGATGCGTCCGCGCACGTTGGTAACGCCTCGGTAAAAAGACGGTGCGCCGGGCAGCCGGGCGATTGTGCGCGCCGTCCGCACGCCGCGCACCAGCATAACATCCACCCCGTAACGTTCCCGCCCCAGGGTGAAGATCAGCAGGGGACGGCTGTCCTCCGGCGCAGCAGCCTGGGCGGCCGGCGGCGCGGCGTACTGCCGGGCGCGCTGACGCAGGCGCTCGCGTTCGGCGGCCTGCTGGCGCTGTTCGTCGTCCCAGTCCAGGCTTTTCCAGACGGTTTCCCAATCAATTGAACCCGGTTTTTTCGGCATTGGTGTTACATGCTTTTAACGATTGTTACCAGTATACACCCGGCTTTGGCGGGTCGCACGCAAGCTTGGGTTAGATTCTTTATACACAACATTGGATATATTGGACTCGAATGGACATATTCGCTGCCGGAGACGACCGCTATTCTGCAAATATAAAGGTTTATTGATGGGAAGGAGGGTATGGTTGGTGCCTGCCCCCGGTGCTAAGGAAAGGGAAAGATAATGACGACCAACGGCGTGCATGATAACGGAAAACAAACCGGCACCGAGACGGTCAAACGCGGCCTGGCGCAGATGCTTAAAGGCGGCGTGATTATGGACGTGGTGACGCCGGAACATGCCAAAATCGCGGAGGATGCCGGCGCGTGCGCGGTGATGGCGCTGGAGCGCGTCCCGGCAGATATTCGCGCCCAGGGTGGCGTGGCGCGGATGAGTGACCCGGACATGATTGAGCAGATCATGAAGGCCGTCACCATCCCGGTGATGGCGAAGGTGCGCATCGGCCACTTCGTCGAGGCGCAAATTCTGGAGGCGCTGGGGGTTGATTATATTGACGAAAGCGAAGTATTAACCCCCGCCGATGAAGAACATCACATCAACAAACACAACTTCAAAGTGCCGTTCGTCTGCGGCTGCCGCAACCTGGGCGAGGCCCTGCGCCGCGTGGCCGAAGGGGCGGCCATGATCCGCACCAAAGGCGAAGCCGGCACGGGCGACGTGGTTGAAGCCGTTCGCCACGCCCGCGCTGTGCAGGGCGAAATCCGCCGCCTGACCAGCATGGACGAAGACGAACTGTTCACCTATGCCAAAAACATCCAGGCGCCCTACGAACTGGTGAAAGAAACGGCGCAGCTTGGCCGCCTGCCGGTGGTCAACTTCGCCGCCGGCGGCGTGGCGACCCCCGCCGATGCCGCCCTGATGATGCAGCTTGGCATGGACGGTGTGTTCGTCGGTTCCGGCATTTTCAAAAGCGGCGACCCGGCCAAACGCGCCAAAGCGATTGTCGAGGCCGTGACGCATTTCGACAACCCGGACGTGTTGCTTAACGTCAGCCGCGCGCTGGGCGAAGCGATGGTGGGCATCAACGTGACGACCATGCCGGAAGGCGACAAAATCGCCGGACGCGGCTGGTAGCGCCAGAACGCAGCAGGTTCACAAACGGGCGTGTCCGAAACCGGCACGCCCGTTTTATGTTCAGGCCATATGAGTCTATCCTGCTTGCGGGGGGTGTGGCTTTGTGGTTGAATCGCCCCCGTATCTTTATCCTGGTTTAAGGAGTTACGACCATGATCGTCACCACAGACGCGCTTTTCCGTGTTGCTTATGGAAAGTATGCCGTCGGCGCGTATAACATTAATAACATGGAACAAGCGTTAGGCCTTTTTAAAGGGCATATCGAGGCGCAAGCGCCTTTCATCATCCAGATTTCCAAAGGCGCGCGCAAATACGCCGGCATCCCGATGATCGAGGCCATCATCCGCGCCGCCGACCAGCTTTACCCCGATGCGATTTACGCCGTTCATCTCGATCATGGTGACGAGGCCACCTGCTATTCCTGCATTGATTCTGGCTTTTATTCGTCGGTGATGATTGACGCCTCACACGAGCCGTTCGATCAGAACGTGGCGATCACGCGGCGGGTGGTCGAACGCGCCCACGCGCGCGGCATTTCGGTCGAGGCCGAACTGGGCATGTTAGGCGGCGTAGAAGAAGACATCGCGCTGGACGAAAAACACGCCATGCTCACCGATCCTGATGAGGCGAAGGCTTTCGTCGAGCAAACCGGCTGCGACAGCCTGGCGGTCGCCATCGGCACCAGTCACGGCGCGTACAAGTTCAAAGGGCAGCAATCGCTCCACTTCGACCGCATCGCCGCCATTCAGCAGAAGCTGCCCGGCCTGCCGCTGGTGATGCACGGGTCGAGTTCCGTGCCGCAGGAAGAGGTACAGCGCATCAATGCCGCCGGCGGCGCGCTCGACCCGGCGGCGCGCGGCGTGGACGAAAACGAGTTCCAGCGCGCGGCGGCGCTGGGTGTGACCAAAGTGAACATTGATACCGATGGGCGTCTGGTTTGGACGCGCGTCCACCGGGAATACTTCCGCGATCAGCCGGCGGAGTTCGACTTCCGCAAGCCGGGCGCTGTTTACGTGCAGGAATACGCCCGTTTCATCGTCCACAAGTCGGAAAAACTGGGGTCTGCCGGGCAGCTTGCCGCCGTTCGTGAAGCGGTGAGTTAATCTGCTGCCCGTCTGATTATTGCGCGGGCATATTCGATCCAGGGTTGAATATGCCCCTGACTGTTTTGCAGCCTGCCCCTCACACAGGGTAATAACGTTTTATGGATCAAACTACGCTGATCATCAACCGGGTGCTGCCCATTTTTCTGCTCATCGGCCTGGGTTACTGGATACGCCGCAGCCGGTTCCTGACCGAAAACACGGTCGAAGACCTGCGGAAAATCGTCGTTAACCTGGCGATGCCGTCGGTTCTGTTCATCTCGTTTTTGCAGATCGAACTGCAAACGGCCTATCTGGTCGTTTTTGTCATGATCTTCGTGCTTTGCGTGGGGCTGTACGGCCTCGGCCATCTGCTCAAAGGCTGGCTGCGCATCGAACATCCTTATTTCCCGTTCCTGATGACGGGTTTCGAGTATGGCATGTTGGGCGTCAGCCTGTTCGGCGGCGCGTATGGGCTGGAGCAGATCGGGTATATCGCCGTCGTTGACCTGGGACACGAGCTGTTCATCTGGTTTGTGTTCCTGGCGCTGCTGCTGATGAAACGCGACGGCCTGCAAAACCCCGGCCAATTGGTGCGGACGTTTTTCACCTCGCCGGTAATTATCGCCGTCATCTCCGGCATCGTCCTGAATCTGCTGGGCGCGCAGGCATTCCTGGATGAAGCACCGGTGGCGGGCGCGCTGATGTCCACCGTCCGGTTTTTAAGCAGCCTGACCATCCCGCTGATTCTGATAATCGTCGGTTACGGCATCAAATTCGACCGGCAGGGCATGCGGGAAACGCTGCTGGTGGCCGGGGTGCGGCTGGCGCTGCTGATTCCGCTGGCGCTGATTTTGAACGCGGTCGTCATTCGCGGCCTGCTGAAGCTGGAAAGCCCATTCGAGGCGGCGTTGTTCACGCTGCTGGTGCTGCCGCCGCCGTTCATCGTGCCGCTGTATATGAAAGCCGGGATGCCGGAGGAACGCCAGTATGTCAACAATACGCTGATGGTACACACCGTCTTTTCGCTGGCGGTTTTCACCCTCTATTTCATCAGCAATCCGGTTTTGTAGCGCGTTCGCGCCGTTCTTTCAACCGACCGGCAGATATTCTGACCGCCGGCATACGAGACAGCGAGGCGCGCCCAAACCCACGCCTCGCTGTTTTGCGACTCTCTGCCGACGTTTTCCCTACGCCCGCCGTGCGTCGGCGGGCGCTGTGCCGCTCTTGCCCTATAATGATAAAGTGATTATAACGATCATCATTAAAACCTGTCTTTAGCCGGATTCGAGTGCTGTTATGCCATCACCCCGCCGCCCTTCCAGCCATTCGCAGGTGACGCAGCCGGTGCGCGTGCGGCCTGTTCCATCCGCGCGCGCCGCCGCGCCTTATCGCCCCGCGCCGCCGGCGCCCCGCCGGGCCGCCCCGCCGCGACCGCAGCCTCGGCGCAAAACCTGGCCGCTGTATATCGCGCTGGGCCTGGCTGGGCTGGTGATGATGACCTGCGCGGCGCTGACGCTGGCGTTCGGGTTGGTCTATGCGGGCGGCATTTTGCCAGGCGTCTACGCCGGGGGGGTGGCGTTAGGCGGTCTGTCGGAAAAAGAGGCGGTTGCGGCGCTGCAAAACGGCTGGCAGACGATCATCGTGCGGGATGAAGCCCGCGTCTGGACGTTTCATCCCGGCATGTTCGGCATCATGCTGGATGCCGAAGCGACCGCCAGGGCGGCTTATGCCCAGGGGCGGGCGCAGTTCGACGCGCTGCTGCCCGGCCTGATCGGGCGGGTGGATGTGCCGCCGGTGCTGGCGGTTGATCTGGCGACCGCCGAGGCCAACCTGCGTGAGTTCGCGCCGCAGTTCGAGCAGCCGCCGGTTAACGCGGGCGTGCGTCTGGTCAACAGTCAGGTACAGCCGACCGCGCCGGTATCGGGGCGCGCGCTGGATGTGGCGGGGACGCTGGCGCGGCTGCGGCAGGAGGCCGCCCTGGCGCTGGCCGATGGGACGCTGGAACTGGTTATGCAGCCGGTACAGCCGGCAGTGACCGACGCCGCGCCGATGGTGGAACGCGCCGCGCGCCTGCTGTCCAGCTTCCTCGATATTCGCCTGTTTGATCCGGTCACGGGCGATTCGGTGTACTGGTCGCTGCCGCCGTCGGCCTGGAGCGAATGGCTGGCCGCCGAGCCCGACCCGGACAGCCCGACCGGGCTGGCGCTTTCCGCCGATGCCGGGCGCGTGCGCGCCTACCTGGAAGCCGAAGCGCGCGCCGTCCTGGACAGCAGCCGCTACCTGGAACTGGACGAAGCCGTCGCCGGCGTTCAGGCGGCCATCCGGCAGGAGCGCACCGACCCATCGGTTCGCGTGTACCATCATGACCGGCAGCATATCGTCCAGCCGGGCGAGACGATCATCAGAATCGCCTGGGATTACGGCGTGCCATACCCGTACATTCAGCAGGCCAACGGCGACCTGGACAGCCTGTCGCCCGGCCAGAGCATCATCATCCCCTCGCCGGACGTGTTCATGCCGTATCCGGTTAACCCCGATAAACGCATCGTGGTCAGCATCAGCCGCCAGCGCGCCTGGGTGTACGAAAACGCCGCGCTCAAGTGGGAGTGGCCGGTCAGCACCGGCATCGCTTCCAGCCCGACCTGGCCGGGCATTTACCAGATCATCTCGCATGTGGACAACGCTTACGCCGCCAACTGGAATCTGTGGATGCCGAATTTTATGGGCGTTTACCGGCCTATCCCCGGCGCGGATTTCACCAACGGCTTTCACGGCTTCCCCACGCGGGGCGGCAGCCAGCTTTTATGGACGAACAGCCTGGGGACGCGCGTCACTTACGGCTGCATCCTGCTGAGCAACGAAAACGCCCAGGCGCTTTACACCTGGGCGGAAGAAGGCGTGATCGTGGAGATTCAGGCGTAGGCTTAATACGCTCCCTTGCTCATCAGCACCGCCGGGATGGTCTGGAACACAATTTGCAGGTCAAGCCAGATCGAGTAGTTGCGAATGTAGCGCATGTCCAGCCGCACCCGCTCCTCGTAAGTGATGTCGCTGCGACCGGCCACCTGCCACAACCCGGTGATGCCGGGCTTGACGGTGTGCAGGTTCAGCCCCCATTTGCCGTATTTTTCGAGTTCGGCCATCGTAATCATGCGCGGCCCGACCAGGCTCATCTCGCCGCGCAGGACGTTGATGAGCTGCGGCAGTTCATCAATACTGGTCTTGCGCAGGAATGCGCCGATTTTGGTGATGCGCGGGTCGTTTTTCAGCTTGTAATACTGCTCGTATTCGGCACGGGCTTCAGGGTCGCGCGCCAGCAGTTCGTCCAGTACTTCCTGCGAATTGACGACCATCGTGCGGAACTTGAAGGCGTCGAATTCCTTGCCACCCACGCCCACCACCCGTCGGCGGTAGATGATGGGGCCGGGGTCGGTCAGCTTCATGATGATGATAATACCCAGGAAGAGCGGCGATAGCGCCAGCAAACCCATCGTCGCGCCCACATAATCCAGAATGGTTTTTGCCACCACGTTCAAACCGGTCAGCCGCACGCGGTTGACGCTGACCATCGGTACCGAGCCGACATCCTGCACCCGCACGCCGGTGGTTAAAATTTCATACATGCCGGAGGACAGCCAGACCGAAATCGCTTCTGAGTTGACGAAACGCCGGAACAGGTCGAGCAGGTTATCACGCTGGACGCCGCTGGTGGCGACGATCAGGCGCTCGACGCCGAAGCGCGCCGTCAGTTCTTCGGCGCGGCTGGTGGGGCCATGAACGACGATGCCCGGCAGCACTTCCTCACCGGGGCGGATATTGTCGTCCAGGAAGCCGATGATGTTCACCCCCGCCACCGGCGCGCTTAACAACTGCTCGGCGATGGCGATGCCTTCCGAGTTCGCGCCGACGATGTAGGCCGGAGCCATAAAATGCCCCCTGCGACGCAGCGCATAAACAGCGCGCCGCACGGTAAAACGTTCGATGCTAACCAGCACGATGGCGGACAGCCAGGCCATCAACAGCCAGGCGCGCGCGATCAACAGCGTGGGGTCAAGGTAGCTGGCGACGATGACCGCCATAATCCCGACCGTACAGGCGTTGAAGACGTTCATGTATTCCTGGTGGCCGCCAAACAGGATGCTTGGATCGTACAGCCGGAACAAAGCGAATAAGATCAGCCATAATGGAATTAAAACATAGGCGAAATTCGAATAAAGCCCGGAATCGGTGAACCCGGTCGGGTCGAAAAAGGCCGCCGTTGGCCCGGTGAAACGCAGGTTGTAAGCTATCAGAAAGGCGAGGCCAATCGCCAGGAAATCCGCGATAACCAGCCCGATCCGCACGGTGCGCAGTTTGGTATTGTTGTTCTGGCGGATGGCATTAATCAGATCAGCCGGGTTGAAGGCCGGATAACCCGTTTCCAGTTTTGGCTCGATAACTCGTGTTCCCATTACACACTGCTCCCAATACTCATAAAATGCCGGCCTGGCTGTGCCGGCGCTGGGCTGCCGCTGCATATAAAGTTTCCAGGCGGGCGGCGGCGCTGTGCCATGAATGATAAGTTTCCACATAACGCCGCCCGGCTGCGCCCATCAGGGCGCGCTGTTCTGGCGAAGCCAGCAGGGTCAGGATGTGCTGCGCGACGGCCTGCGGCGTTTCGCCCACCAGCAGGTCGCGCCCATTTTCGGCCTTCAGCGCGGAACTGGCCTGGGCTGAACACACCACCGGCGTAGCCATCGCCATCGCTTCCAGCACTTTATTCTGAATGCCCACCCCGTAACGCACCGTGCTGACGGCGATGGCCGCCCCGGACAGGTACGGGCGGATGTCCGGCACGAAGCCGGTCACGGTGATATTGGGGTGCTGGGCAAGCGCCTGCACCGCCGGGGACGGGTCCTTGCCCACGATCACCAGACGCGCATCCGGCTGCTGCGCCCATACCAGCGGCATGATTTTCTGCGCCAGGTCTTCGACGGCGGCGATGTTGGCGTGATAGCTCATCTTGCCGGTGAATACCAGTTGCAGCGGGTCGCGTTTGGCGGCGGCGGGCTGGAAGTAATCCAGGTCTACGCCGTTCGGGATGGCCGTGATGCGCGTCGCGTCGCTGCCCAGTTCGATCAGCGCCTGCCGGTCGGTTTCGCTGGTGACGGTCACTTGATCGAAGCGCCGGGTGAGCGCGCTCTCGAACCGCCGCGTGCGCTCCAGGTCGAGCAGCGCCATCAGGCGGCTTTTCAGGCTGGGCGCGTCCTGCAGCACCTTGCCGAACAGCAGTGAAATGCTGTCCACCGAATCATATACCGTCGGCAGGCCGCCCAGCGATTCGGCCAGAACCGCGCCGCGCAGGTGTTCGATGTGCGCCGCGTCAAAACGATGGTGCGCCAAGATATTTTGCGCCTGGCGGGTGAAGGCCAGCGAACGCGAGTAAGCCGCCTGGATGGGGAAGCGCGTCGGCAGCGCAGCTAGCCCATTGAGCAGCGTTTGCGTTTTGCTGTGCGGCACGACGAACACCGCCTCGCACCAGTCGCGCAGTTCCGGCAGGGCTTCGGCTTCGTCGCCCGGCGGTTGCAAGGCGACCAGCGTGACCTGATTGCCGCGCTGAACCAGGGCGCGCAGGAAGTTGTAGGGGCGCACGCGAATGAGCGAGGGCAGGTAGGGCGACACAAAAAGAAGGCGCATAGGCTTTATACCTGCTGACGGGCTTCCGGCGCGTAGATGGCATCCAGCGGGCGGCAGGCCTGTCGGTAGTCGTACTGCTGTTCGGCGGTCTGGCGTCCGGCGCGGGTGATGCGGGCGTTCAGGTCTGCGTCCGCCAGCAGGCGAACGCAGGCGGCGGCGAACGGCTGCGGCGCGTCGGCGATCAGGATATCCCGGTCGTTTTCGACGGCGATGCCTTCGCAGCCGACGGTAGTGCTGACCATCGGGATGCCCTGCGAGAGCGCGTTGAGGATTTTGACGCGCATCCCGCCGCCGGCGCGCAGCGGCACGATCATCATGCTGGAGTCGCGCAGATAGGGTAGCGGGTCTTCGACGTAGCCGGTGACGGTCAGCGAGGGGTCGCGCTGGCTGCGTTCCACGATGCTGGCCGGGGGCCGCGCGCCGATCAGCGTGCAGCGAACATCCGGCACCTGCTGTTTGATGCGCGGGTAAATTTCGTCCAGGAACCAGGTGATGCCGTCAATGTTGGGCGGCCAGTACATGGTGCCGATGTGGACGATGTGCGGCCCGGAAGGCTGCCGCTGGATGAAAGCCTGCTCGTCGGTGTCTATGGCGATGGGGATCACCGCGATGTCGTCGCGCGCGCCGGCCTCGATCAGCGCGGCGCGGTCCTCCTGGCTGACGGCGGTCACGGCATCGAAAGCGCGGCACAGCGCGCCCTCGTAACGCCTCAGCAGCCGCCAGTCCCGCAGTAGGATATATTTCATCGGTTTGGTCGGCGGCAAGGTTTCGGCCAGCCGTTTGTACAGCACCCACAGGGCGTTGTGCAGGTCGAGTACCTTGCGGCTGCCGGTGAAGGGCAGGGCGTACTGCCCCATGTTGAGCTGATCGGCATGTACCACGTCGAAGTGCGTCGTGGCCGCCAGGTCGCGCAGGGCGGCGCGCATCTCCGGGCGCTCGTCGCGCAGCATCATCCAGGGCTGGCCGCCGGTCAGGCTTTTGAATAGGAAGCCCAGGTCACGGACGGGCGAACGGCTCATCGGCACGGTGACGACGCGCTCGCACAGACTTTCCAGGTGGCGAATGTATTCGGGTTTATCGCTGTCCCGCACAAACGACACCAGGGTGACATCGTGCTGCTGCGCCAGGTATTTGAGGACGTAGTAGGTTTTGACCTTCGGCCCGCTGTCCGGGGGGTAAGGTAGAACCTGAGTGAGCAAAAGAACGCGCATGGTTTTCTGTCTATTCATTGGCGAAGGGAAGCCCGTTCCCTCCTGATCGGGTTTAACTCAAGACGGCGGCAGGCACAAGCCGCTGCCGGTGAATCATCTGACTGACCCGCTGCGCCTGGACGATAACCGCCTCACTGGACGGAAGCTGCGGGTAGACCTGGCCGGTATTCGCCAGATACAACCCCTGGTAGGGCGTCTGCACCGGCGCAATCTTGTCGGTGTCATGAATCGAATAGACCGGCTCGACATAGCGCGACCGACTGACCGAAAAATAGAGCGGGTCTTTGCCGTGCATCTGCGGGAAAACCTGCCGCAGATGCGATAGCCAGGCTTCCCGGATGTCGTCGTCAGAAACGCCCATCCAGTCGTTATCCGGCGCGGTGTAACGGGGCAGATAAACGATGTGGTATCCGTCCTGTTCCGGGTGCGGCGTTTCGATGATGCTGGAAAACGGGCTGTTCGGGTCGGTCAGGTTCAGCGTCCAGTAGCCGGAAAGCGGCCTGTCCAGCACCATCACCGGGCAGATCAGGCCGAGGTACTTCTCGCGGCTTAACTGTTCCAGATAGGCGGTATCCGCGCCGGGCATGAGCCGCGCGAAAACCGGGGTAGCGACCGCCGCCACAACGGCGTCGAATTCCAGCAGGCCGTTATGCGTGCGAACCTGCTGAACGCGCCCGTTCCCGACGACGATTTCGCGCACGCGCACCTGGGTTTCCACCTGGCCGCCGCGCGCAGTGAAGTCGTCCGCCAACGCCTGAATGAGCGAATGATGCCCGCGCCGCAGGTAGCCCACGCGGCTTTTGAAGTGAGGGATACGGCGGACGGCCAGCATCCGGTTCAGCCAGGCCCACACGTAAGTGGCCGGGATGGTTTCGTAAGCGCCGTCAAATTTGGTTTCCAGCAGCGGCTGCCAGATGCGCTCGAAGGCTTCCTGGCCGCTCATCTTCACCAACCAGTTTTTAACGGGCAGCCGGTCGAGTGCCTGCCAGTCGCGGTAGCGGCGCGCCCGCACCAGCATACTGCCCAGTTGAAGGCGGCTGCCGAAACTGAGCGGGGCAAACGATAAAAAGTCCAGCAGGGTGGACATCGGGTAAAGCCGGTTATCGTGGATGAAGCCGGTTTTGACATCATCAAAAACCAGTTCGTTTTCCAACCCCAGGTGGGCGCACAGGCGGCGTGTGGTTTCATCATTGGGCAGGATGGCGTGCTGGTAACGCGCGACCGCCAGCCCATCGCCAAAGCTAAGCTGGCCGTTCAGCCCGCCCAGCTTATCACTCTGCTCCAGGACGGTCACCTGTTCCCCGGCTTCCGTCAAAAAGTAAGCCAGGGCGATACCCATCAAACCGCCGCCGATAATTCCGATACGCATTTCAGGCCGACCGCTTTTCGCTGCGCGCGACGATCCACACGCCGGTGACGATCACCGCGAAACCCAACACCCGGTCAAACGTCACCTGCTCGTGGAACAGCACCGCGCCGCCGATGAGGACGGCGATATACGTCAGGCTCAGAAAGGGATAGGCGAAGCTGAGATCGGCTTTTATCAGCGCCAGCAGCCACAGCAGCGTACTGATGGCGAAGATGGCAACGCCCACCAGCAGCAGCGGGCTGGTCGCCATCGCCAGCAGCGTTTCCAGCGAAAGCTGAAGTTCCCCCAGGCTGTTCATGGCGGCCTTAAGGACAAGCTGGCCGACCGCGCCAAAGGCCACACTCGCCAGCACCAGCCCCAACGCTTGCAGGTTGGCGCTGGTTTTGGGTTTTTCCGAAACGGTGAAGGGTTGGTCGGTTTTCAGTACAGCCATAGTGGATTGCCCGTTCTGATTGTTATGGGAATTATAAAGAAGCGTAGCGAAAAGCCCTTACAAAAACCTAACGTTTGCGGCGGCGCGCAGGCGGCCTAAAATCATGGCCGGATGTCCACGCTGCTGCCCGCGGTCTGCCCGGATTGGTCAAGGATGTTCAGCGGCGTATCCGCCCCGGCGGCTTGCAGCCCGATCCGCAGCGTGTCCAGATCGGCGGAGATGCCGGCGTCCGCCCAGGTCAGCAGCCGGTCGCCCGCGCACCAGTTGATGCCGGGCCAGAAGTCGGCTTCTAGGCGGCCCAACGACTGCCCGTCGGCATCCAGGGCTTCGATCCAATACTGATAGTTGGTTTTGCTTTTTTCCGGCAGGTTCCATTCCAGGGTGATCTGCTCGCTGCTGAGGTGGTAGCCGGTCAGGGTGACGCCGTTTTCGAAGCGCGCCGGCGTGACCGGCGTCAGTTCCGGCCCGTTCCAGGCTGGGGCCTGCGCAAAGTTGTAAATGCTGTAGATACCTTCGCCCGGCCTGAGCGGGATGTCGGTCGGCGTCCCTGCCCGATACAGGGCGTCGAGTACCGGCGCTGCCGGGACGCGCGGGGCGAAGGTCGCCGCGAACGGACCGTCGGGGAAGACGGCGACATTCTGGCCGGGACGGATGTCGCGCAGACAGGCCGCTGTATCGCGCAGGAAAGGCGCCCACATCCAGGAGCCGGTGCGGCTGAAATCCAGCCAGTCGTCACTGGCGATGACCACAATATCCTCATGCTGCTGTAATTCGGCGGCTACATTCTTCATATAGTGCATGGGCGTGCCGGAGCCGAACTGTCCTGCCGTGAAGTGGGTATCGGCATAAACCGTCAGGGCGTTGTTGAACAAAATCTGTGTGAGGAAGATGATCGCAAACAGCGCCCCGACGACCGCCCTGGCAGCCGGCAGCCGGGCGTTCAGCGCCTCTATCATCCGGCGGATGCCGATGCCGGCCAGCAGGCTGTAAACGGGGATGCTCGGTATGAAGTAGTGCGGGTACACGTCCACAATCGGTATCGTAAAAACCAGCGGCGGCAGGAACGCCCACAGCAGCACGAAGATGCCGACCGGCGGCGGCGCGTATTTCCAGATGCCGATTAAACCGGCAGCCACCGCCGCGCCCAGCAGAACCCACAGGAACACCGGCAGGTTGATTTCTGCCATCAGTTCGGCGGCGGTTTCGCGCGCTGCGTACTGTTCCGATCCCAGCCCGGTCGCCAGCCACACCACCTGCCCCCAGGGTTTAGCGAGATTGCGGATGGAAAGTTCCCGATCCTGCCCCTGGAAATCCGTCACCAGTCGGGTATCGGAAGTCAGCGTTTGGATCGTGCCGATGGTGAAGGGCAGGATCACCAGAATGCCCAGGATCACGCTTATCAGCAGCGTTCGCCGGGTGGTGCGGGCGCGCCCCGCCCAGACCAGCCACAGGTATACCGGCAGCAGCGCCCAGGCCGCAAAATGGACTTGCAGGGCGATCAGCAGGATGGGCAGGCACAGGATTTGCGCCCACCGTTTCCCTTCCAGAAAGCCATAAAAACCCAGCAGCACCGCCAGCAGCAGCAGCGGGACACGATGATCGCCTGACCAGATGGTGCGGCTGAAACCAATCGCCCAGGGATTCGCGGCGTAGGCCAGCCCGGCGGCCAGCGCCGCAGCCGGGCCGAAGTAACGGAAGGCCAGAAACCACAGCAGCCCTATGGCGACCAGATCGAGCGCGGTAATGAACATGGTGACGATGACCGGGTCATCGGTCAAGGCGTAGGGCGGCACCAGGATATAAATATAAAACGGCGAATGGGGAATGACCGCCGATGAGGGCTGCCCGACCAGCGGAATGCCTTTGCCGTCCACGATGTCCTGCGCCATCATCGCCATATCGGAATGGTCTTTGCTCCAGTCAATGGCTTCGGGATAGGCGAAACGCGGCACAGCGCCGACGATGAGGATGAATGCCAGGACGAACCAATCACGCCGTTTGACCGGATGCGGCGTGATTGTGAAGCTGGCTTCCCTGATGAAAGCCCAGATCGTTTTTGCGTTGAGCGCCTGCGTCATATCCGGCGCATCCTCCATTATAAGATCAGGGATACGCCTTGAACTCTACCCGGTATACCCTTACGATGGGCTAAAACCCATCATTTCCGACCGATGAACCGGACAGCGGCCAGGATGATGGCGCACAGCAGCCCGGCAGCGAACAAACCGCCCAGCACAATCTGCGAAGCGTAATTGTCCGTTGTCGTCAACTGAACAATTTCGGTGATCGGCTGTTCGGTTGGGAAAGGGGTTGTGGTCGGCGGCAGGTCCTGAACGATGGTTGGTGTGGGGCGCGGTGTTTCGGTCGGCCTGAACGCCTGGGCAGTCGAGGGCAGCCGGCCCGGCAGGTTCATGTAATACATGCGGAAGCCGGTGTCTTCGGACAGGCTTCTGGCGTCTTCGCGCAGGCCGCGTGTAAAAAACGTCAGGTGCAGGGTGTTGTCCGGCCCGACGGCAGCTTTCGGCCACTCAGGCCGTTCTTCGCGCAGGTAAAACAGGCGCTGTGGGGCAAGCCAGTTGCCATTGCGATACTGAACATGGTACAGGGCTGCGTTCAACCGGGCCTGCGCGTTAGGCTGGCCGGTGGCGAACAGCGACACGTTGCCCAGGCGGTCAATCACCAGCTCGTAATCGTCCAGCGGGGTATCCAGGATGCTGCGCGTGACAAAACCGGGAATCGGCTGTGGCTGTGTCCAGGTTTCCCCCAGGTCGCCGGTGATCTGGTAGTAAATGTTACGGTCGAAATCGGTGGAGTAGCGCCATACGACCATCAGCGACCCATCCATCAGTTCGACCCCCGCGATCTGAATCGGCTTTCGATCGGCGAACCCGCCGCCGTCCAGGATAATCGGCTCTGACCAGGTGAGGCCGCTGTCCAGCGAATAGGCTACGCGCACATCGAGCGCCGCGCCGCGCCCGGCATACCAGTCGTATCCCTCGTCCCAGACAGCGTACAGGTTTCCGGTCTGCCCTTCAAAAATATCCATGCGGTCAGAGCCGGTTTCGGCTTCAAATGAGAGCGGGTAGGGCGCGCTCCAGCTTCTCCCGCCATCATCTGAACGGCGGTAGAACATATCATTGCAGAAGGCGCACGGGCTAAGTTCCGCATAGTTGATGGTTTGCCCCCGGCTGATTGCGCCCAGGCCGCCGCTGTACAGCAGATGCAGCACATCACCCTCGCCGACTGTCAGATCAATATAATAACCGCCGTCATTCAGGTCGAGCGGCGCTTGCCACAGTCCGGCCTGGTCGGCGGCGCGGGCGGGGGCGCGGCTGTACTGGTGTTTGGTGACGGCTCGAAAGACCGTGTGCAGAATGCCGTCACTGGTGACGGCCAGAGCATTGCGAACTGTATAACCGCCGTCGCCGGTGTAGATGACATCGTTCAGGGGAGTCCATGTGCCGTCGGGGGCGCGGTTGGTATAGGCCAGGATGTCATGGGACAGGCCGTCGTCGAGTTCAAGCCCACCGTACCAGGCCACGTGCAGACGCCCTTCCTGGTCTATCGTCACACTCTGCCACCAGCCGGTACCCAGAAAGAGCGGGGATGACCAGGTTGTTTCAGATGGCTGCTGCCCCTGCGCGGTCAGGGGCGGAATAACGCCTAACAAGATCAGAATAACAATGCCGATGCGCTTCATGTTGATACTGCCTCGCCGCTCTGACGGGATCGCAGAATGTGGTGGAACGCAATCGTCAGCCCACCCAGAATCCACGCCCAAATCGTATAGTCTATACCCCCCAGCCCCTGCGTGTAGGTAAACGGCGTCACCCAGTCGCCCAACGCCATCGTAATGAAGGTGGATAGATTGGCCGCCAGGAGCGCATAGGCGGCGGCCTGCTCAAAGCCTCCCTTCGGCACGATAAAACAGGTTCGTACCGAAACAACCGCAATCCCAACCCAGATGGCTACAAAGGCGAGAAATCCCGGCAGGCCGGTCTGAGAGATGATGTCAATGTAGTTGTTATGAGAAAACCCAACCGGCCCCAGATAGGTGGCGAAGTAGAAGGCATAACCCGCCGGGCCGGTACCGAACAGAAAGTGGTCATCATAAATGTTCAGCGCGCGTTCCCAGGCTTCCGTCCGGGTATCGCCGGATTCGTTGGTTTCGGCGCCGACGATTTCATCCACCAACTGGGTGTTCAGGAGCAAGAAGATCAGCAGACCGACCATCGCCAGGGCGGTTAGCTTGCGCGAGTACAGCAGCAGCAGGATACCGAAGGTGAATGTCAGCGGCACCCACCCGCTTAACCAGCTGATGCCCAGCCCGATGGTGATGTAAAACCAGACACCACCGACGACACCCAGGAACAGCCGCAACACCGGGTGCAGCCGGGTGTTAAAAAGCATCTGCCCGATTGCCAGCACACCCACCCAGGTGGGGAACTGCCCGCGCATGTTCAAAGGTGCAGGCAGGTTGTTGAAAGCAAGCCGGTAAGCGCCAAAAATTGTTCCCACAAGGATGAACCACCAGATGATAAACCGGATGCTTCGGATGGATTTCACTTCTCTGGCGAAGATCAGCATGGTCAGCGGCGAGATAATCAGTACCGCCGCCGTCATCAGGCGGGGGAACAACTTGTCATTCAGCAGATAACTGACTTCCTGATCTACGAACACCGTACTCCAGACGGTCGAGATGACCACCGTTATAATGAAGATGATGGCGGGAGCGTTCGCCGGCGATGGGCGCAGGGTGATATGGCGATCAACGACTACCAACCGAAATAACCACAGGCCGGCCACCAGAATAGCCAGCAAAAAAGTGAAGGTGATTTTTGTCCCGGTGCCGGTGCCGATGCCATCGGCCAGCAGGGTCGAAACGACGACGACCAGCAGGAGCGCCATTTCCAGATGGTTATAAAGCACCACCACCGCCGCCAGCCCCACGAAAGCCAGCACCGGGATCAGCCCCGGCAGGAAATCTGTGCCGACGAAGATCACGCCGCGAAACAACACCGTCGAAGCCAGCGTCAGCGCCAGGCACAGGAAGATCAATCCATAGCGAATTGTCTGGCTGTAGTGGCGTTCCAGAAAATAATAGCGCAGCTTGCCGATCAGCGTTCTTCGACCAAATAACGAAACCAGCATGGTTAGCGTCTCAAATCCTGACTAACTGGCCGGGGTATCGGGTTCGTCGTCGGCTTTTTCGAGCGGCTGCGGGTCGCGCATGTAGTCCAGCAGCGCGTCCCGCTGGTCCCGCAGGAGGGCCGGCAGCGACGGTTCAGGAGAAGCCTTCAGGCCGTTGACTTCCGGCAGGTGATCGTCCTGGCCGTCCAGGCTGACCGGGTTGCGCGGCAGGCGTTCCAGCAGCAGTTGAATTTCGCTTTCCCGCACCCAGCGGCGGCGTCCCACGCGCACCGTATTCAGGTAGCCGGTTTTGACCCAGTTCTGGACGGTTTCGACCGTGATACCCAGGTGAATGGCGCACGCCTTCAAGGAATACATGCGCTCGCCCTGTTTATCGGTGATGATATGGCGATTGAGACCAAACCGGCGTTTGCTGGCGCTGACCAATTCGCGGTTCAGCCGTTCCGGGCTTAACGACAGTGTGCGCCGGTAGTAGGGCTGGTTGTGGGAAGCCGTCGCCTGCAAATGTACCCGGTTGAAGGCCACGCCGAAGATGTTCGCCCGGCGCGCCTGCTGGAGCGCCTGCAAGGTGCGCTTGAGGGCTTTTTCGGTCGTGCGGCGCGAGTCCACGATAATCAGCACGCCATCGCTGATTTCCGCCATAAAGGCCGAATCCGGCCCGCCGATAGTCGGCACGGAATCCATGACGATGACATCGAACTGGGTTTTTAGCCGCGTGATCAGCCGGGTAAAACGCGTGGAGCTTAAAAGCGCCGCCGGGTCGGCGTTGGAACGCCCCGATGTGAGGATGGTCAGGTGGTCATAACCGCTGTCAAGCAGCGCCCGCGAAGCCAGTACGCCGATCTCTTCGCGGCTGGCAAGGATGTCGGAAAGCCCCATCACGTTGGGCAGGCGGAACAGTTCGTGCAGGTCGCCCTTGCGAATGTCGCCATCCACCAACAGCGTCCGCAGACCGGCATGGGCGAACACCAGCGCCAGGTTGGAAGACGTGATGGTTTTGCCGTCGCCGGAGTCGTAGCTGGTGACTGTGACCATTTTCGGCACATCGCCGCCGGCGGCCAGCACCAGCTTGGCGCGCAGCTGCCGCAGCACTTCGCTTTCGATAGCATCCGGCATCGTCACCACGTACAGCGGCAGTTTGCTGCGCGGAACAACCCCCAGCGGCCCCAGCACCCTGACGCCCTGGATGGTTTCCATGCCTTCCTGCCACAGCAGTCGGTCGTCGAAATACGCGATCATGACGATGGTCGCTACTGACAGCAGCAGGCCGGCAGCCCCGGCCAGCACCACCCCAATGATCGAACTGGTGACCAGGGGCGCGGTTTCGGGATCGGCGAATTCAAAGATGCGCATCAGATTGGTCTGGTCGGCCAGCCCGGCGCTCATTTCGGCGTACAGACTTCGCAGCCCTTGCAGGTTCTCCAGGATGCCGGCGCGCTCCTGTAAATTCTGGGCGATGGCAAATGCGGAGGTGAGGTTTGCCCCGTTAGCGATGTTGGCGTCGTAGGCGTTTTGCAGTTCTTCGATCTGCGATTGCAGACTGCGGAGCTGCTCGCGCTTGAACTCGGTCTCCTGGGAAATCTGTTCGGTGGGACTCTGGTTGATAAGTTCCTGCGCCACCCGGTTAGCGATGTCGGCGGCGCGGTCGGGGCGGGTATCCGCGACCACGATTTCCAGCAGCGGCAGGTCTTCTACCTGGTTGACGGCCATGATGCCGTTCAGGGTGTCCACGCTGACGCCCAGCCCCAGGTCATCAATCACCGGCTCCAGGATGGTAGGCCGCCGCACAAGGCCGGAGTAAATGGTAATCATGTCGGTAAGCTGTGTCAGCGATCCCCCGGTAGCCGTTGTGGCGCTGCCGAGGTTCTGGCCGAAGAGAATGGTGGTTTTGGCAAAATAGATATTCGGCTGCTGAGTACGGATGAAGAACCCGACGCCGGCGCCGAGTGCGACCGATAGCGCGATCAGCCACCACCACTTAAGCAGTAGCCTGAAGACCGCAGTCACAGGGGAAGATGCTTGCTTCACAACGCCGATACCTCGCTAAACGCAGCCGACGATGAGTCTATTGTATAATCTAGAGGGGCTAACTAACAAATACCTAAATGAAAATAAGCCGGGAAGCAGCCCATTTGAAGCGCAGAATCAAAAATGGTCGCCGAAGAGGATGACCCTTCGCCCCTGGACGGCGACCGCAGCAACAGCGTGCTGTTTTGCCAGCGGCCTATCGCGGCCTAATAATCTTCCTCGTCTTCGTAGAAGTCTTCGTCTTCCTCGTCGTCAAGCAGATCGTCGTCGTCGTCATACAGGTAGTCGTCGTCCTCGAATTCGGAGATGTCGTAGCCGTCGTCGTCGAGGAAATCGTCATCTTCTTCGATTTCTTCTTCTTCGAGAATCTCTTCGTCCTCGAACTCGACTTCTTCCAGTTCTTCGTCCTCGAAGTCCAGGTCTTCGTCGGCTTCCAGGTCTTCGTCTTCGTAGGGACTGCCGTTTTGACTCAACATCAACGCATCATAAATGCTCATGCGTACCTCGCCACATGCTGGGCCATTATCCATTAATGCGGGCGTATTGTAGCACGTTATCGGCAATTGTGAACGGCAAAATCAAGGCTTTTTACGCGCCTTTTTCGCCGACCAGACGGATGAAAAACTGGTGCAGCCGGCTGTCAGCGGTCAGCTCTGGATGGAAAGCGGTCGCCAGCCAGTGGCCTTCCTGTACGGCCACGATCTGCCCGTCTTCCAGACGCGCCAGAACCTGCGCGCTGCCGCGCACCGCCGTCACTACCGGGGCGCGGATGAAGACGGCATGGAAGGGGGCGTCGCCCAGGACGGCAATCGGCAGGTCTACTTCAAAGCTGTCTATCTGCCGCCCGAAGGCGTTGCGGCTGACGGTGATGTCCATCAATCCCAGGATCGGCTGCCGGTCGTGGCCGATGTCTTTCGCCAGGAAGATCATCCCGGCGCAGGTTCCCCAGGTGGGGTTTTGCCGGGCAAAACGGCGCAGCGGTTCGATCAGCCCGTATTCCACCGCCAGCTTGCCGATGGTGGTGCTTTCCCCGCCGGGGATGATGAGGCCGTCCAGCCCTTCTAGGTCGTCCGGCAGGCGGACTTCTGCGGCCTGGACGCCCAGTGTCCGCAGCGTTTTAAGATGTTCGATGAATGCGCCTTGCAGCGCCAGCACGCCGATTTTCATGATCGTTTCGTTACCCATACCTGCAAGATAATCGAAGCCACCGGCAGCCAGAAACGGATACCTGAAACTTATCTTGTTCCAACCGTGTGCGGCGGTCAAGGGGGGAATAAGACCAGTTTAACGCGCGACGAACTGCTGCCGCCGGTAGATTTCGTCCGGTCTGCGGCAGATGTGCAGCACTTCGGACGGCTCCATGAAGACCGGCCCGCCGGCGACACACGCGCCGATGAAGATGTGCGCGGCTTTGACGCACATCGCCATGACGTTCAGAACTTCGGTGGGCGTCTGCCCCAGGGCGATCACCCCATGATTCGCCATCAGGATGACCTTTGGCGCGTCGCCCCATGTGTCCAGATAGGCGCGCACCTGCTGGCGCATCGCCACTGCCAGCGGCAGGCCGGGGTCTACATAGGGCAGAAAGACCGATTCCGGGCCGCATAATACGGCTTCATCGGGGAACATACGCTTGCTGGCAAAGTCTGCCGCGCGCGGGCTGCACATAATCCGGTTGACGGCCATCGCATGGGTGTGGCCGATGTACGAGACGCCGCACTCGCGCAGCAGCATGGCATGGAAGCTCACTTCCACCGAGGGCTGCAAGGTCACGGACGGGTCTACTTTGGCTGCCTGCATGACGGCTTTCTGCGCGGCCAGGTCGCCGGGCGATTTATCCAGCATGGCGAGGATGGGATCGAAGCGCACCTGCACGAATCCAGCCGGCGAGATGTTGTGCATCTGCTGGCCGCTGGCTTTGACCCAGAACGACTCATCGTCGGCGCGGCAGGAGGTGTTGCCCTCGCCGATAATCACATAATCGAGGTGTGGCTGGCCGAGGGTGCGGGTGAGTTCAACCAGTGGGGTAGGTGCTTCGCTCATAGTGCTGCTTTCTTGCTTATGTTCATGCATCAAGTTTTGCTGGGGGGAGCAGCCTGGGGGCGCGGCGAACCACGCCCCCAATATCTGGCTTAGAACTAAAAGTCGAAGTCTGCGATGTTATCCTGCGTATAGACGAAGGGCGGCCCAAGCAGGATTTCGCTGCCGTTGACAACTTGCAGCGTACCCAGACGTCCCGCCTCGACCTCGGTCGATTCGGGCGTCAGCGTGCCGTCCACGACCGCGCGCATCACGTACACGGCGGCATAACCCAGGTCAACCGGGTTCCACAGCACGACCGACTCGACGCAGCCGTTCTCGACAAACGGGCGCATCTGGTTGGGGGTGCTGAGGCCGACGATGGCGACAGCCGATTCTTCATCGGGCGCGGCCACATCGGCGGCGGCGTCATCGGGCGAACACAGGCCGGCCTGCGCTACTGCGTCAGCCGCGCCGGGGAACGCCACACTCGACATACCGAAGACGCCGTCCATGTCGGGGCCGTATTTGTTCAGCAGCGTCTGGGTCTGCTGGAAGGCCAGGTTCTGATCTTCAGCCGACTCAACCGTCTCCAGCCACTTCAGATCGGGGTAGCATTTCTGGGCGTAGGCCCACATTTCCGAAATCCAGCGCGACTGGTTGGGGGCGGTGAAGGAGCTGGTGACGATGGCGAACGAACCTTCCGGCCCGATTTCCGCCACCATGCTGTCAATCTTGGCTTTGGCGATGCCGTTAAACTCGGCCTGGTTCACGAACCACTCGCGGGCGTCCGGCTCGCTGTTGGCATCATAACCAACCACGTGAATGCCGGATTCCAGCGCGCGGCGCAGCACGGGCGAAATGCCCACCGGGTCGTTGGCGGCGAACAGAATGCCGTTCACGCCCTGAGTGATGTACTGCTCGATGAAGGCCACCTGCTGCACGATGTCACCCTGGGTCGGGCCGTCGGTCGTCACCTTGACATTGCCCAGTTCTTCGGCAGCCTGCTGCATACCCAGCGACGTGGCGTTGAAGTAACCGATGCCGATCAGCTTCGGCACATCCACCAGGACGATTTCCTGGCCGGCCAGGTCGGGCGCATTAACGGGTTGACCGCCGTTGTATTCCAGCGCCGCCATTTCCGGCTCTTCCATCGGTTCTTCCGTCATCGCCGCGCCAGGAGCGTCCTCAGGACATTCCAGCGGCGAAACCGGCAGGTCATCCGCGCCGACCCACCGCTCCTCATCCTGCGCGACGGCAGGCACGAGCGCCACCGACAGCACCAGGGCGACCATTAAAACGGCTGCAAACACTTTCTTAGACATACGGAATCCTCCTTAACTTTTTGATACACTAAGTAGAATAACATGGAAAAATTACCATGCTATTTCCAAAAGTCAGTACTTAGCTTACCTCATTTCCCAGGTTTTGGCAAGCAGGCGTGGCGTCTGCGCCCCTGTCTGCCGCCGCCTTAGTCCCCGCCGGTGCGGCGCTGCACCAGGTTGTTGATGAGGATCGCCAGAATCAGAATCGCGCCGATGATGACGATGGTCGCGTCGCCCTTGACCCCGCCCAACAGCAGCCCGTTTTTGAGAAGTTGAATCAGGATCAGGCCGATCATCGTGCCGACGATGCTGCCGCTGCCGCCGTTGATGCTCGTTCCTCCCAGCACGACGGCGGCGATCACGTCCAGTTCCAGCCCTGTACCCATGTCCGCGCGCGTGGTGCTGATGCGCGAGGTGAAGATATAACCCGCCAGCCCGGCCATAAAACCCGAAAAGGTATAAATGACGAGTTTGTACAGCCTGACCGGAATGCCGGAAAAACGCGCAGCCAGTTCGTTGTTGCCCATGGCATAGATGCCGCGCCCGAAGGGCGTCCGCGCCAGTATGATGCCGACCATGATGGCCGCGATCAGCAAAATCCATAGCTGCGATGGGATGCCGAGGAACTGCCGTTGCCCCAGGTCAAAAAACCAGTCCGGGAAACCGCGCGCGGAACGCGCCTCGCTGACGCCCAGCGCCATGCCCCGGTACAGCGCCAGTGTCGCCAGCGTCATGATGAGCGGCGGCACGCCCACCCGGACGATAAACAGGCCGTTTATGAATCCGGCTATCGTCCCTACCACTATACACATGATGATGGCAAGCTCCAGCGGCCAGCCGGAATCCTGCCAGAGGAAGCCCATGACGATGGCGCTGAGGCCGAAGATCGAGCCGACCGACAGGTCAATGCCGCCGGTGATGATGATAAAGGTCATCGGCAGCGCCATCAGCCCGATTTCCGTCACCAGACGAAGCTGGTTGAGCAGGTTGTTGGTGGTCAGGAACTTGTCGGTCAGCAGCGACAGAATAAACATCGCCGCAATCATAATCAGAAACAGGATGCCTTCTTTACTCAACACAACGGCCCGCAAACGGCTGACGATGGGGTTGGACTGTTTGGTCAGTTGCGATGATCTTTCGGTGACTGCCATGATGTTTACCCTCGAATTTGCGCGGCCTGGCGGCGCCGGCGCAGCAGGTCAATCAGCACCGTCACCAGGATGAGCGTGCCTTGTACCGCTTGCAGCCAGTAGGCCGAAACGTTAATAAAAATCATGCCGTTGCCGATGGCCCGCAGCAGGATGGTCGCCAGCGTTGCGCCGATGACCGTACCCGTGCCGCCCAGGATGCTAACACCCCCGACAACCGCCGACGTGATGATGGTCAGTTCCAGCCCGTTTGGAACGGTGGATTGAATCGAACTGAACTGGGTGGCAAACAGCACGCTGGAGATGCCGACCATCAGGCCGTTGAACATAAACACCCGCATCAGCACTGTGCGCGACGAAATGCCGGAGAGCAGGGCGGCCTCTTTGTTGCCGCCGACGGCGTAAATGGCGCGCCCGGAGGGGGAATAACGCATCCACAGCGCCGCCAGGATGGTCAGTACGAGCATAAAATAGACCGGCACGGGCAGGCCGAGGAAACTTTGCTGCGCCAGCTTATATTCCGGCGGCATGTTGTAAATCCACACCCCGCCGGTCGCCAGAATCAGGCCGCCCTTGAGGATGCTCATCATACCCAGCGAAACCACGATAGAGGGGATGCGCAAATACGCCACCAGAAAACCCGTCACTGCGCCGATCAGCGGGCCGACGATCAGCGGCACGAGCCACGAAATCCATATCGGCATCCCCGGCACGATGGAAAGCTGCCCGCTGATGGTCGCCAGCACGCCGATCATCGCGCCGACCGAAATATCAATGTTGCCGGAGATGATGACCGCGCTCATGCCGATGGCGGCGACGGCGATATACGAACTGTTGAGCAGAATATCGGAGATGTTCTGCTGGGCCAGGAAGCGTGGGTTGGCCGTGCCGACCACGATCACCAGCAGCACCAGGCTCAGCGTCAGCGCGCCTTCCTGCCCGCTGACCAGCGTCCGAAGGTTTTTGAGCCAGCCTGGGGAGGACTGCCGGGCGGCTGAAACGGTTGTTGCTGTCATGCTGTTTCGCTTTCATCTATCATTACGGTTTCCGACTCCGGCGCGCCATTTCCGGCGGTTTCACTCATCATGGCGGCGGCGATGCGTTCCTGGGTGGCTTCCGCGCGCGAATATTCCGCCACCACCTGCCCGCCGCGCATCACCAGGATGCGGTCGCTCATGCCCAGGATTTCCGGCAGTTCGCTGGAAATCATCAGCACCGCCAGCCCTTCCTTTGCCAGTTCGCTCATCAGGCGGTGAATCTCTGCTTTTGCGCCCACGTCAATGCCGCGCGTCGGCTCGTCCATAATCAGGATGCGCGGTTTGCTCGCCAGCCATTTGCCGACCACGACCTTCTGCTGGTTGCCGCCGGAGAGTTTGTTGACCACCTGCTCGGCGCTGTAGGCGCGGATGTTAAGCTGTTTAATCATGCCGGTCGCCAGGCTGCGCTCCTCGCGCCGGTTGATGAATATGCCGGCGCGGATGGCCCGCAGCACCGACATCGAAACGTTCTCGCGGATGCGCATCTGCCGCACCAATCCCTGTGTGCCGCGATCTTCCGGCACGTAGGCGATGCCGTGATTCATGGCCTGGCCGGGGTGTTTGATCGTCACCGGCTGGCCGTCAATCAGGATTTCGCCGCTTTCCGCCGGGTTGATGCCGAAGATCACCTGTGCCACTTCGCTGCGGCCGGCGCCGACCAGCCCGGCCAGGCCGACGATTTCCCCGGCGCGAAGCTGGAAGCTGACGCCGCGTGTCATCGGTCGGCGGTACAGGTTGCGGACTTCCAGCACCGGTTTGCCGATTTCGGTATCCAGCTTGGGGAACAGGTTGTCAATCGTGCGCCCGACCATCATGCTTACCAGGTCGTTTTCGCTGGTTTCGCTGACCAGCTTGGTGCCGACATACTGCCCGTCGCGCAGCACGGTCACGCGGTCGGCCAGTTCAAAAACTTCGTGCAAACGGTGGCTGATGTAGATGATGCCCACGCCGCGCTCCCGCAGCAGCCGCACAATGCTGAACAACTGCTCCACGTCGGCCTCGGTCAGGGCGGCAGTCGGTTCGTCCATGATGAGGATGCGCGCATTCAGCGACAGCGCCTTGGCGATCTCCACGCGCTGCCGGTTGCCGACCGTCAGGGTGCCTACCTTGCGCCGCACATCCAGGGTGTGGATATGCAGCGAGGTCAGGATTTCCTGGGCTTTGGTATTGGCGGCTTTCCAGTCCAGCACGTCCACCGGCCCGACCTTGCGGCGTGGGGCGTGTCCCATGAAGATGTTTTCCGCCACCGTCAGTTCCGGGTACAGGCTGAGTTCCTGGTAGATGGTGGCAATGCCGCGCTGCTGTGCCTCGCGCGGGGTGTTGAACAGCACCGTTTCGCCGTCCAACCGGATCGTGCCGCCGTCCGGTCTGTAAACGCCGGAGATGATTTTAATCAGCGTGGATTTACCCGCGCCGTTTTCGCCCAGCAGGGCGTGGACTTCACCCGCCGCCATATCAAAGCGCACGTTGTCGAGTGCCTTCACGCCGGGGAACTGCTTGTTGATGCCTTCAAGTTCAAGAGTTGCGCCCATTTACCGATGCTTTCTGCCGGCCTATAGCTTGATGCCTGCCGCCGACCTCGCTGCTGGCCGCCCAGCCCTAATCGTGTAAAAACCAGAATATCCGGTCGCGCGGCTTATCTGAACTGCCGCGAAACGTCACGTAAGAATCGCCATCGCCGGTGACGACGGCGCCGGCCTGCGCCACGCGCGGCCAGAAGAAACCTTTCGAATCCACAAAACCTTTGCCCGGCCTCACCAGTGCCGAATGGTCGCTGGTTTTACCCTGCTGCCACAGCATAACCGCCACGCGCCCGGTGTTGGCCCAGTCCTGCGCTTCCTTGCCGTCTTTGGCGCGCCGCCAGCCCGCCGCCGGGCCGGACGTTTGCAGCCAGTTCAATACCTGCCCGACGGTGGTCATGGCCGGGTTATTGGGGACTTCGCAGTGCAGCAGGCGGGTTACGTCGCCGACGAAAATATTGCAGAAGTAAGACTGTCCCCTGAACGGCCAGTAGCGCGGCGTGCCGTTGGGTTCGTCCTTCGGGTTCAGGTAACTAATGGCGTTTTCGATCAGCAAGACGCTGTGGGCGTCCTTGCGCTGCTGCGGGCTGCTGTACGGCGCGTTGGCGGTGGCGATCACGTTCAGGTAGCGTTTACCCTCCACCAGCGAAACCCAACCCCAGCGCGCGCGGAACTGCGCCTCGTTGGACTGAAGGCGGTAGCGCCCGTTAAAGGCTTTCGGCAGGGGCGGTGGCCCCAGCCGGGGCGGGGTGGGCGCAGGCGCGGGTGCAGGAGTGCCTGGTCTGCCGCCGGTCGTAAACTGGGCGCTGAAGACCAGCGGCTCCAGAAACGGCGTCGGGTCTATGATGTCTTTGGGGAAGGGCGTTTCGCCGGAGGCGCTGGCGCCGCGCTTTTTGAGCATCAGATGTAAATGGCCGCCGCCGTGCGACCTGCCGGTGCTGCCGGCATAAGCGATCAGTTCCCCGGCCAGCACGCGGCTGCCGACCTGCAGGCCGTCCCGCACGCGCTGCAAGTGGCCGTAAGTGGTGGTGTATGGGGCGTCGTCGCCTTCGGCGGGGTGCGTGATACGAATCTGATTGCCGTAGGGTTTTTCGTCCGGGCTGTTATCGCCGTCCAGCGAAATGCGCGACACCACGCCATCGGCGCAGGCGTACACTTCGCTGCCTTCCGGCGCTTCGATGTCCAGTCCTTCGTGGCCGGACAGACCGGCGCGGGCGTAAAAGTCCGGGTCGCCCGTCCAGTTAACGCCGAACGGCTGCCGGATCAGCGGATATTGGGTCGGCCATCGCAAACGCAGCGCCATGATGGACTCCCTCCCTTAAAAACTTTTCACTCAACCAGCAGCGATTGGAAACGCGCGTACTGTGCGTCCCAGTCGGCGGTAGCGACAGGTTCGTAGGTGGTGGTTTCGGCGCTGCGGCTCAGCAGCTCGCGCGCCTGCGCCAGGTCGGCGAATTCGCCCAGGGCGATAAACTGCACCAGCGCGTTACCCAGGGCAGTCGCCTCCGCCGGCCCGGCCACTACCGGGCGACCGATGGCGTTGGCGACCATCTGGCACAACAGAACATTGCGCGAACCGCCGCCGATGATGTGCAGCCGGTCTACGCGCTGGC
The DNA here is from genome assembly GCA_013388735.1 of Chloroflexota bacterium. GTDB lineage: Bacteria > Chloroflexota > Anaerolineae > Aggregatilineales > Phototrophicaceae > CFX2. The sequence goes on along the minus strand of JACAES010000062.1, from coordinate 50,672 downwards.
CGGAAACGTCCGCCAGCTTTTCGAGATAATAGCGATATTTAAACGCCAGGCTTTCGTAAATCGCCCGCGCGGTCTGACCCGGCGTTTCCGGCTGCGGCTCGCCGGTGCGCTGGCACAGGGCGCGCAGGCGGGCGGGCATGTCGCCGGGGGTCAGGAAATCCTTATGATCGGGGTCGAACAGCGACCGGAACGGCGCGGCGGCCTGCGCCAGTTCGGCCAGTTCGGCGTGTTCGTACAGTTTGCCGGTTTGTTCCTGCCATACCTGGCGGCTCTGCTGGATCAGCCATAAGCCGGTGATATTGCGCAGGAAACGGAACTTGCCGCCCACCCCGCCTTCGTTGGTGACGTTGGCCGCGTAGGCGGCGTCGTTGATGACCGGCCTGTCCAGCTCCAGCCCCAGCAGGCTCCAGGTGCCGCTGCTGAGATAGGCGTAGTTGGTGGTGGTGGTCGGCACGGCGGCGACGGCGCTGCCGGTATCGTGGCAGGCCGGGGCGATGACCGGGATGCCGTTGTATTCACCCAGTTTCGTCCCCGATGGCACAATCTCCGGCAGGATGTGGGTGGGCGCGCCGATTTTCGCCAGCAGGTCGGTATCCCAGCCGCCGCTGTGCGGGCTATAGAACTGGGTGGTGGTGGCGATGGTGAACTCGCTGGCTTTGACGCCGCTCAACCAGTAATTGAACAGGTCAGGCAGGATCAGGAAATAGGCGGCGTTTTCCAGCACCGGGCTTTTGGCTTTCACCAGGCTGGCGATCTGGTAGAGTGTGTTGAGCTGAAGGAACTGAATCCCGGTGCGCTCGAATACTTCACGGCGCGGCACGCGCTCGAACACCCAGTCCATCATGCCGTCGGTGCGGTTATCCCGGTAATGAACCGGATTCGCCAGCAGATTGCCGTCGCGGTCGAGCAGGCCGAAGTCCACGCCCCAGGTATCCACGCCAATTGAAGCCGCGCCGGGGGCGGCCATTCGGATGCCGGTGGTAATTTCGTGCCACATGCGCAGCACGTCCCAGTACAGCGTGCCGTGAACGGTGACGGACACGCTGGGAAAACGGTGAATTTCTTCAATGTTCAGGCGGTCGCCGTCCAGGCTGACCCGCATCACCCGCCCGGACTCTGCGCCCATATCAACCGCGATAACATGTTTTGAAGCCATTTCGGAATAAACCCTATTTTGCGTTCAAGCCGATATTTTGACGCCTGATTTTACCGCACGTAGGCAGTTGGCACACCACCATCTACCGTCAATATGGCCGCCGTCGTTTTGGCGCTGCGCGGCCCGGCCAGAAAAACAATCGCTTCGGCGATGTCCTCCGGCAGAATTTCCACCTTGAGTGTGTTGCGCTTGCGGTAAAACTCGTACAGGTCATCTACCGCGATGCCATACTGTCTGGCGCGGGCTTCCTTCCAGGCACTGTCCCAGATGCCGCTGCCGCGAATCACCGCGTCCGGCAGCACCGAATTGACGCGGATGCCGTAAGCGCCGCCTTCTTCCGCCAGGCAGCGCGCCAGATGCACTTCGGCAGCTTTGGCTGCGCTGTAGGCAGCTGCGCCCTTGCCGGCCGCAATGCTGTTTTTGCTGGCGACGAACACCATCGCCCCGCCCGTCCCCTGCGCTTTCATCACCCGGAAGGCGGCGCGCGCGGCTAAAAAGTAGCCGGTGGCGAGAACGTCCAGATTGTGCTGCCACATCTCCAGCGTGGTATCTTCGACCGGCGCGCCGCCAGCGCTGCCGGCGTTGTTCACCAGGATGTCCAGGCCGCCGCAGGTTAAAACCGTCTGCCGGAAAGCCGCTTCGACCGCCGCTTCGTCGCGCATATCGGCCTCGATCATCAGGGCGCGGCGGTGGCCGTGCCGCCGGTTGATGTCGGCGGCGATGGCTTCGCCCCGCTCGCGGCTGCGGCCCAGGATGACGACATGCGCGCCGTCCTGCGCCAGCCGGTAGGCGGCGGCCTGGCCGATGCCGCTGGTGCCGCCGGTAATCAGCGCCACCCGGCCTTCCAGTTCGCCGGTCGGGGTGGGCCGCGTTTCGTGCTCCAGGTCGAGAGCTTCTGTTTCGGTCAGCCCCTCGAAGCCGCCCAGCGCTAGGCTGCCGCCCATGATGTTAATCGTCTGTCGGAAAAGCCGGCAATTTTGATCGGCGCTGCGGGCATCCGTCCCGGCGCACACCAGCCCCAGACCGGGGATGATGACGATACGCGGCGCGGGGTCGCTGAGGCCGTCGCGCAGTTTCTGATGCAGCGCCGGCAGGCCGTCCGCCGGTTTCCAGTCCACGCACAGCGGCAGGCGTCGGAGATGTTTTGCATATTCGGGGCAGGGCGCGCCCTGCCGGCCGATCGTCGCGGCTGCTGCGCCGCTCGCCAGTTCCAGCGCCGCTTCGCTGTCGTCATAACTCAGGATGACGCCGCTGCCGCCGGACAGCGCGCCCCGCAAGACCGGCAGCGTTTGTGTTAGGATTTCCTGCCGTTCGGCGGCGCTGATGGCCGGGAAGCGCGGCGCGCCGAAAACCTGTATACCGCCGCGCCGCGCCTGGACGTAAGTTTCGGCTTCCTGAATGATGGCGATGGTTTTTTCGTAACACGTTCTGGCATCATCGCCCCAGGTCAGCAGGCCGTTTTTGCCTAGGATGAAACCTTCGAGCGATGGGTTTTGCCGCATCAGCCGCCCGACCAGTTGGCCGAGAGCGAAACCGGGACGTTGGTACGGCACGAAAGCCAGCCGCGTTCCATAGACGGCGCTCACCAGCCGTTCGGCGTCCGGGGCGCAGGCCAGACTGAGGATTGCGTCCGGGCGGGTGTAGTCAATGTGCGGATGGGGGATGAAGGCGTGCAGCAGCGTTTCAAGGCCGGGGCGCGGGCGTCCGGGTTCGAAGACCGTGCGCGACAGATAGACGACCACTTCGGCGTCGGTCATCGTTTCGCGCTCGAACAGCGGCTCGATTTCGTCCAGGCGCAGCAGCGCAAAATCGCTTTCGGTGATGGCCGTTTGCTCCGGGCCGCAAGCCTTCACCGCCAGCAGGCGGGTATCACGCCCCATATGATCGGTGCGGTTGAGCCTGGCGCTGGTGCTGCCCTCAAAGCGGTAGAGGCTGGCATTATCACGACCGGACAACCTGCTTCGGTATACTAACCCGTCCAGGTTGAGCAGGTGGTTGGCCTCTTGGGGGTCCCATAAGTTCTGCGGCATTTCCTTAATAATCCATGTTTTTCAAAAAAAGCTCAACCACAAATTCAGCACAGCCGATTGTTAAATCGTTTCGTTTTCTTTCATTGTCTATCTAATTTATATCGCGTCGCCAGAGCTTTGTCAACTCTGGGAAAAAAACGCAAAAGGCGGCGTCTATTCTGCCACACTCACCATATCTACGGTCGCGCCCCTGGCCTGAAACGGCGCGAACGCCTCCAGGGGGGCGTTGTCGCTGGTGATGATGCGGGTGATGTCGTTCGCGTCTATGAAGGTATAAGGCGCGACCTGCCCCCATTTACTGCCGTCCACCACCAGCACCGTCGCAATGCAGCGCGCGATGATGGCGCGTTTCATCTCGGCTTCTTCCTGGCTGATCTCGGTCGCGCCGGCTTCCGGCGACAGGCCGCGCGCCCCGAAAAAGCCGATGTTCAGATTGATGTCCGGCAGGCTGGCAGCGTTGCCGACCACCGAAATCGAGTCGCGCCGCAGCCGTCCGGCGGGCAGCAGCACCCGGATGCGCGGCGTGTGCAAAAACTGCTGGGCGACGATCAGGCTGTTGGTGACGACCGTCAGGCTGTCGAAACGTTTGAGGTAGGGCGTGATGGCGTAGGCGGTCGAACTGGCATCCAGCGCGATGCCAAAACCGTCCTGCACCAGCGCCGCCGCCGCCTGGCCGATGGCGTCTTTTTCGGCGCGGTATTTTTCCCGCCGCGTTTCAAACGAGAGCTCCGCCACCGGGGGCGGCGACGAACGCAGCACCGCGCCGCCGTAGGTGCGTTCCAGCAGGCCTTCTTCTTCCAGCGCCCGCAAATCCTGGCGGATTGTCACCGTGCTGACATTGAGTTTTTCGCTGAGCGCGTTGACCGACACGCGCCCATGCTGCTTCAGCAGTTCCAGGATGCTGCGCCGTCGTTCTTCGAGGAACAGTGGCTCCGTCATGCTTGACATCACTTTCGCTTAGACATAAACTGAAGGATAATGAAACCAAAACTTGCCTCTATTGTACTGATTTTTCAGCAAAGGATAAAGTTTTCATGGATTTTAAGGCCGACTACGCGCGTCTGGCCGAACGCCTGGCGCAGCAGAACGTGGATGTCGAGGCGGTAAAAGCGAAACTGAAAGAGCAGCACATCGAAACGCCGTCCTGGGGATACGGCAACGGCGGCACGCGCTTTAAGGTTTTCGCCTGGCCGGGCGCGGCGCGCAACACCTGGGAGCGGATAGACGACGCCGCTTACATTCACAAACTATCCGGCATCGCCCCCTCCATCGCCATTCATATCCCCTGGGACAAAGTGGATGATTACGATGCCATGCAGCAGTACGCGGCAGATCGGGGCATCAAAATCGGCGCGGTCAACCCGAACCTGTTCCAGGACGACCAGTACAAACTGGGCAGCATCACGCACCCGTCCGCCAGCGTGCGCGAGGAAGCCATCGCCCACATGGTCGAATGCTGCGAGATTATGGATAAGGTGAACAGCGGCCTGCTCAGTCTGTGGTTCGCCGACGGCACCAACTATGCCGGGCAGGACAGCATCCGCGAGCGCAAGCACCGCATGGAGGACGCGCTCCGGCAGGTGTACCCGCATTTACCCGCCGGGTCGCGCATGTTGATCGAATACAAATTCTTCGAACCGGCTTTTTACCATACCGACCTGGCCGACTGGGGCATGGCCTATGCCACCGCGCTTAAACTCGGCCCGCAGGCGCATGTGCTGGTGGATACCGGCCACCATGCCCAGGGGACGAATATCGCCCATATCGTGGCCTTCTTGCTGGACGAGGGGCGGCTGGGCGGCTTCCACCTCAATGCGCGCCGTTATGCCGATGACGATCTGATCGTCGGGACGAACAACCCGTTTGAACTGTTTGAAATTTACGTCGAACTGGTGGCGGCGGGTGACGCCGCGCGCGACGTGGCCTACATGATTGACCAGAGTCACAACATCGAGCCGAAGCTGGAGGCTATGCTGGTGAGCGTGCTGAACTGCCAGACGGCCTATGCCAAAGCCCTGATCGTGGACTTTAAAACGCTGCGCGAGCGCCAGCTGGCCGGGGACGTGCTGGGCGCGCATGGCGTGCTGGTAGATGCCTTTCAGACCGACGTGCGCCCGCTGCTGATGCAGGTGCGCGAGGAAAAAGGACTGCCGCTTGATCCTATCGCGGCCTACCGCGCCGATGGTTATGCCCAAAAAGTGGCCGACGAACGCGGACTCGCCACGACGACCGGCGGCGCAATCGGGTAGTCGAAAAAGCGTAACACAGAGTCTCAGAGGCACAGAGCAAAAAAGCTTCTCTGTATCTCCCGGCCTTAGAGCCTCTGTGTTATGTTTTGTACCAGCTCCACCGAAAAATCTTCCAACGAGGTGATCTGCCGGTGCGCCAGCGCCGCCACTTCCGGCGCGAGTGGGAAGTCCGGGCTGGGCGCGGCGATAATCCACATGCCGGCATTGTGCAGCGACCGGATGCCGTTGCCGGAGTCCTCGATGCCGGCAGCGCGTTCGGCGGGAACGCCCAGCCGCCGCAGCGTCTCCAGGTAGATGTCCGGCGCGGGTTTGCCGTTGGGCATGTCGTCGCCATAAACGACCGTCTCGAAAATCTGATCGAGGCCGGTTAACCGCAGCACATGGTTGATGATTTCGGTGGGCGACCCTGAGGCCAGCGCCACGCGGAAGTGTTTCGCCGCCAGATGCGCGGCTTCCAGCGCGCCAGGACGCAGCGGCATTCGCTCATCGTAGTGCAGTTTCACCCGGCGGATCACGTCGGCCATCACGGTTTCGACCGGCCAGTCGAGGTTTAGGCGCTCGCGCATCACCTGCGCCCATTCAATCGTGTTGCGTCCCATCGCCAGCCGCTGGTCGGCGTCCGTCCATTCTTTGCCCAGGTCGCGGGCGAACTCCTCGCGCGATGCCAGCCAGTAGGGTTCGCTGTCCACCAGCACGCCGTCCATGTCAAAAATCACCGCTTCAATCGGCATGTTTTTCATCCCTGATTGTATAAAAGCATAACACGAAGACTCAGAGGCGCAGAGACACAGAGCAAGTGCTTTGGGCCTCTGTGCCTTTGAGCCTCTGTGTTGATGATTACCCTGGATAGGGCAGCAGCTCCACCAATGGCAGAAAACGCTCCACGTCCGCCCGGCGGCAGTCTGCCGTGCCGGGCATCAGACAGACGGCGGTCGCGGCGGCGACGCCCAGCCGCAGCCCTTCCTCAATCGGCTGTCCGCGCTCGATGGACGCGGCCAGCCCGGCCAGCACCGCGTCACCGGCCCCCGCCGGGCTGACGACATCCACCGCCAGCGGCGGGATGCGGTAGGCGCGGTCGGGCAGCACCGCCAGCGCGCCGTCGCCGCCCAGGGTGATAATCGGGCAGACGCCGGTGCGCTCGAAGATGTCCCGCCCGGCCCGGTAGGCGTCGTCCACCGACTGCACCGGTTGGCCGGTCAGCCGGGAAAGTTCGTCGCGGTTGGGTTTGATATAGGCCGGCCGGGATTGCAGCCCCGCGCTCAGGTTCGGCTCGTCGGCGTCGAAGATCACCGGCAGGCCGCGTTCGCGCCCCAGCGCCACGAACTCGGTATAAAACTCAGGCCGCATCATACGCGGCAGGGTGCCGCCGAGGATGACGCAGGAAGCGCCGTCCAGCGCCGCCAGGAATTTTTCGCGCAGGGCGTTGATGTGCTGCTCCTCAATTTCCAGCGACGAGGTGGTGATGGTGGAATGTCCCTTGTTGTCTTCCGAGATGATGACGACATTGATGCGCGTTTCCCCGCCGACTTCGATAAAATCGGTGGTGACGCCGCGCGCCTCTAACATGGCTTTGGCGCGCGCGCCGCTGTGTCCGGCGGCGAAACCCAGCGCCAAGCTGGGGATGCCGATCTCGCCCAGAATCCACGAGGCGTCGGTCGGTTTGCCGCCCATGCTGTAGGTCGTGCCGGTGGCGCGCATGGTGCGGTTCATCTCGAACTGCGGCACGAACAGCGTGTAGTCCAGGGTGGTATTGGCGGTGACGGTGACGATCATGCTCAGGCTTCTTTGAAGTTGGCGATGGTCGTGTCCATCAACTGGCGCTGTGCTTCGAGGGCTTCAGCGCCGCCCATCAGCCGCGCCATCAGGATGATATAAGCGTTGGTGTCGAAACGTTCCACCGCGTCGAAAGCCGCGTCCAGGTCTTTGCCCATCACGAACAGGCCGTGCCAGGGCGCAATCGTGCCGACGGCCTGCACTTTGATGCGTTCTTCCCGCCCGCGCACCGACTCGACGATGTTATCGGCCAACGTTTTGCTGTGCGCCGGGGCGTAACCTACTACCGGCGTCATACCGAATTTGCGGGTGGCTTCCAGCACCGGCGGCATGGGTTGAGAAAGAGCGGCGAACACCAGCAGGTTGCGCGGGTGGGCGTGGATGACACTGGTGCCGACGTGGCCGAAAGCTTTGTACAGGCTGAAGTGCGCTTTGGCCTCGCGGGAAATCTGCCCCGCGCCTTCGAGGACGTTCATCTCCAGGTCGGTCACCAGCACATCGTCCGGCGTAAGCTGCCACTGGCGTTTGCTGCCGCTGTAACGCGGCGTGATGCACACCTTGTCGCCCACCAGGGCGCTGATGTTACCCCCGGCGGCGTCGGTCAGGTGGCGGTCATACAGCCACGCCCCCAATTGAGCGATGCGGGCGCGCATGTTATTTACGGATTGATCCATGATGATTTGTTCTCTTTCGCTTGCTTTCGGTCAACCGTTTTATTATAACGCCGGTTTGCGGCGGATGAAGGGGGGTGTTCTGTTAAGCTGGGCAATCGCACCAAGATACTTCGTCGCAATAAGCGGACTTTCGCCTTTTGACCCCTCCCCTCAGGGGACAGGCGTCCCCATTCAGGTCGCCGAATTCAGGGCGGCTTAATCACGCCGGCAGCAAAGTCTCCCCCGAATTCGGGGGAGATTTAGAGGGGGTCTGATCACCGTCACGGCTATGTTGATTGACCGGAATGCTTTTGAAGCGATTTAAGCGGCGCGGTTGATTTTCCGGGGCGGAAGGGATACACTGCCCGATAGAGTTAGGAAAAGGAAAAGTCAGGCTTAACCTGACTTTCCGGCGTGCCGATGGTGGGAGTCGAACCCACATGGGCGTGAAGCCCAATCGCTTTTGAGGCGATCGTGTAAGCCATTCCACCACATCGGCGTGATAGATTTGCTACTTAGTTTATATACAGCTAAGAAGCACTATCCTACTTTATAGTAGAATTTTTCGGCGGGATTGTCAATGGCGAGCCGTCTCGAAAACGAACCGGCGTTCATTCAGGCCGCGCGGCGCGGCGATCTGGAAGCCTTCAACGCGCTGGTGCTGCACTACCAGGATGGCGTGTATGCGCTGGCCTATCGCATCCTGGGCGAACCGGCTGCTGCCGCCGACGTGGCACAGGAGACTTTCATCACCGCTTACCGCCACCTGCGCGACTACCGGGGCGGCAGTTTCCGCGCCTGGGTGTTTCGTATCGCCACCAACGCCTGCTACGATGAACTGCGCCGCCGCAAGCGCCGACCGGCCACCCTGTTCGGTGACATGCCCGGCGCGGAAGCCGACGACGGCCCGCCCCTGCCCGCCGATACACCCAGCCCGGAACAGGCGGCGCAGCAGGCCGAACTGCGCCGGGCGATTGAACGCTGCATCCAGGCGCTCCAGGCCGACCAACGGCTGGTGCTGGTGCTGAGCGACATCGAGGGCCTGAGCTACCAGGAGATCGCCGACAGCGCCGGGGTCAACCTGGGGACGGTCAAATCCCGCCTCAGCCGGGCGCGGGCGGGTGTGCGCGCCTGTTTGCAGGCCGTTCAGGAACTTTTGCCGGCGGTTTATCGTCTTAACAGTGAACGCGAATAACGTAATTTTCGGATCATCATGGCGCGCGACTTGACCCATCACGACTATGAACAGCTTTCCGCCTATCTGGACGGCGATTTGGACGAAGCAGAACGTCTGGCGCTGGAAGCGCGCCTGCGCGACGAACCGGCGCTGCGGCGCGAACTGGAAGCACTGCGGGCGACGGTCGCCCTGATACGCGGTCTGCCGCCGATCAAAGCCCCGCGCGATTTTACGCTGACCGCGCAGATGGCGCGCCCGCCCCGGCTGCTGTTCCTGCCCACGACGGCGGCTTTCAGCGCCATCAGCGCCGCTGCCGCGACTCTGCTGGTCGGCCTGGGGCTGGTGGTGCTGCTGTCGCGCGGCGGCCCGATGAATGCCCCGTTGCAGGTGGCAGACGAACCGGCGGTCGCCTTGCAGATGACCATGCCCGCCGAGCAGGAAACCGCCAGACAGAACATGACGGCCACGCTGATCGCCGCCACGCCGCTTGCCGGGATGGCGCTCGAATTTGCCGAAGCCGCTGCCAGCGCTGTCCAGGATTCCGCGCTTCAGGGGGAAGATCAGGCTGCCCCGGCAGATGCCATGCTGACGCCGGCCCCGGCGGGGGCGCTGCCGGAGGTTGCTCAGGAAAACGCCGCGCTGCCGACCGGAACGGTGGGGCGCGTAGTCGGCGCGCAGGCCGAAGACCTGTCGGACGACCGCCTGACCGGGACGCCCGCGCAGCCACCGGCGTTTCTGCCTCAACCGTCAGCCGCCCAGTTCACACCGCCGCCGGGCGCGTCGGCCACGCTGACCGGGACGCCGCCGCCTACGCCCACTTTAACACCTTCGCCCATGCCCACGCCCGTGCCGCCACAAGCCGCGCCGCCCGCGTCCGATGCGCTAGCGGTTGTGCTGTTGGCAGCCGGCGGCGTGCTGCTGGCGCTGGCGCTGGTGACGACCGTGATACGCAGGCGGTCATGAGCGTCCCGCGCGCGGCCAACTTCTGCCCGCTGTGCGGGGCGCGCCTGGAACAGCGCCGGCGTGATGGGGCGTTACGCCCGGTCTGCCCGGCCTGCGGACATACCGTGTATTTTGACCCGAAAGTGGCGGTAGTGGTGCTGGTCATGCAGGCCGACCGGGTGCTGCTGGTCAAACGCGCCAACGAGCCGAAAAAAGGCTTCTGGACACTGCCGGGCGGTTTTGTGGACGCCGGCGAAGACCCGCGCGCTGCCGCCAGCCGTGAAGTCGAAGAAGAAACCGCGCTTCTGGTGCAGATCAACCGCCTGCTGGACGTTTTTCACACCCCGGACGATGGCGGCCTGGCGGATATTGTGATCGCTTACGATGCCGGTGTGACCGGCGGCGCGGCGCTGGCCGCCGACGATGCCGAAGCGGTCGCCTGGTTTGGGCGGGACGATCTGCCGCCGCTGGCCTTCCTGCCGACCGAACGCCTCGTCCATGCCTGGGCGGCGGGCGAGTTCTGATTGGTTTGCCGGGGGATGGGGTTCGCTACAGTTTCCGCGCAATGCCGATCTGGTTCACGCCCAGGGCGAGCGGGGTGAAGGTCGTCCGCGTGACCACCTGCACCAGCGCCGGCAGGCCGAACAGCCCGAACTGCACGGCTTTGGGGATGAGCGGCAGGTATGGCACATCCCACAGGCCGTCACCGAAGTGGCGCAGCATCTTCAGCCCGGCGGCTTCGCACCAGGCGCGCCAGGTGGCCGGGGGGTGGACGTTGATATGAGTCTTGTCCTTGCCGATGGCGTCATTGTCGCGGTCTTTAAAGCGGCGCAGGCTGTAGTCCGGGTGCGGGGTGGCGAACAGCCACAGGCCGCCCGGTTCGAGGATGCGGCTGACTTCGCGTATCGTCTGCGGCGGGTCGGGCAGGTGTTCGACCAGGTGCAGCGCCACCACCACGCTGAACGTGCCGTCACCGAAGGCGCTCAGGTCGTCGGCGCTCATCTGGATGGCGCAGGCTTTGGGCGCGTTCCGGCGGGTCTGTTCGATGCTGTAATCAATCAGGTCAATGCCGGTGCAGCGGAAGTCGTCCTGCAACAGTCCCAGCAGATGCCCCAGTCCGCAGCCGATCTCCAGCAGGGCGCGTTCCGGCGCGGGGCCACCTTTGGCGGCGGACGGCTGCAAACGCGGGCGTTCCGGCGGGGCGTAACGCCGCACCAGCGCGGCATAATACCGCCGGGCAAACCAGTACATGCTGAATTTGCCCAGCCCGCGGTCGGCGTAATTCCACTTCTCGAAGTATTCGCGCGTGTAATGTTCGGTTGGCGCGGACGGTTTTTCGCTCATGGCGTCTCCACCGGTTGTATCGGTTCGGCGGTTAGGTCGTACAGGTCGAAAGTCATATCCGGCAGGTGCAGCACGCCGTAAGTATGGGAGGAAACCCGCATACTATTGAACGTATACAGCGACCCTGGATTGATGACGCAGCCGTTGGCGACCCGGATATACATCGGCACATGGGTATGGCCGACGATCAGAATATCCGCCTCCAGTGAGCCGAGCATCATGTTCAGCAGCGTGTCGGAGACGTGATCGCGGTACAGCCCCCAGAGGTTATTGCCCGGTTTGCCATGACACATAAACACCTTGCAGCCCCCGAACTGCCCCTGCCAGTTGATCGGCAGGTCATCCAGGAAGAGCGCATTCTCGCGCGACAGGCTGTGGCTCCATTCGTCATGGTTGCCCTTGACGGTGATGATCCCGCGGCGGCGAATCAGGCTGACAACCTGATCCTGCTCCGGCCCACGCCCGATTAAATCCCCCGCGCACAGAATGTTCTCAACCCGATGAAAATTGTCCAGGCGGTCTAAAGCGGTTGTTAACGCGGCATAGTCTCCATGAATGTCCGCGATGATCCCAATATCCATCCCTCAACCCTAAAACAGACAGAATATGCGTCCTATTATATGCCAAAATCGCCATGATACAGCGGCGGAATAAACAGTCGTTGCAGGATTAAACATTAAAAACCGGTGAGAAGGCCGTGATAACGGCGATACCATTCCCAGGTGCGTGCCAGCCCTTCTTCGATTCGTATTTTCGGCTCGAAGTCCAGCAGCGCGCGGGCGCGGGAATTGTCGCAGTAGGTCACGCGCGGCTCGCTGGCGGGGGCGGGGGCAGGGCGGGTGAGGGCTTTTTTGCCGATCAGCTTCTCGTACAGGTGGATAAATTCGGTCAGCGGGATGGGCGAGCCGCAGCCCAGGTTGATGACCTGGTAGCCCATCGGGCGTTCCAGCGCCGCCGCCACGCCGTCTATGATGTCGTCAATGTACGTCCAGTCGCGTTCCAGGCGGCCTTCATCGTAAACGGTGATGACCGCATCGTTGAGGATGGACTGGATGACTTTGATCGGCATCATGTCCGGGCGGCCCGACGGGCCGTAGACGTTGAAAAAACGCAGCACGGTGACGTTGAGGCCGAACAGCCGGTGATAGGTGTAGCCGAACAATTCGGCGGCGCGTTTGCTGGCGGGGTAGGGCGCGAGCGGGAAGTCCGGCGCGTCGTCTTCCGAAAACGGTATGTGTTTAGCCTGCCCGTAGACCGACGAGGTGGACGCCTGGATGAATATTTGCAGGCCGCGCTGCCGGGCGATGTCCATCAGGTTGGTGCTGCCGACCGTGTTCACCTCGGCGTACAGCGGCCCCTGTTCGACCGAGTTCCGCACGCCAGCCAGCGCCGCCATGTGGGCGATACGGGTGATGCCGTGCCGGTCGAAAATCTGCTCAACCAGGGCGCGGTCACGCACGTCACCTTCGATCACGACCGGCGCTGACCCTAAGGCTGCCACGTTGGCGCGTTTGATGGCCGGGTCGTAATAGTCGTCAAAGTTGTCCAGAATTACGACCGGCTGCCCCTGTTGCAGCAGGCGCGCGGCAAGCTGGCTGCCGATGAATCCCGCCCCGCCCGTAATCAACGTCGTCATAAAATTCTGCCGATCCTTTCGAGACCAGAAAAAACCCAGTTTAGTGTAGCATTTCCCGTTTGTCCGTACTACTCACCCGCCGGTTTTGGCGCGGGGTGGTCGGCTCATCAAGCTCTGATATGCAATTAACGGGCGGATATGCTATCATCGCATGTAAGCGCAGACGGTGATAAAAGGCATCCATGACTCACATCCTGCTCATTCGACATGCGGTAAACGATTATGTAAAGACGGGCAAACTGGCCGGCTGGACTCCTGGCGTCCATCTGAACGAAGAGGGGATGGCGCAGGCAGAAGTTCTGGGCCGGCGGCTGGCCGACGCGCCCATCCAGCACCTGTATTCCAGCCCGCTGGAGCGCACGATGGAAACGGCGCAGGCGATTCAGAAACACCATCCCCACCTGACCATCCGGCATCATGCCGGCATCGGGGAGGTGCGGTATGGCGATTGGGAAGGCCAGGAGATCAGCAAGCTGACCCAGCGCAAGATGTGGCATGTCGTGCAGCACTACCCTTCGCGCGCCAGCTTCCCCAACGGCGAAACGATGCGCGGCGTCCAGGAACGCGCCGTCAACGCGGTTGAAGAACTGGCGGCGGCACACCCGCACGATATGGTGGTGATTGTTTCCCATGCCGATCTGATTAAAATGATCCTGGCGCACTACCTGGGGATGCACCTGGATGCCTTCCAGCGGATTGTGGTTTCCCCGGCTTCGATCAGCGCGCTTTCGCTGGGTTATGGGCGTCCATATGTAGCGACGATGAACGATATTTCTCATGTGCTGCAAATGGAGCGCGAGCGCAGCCAGGCGAAACCGGAAGTTGTTTGAGCGGCGATTTACGATAAAGGCGAGCCATGCCTGGTCAACAAATTGAATTAAATCCTGTGGATTTTATTACGGTTGGCACGATTGGTCCCAAAGGCCAGCGCATTTTTCATTTGCAGGGCGGCCAGGGCAAACAACTGGTTTCCCTTATCATCGAAAAAGAGCAGGCCTGGGCCCTGAGTGAAGCGATTGGCGAAATGCTTGATGATCTGGACAAACGCTATCCGTCTGCCGAACCAGAATCCGAACCCGCAGGTGTGGATATGGATTTGCGCGAACCCATCGAGCCGATCTTCCGGGTGGCGCAGATGGGGCTGGGTTATGACGAAGACCGCGATATGGTCGTGCTGGTGGCCCAGGAAGCGGTGGTCGTGGATGAGGAAGCCGACCCCAGCCTGATTGAGCCGAGGGTGGTGCGAATGTGGTGCAGCCGGGAACAGATGCGGCTGCTTAGCCGCCACGCCCTGGACGTGGTGAGCGCGGGCCGCCCCGACCCCAAACAGAACGGACGATTGATTTATTATTGGACGTAGCGTCCGGCTGAGATTTTTCGATGAGCGAACACGAAACGCCACAAAAACCACCTTCCAGGCCGATCACGTTGGAACGGGTCGTCGAGGTGCTGGAAAAAGGTGTTGTCCAGGCCGAACACGGCCTGATGCGCTACAGCTCCAACTACACGTTCCTCATCTCGGTTGCCTTTGAGGATGTTACGCTGCCGTCGGTTTATAAACCGCAGCGTGGCGAACGCCCGCTGTGGGACTTCCCGGAAGGCACGCTGTGTTACCGGGAAGTGGCGGCCTTCCTCACTTCGCAGGAGTTGGGCTGGCAGCTTGTGCCGCCGACGGTGCTGCGGGAAGGGCCGCGTGGGCTGGGGTCGGTGCAGTTTTACATCGAACACGACCCGGAACTGAATTATTTCTCCTTTGAACCGAGCATGATTCCCCAACTGCGCGTGATGGCGGCCTTCGATTACCTGGTCAACAATGCCGACCGCAAAGGGGGTCACTGCCTGGTGGATAACCAGGGGCATCTGTGGGGCATAGATCACGGCATTACCTTCCACAGCCAGCATAAACTGCGGACGGTGATCTGGGATTTTGCCGACCAGCCGGTGCCGGATAACCTGCTGGCCGACCTTGACCGGTTGTGCAGCAAGCTGGAAGACCCCGAACACGCCTACCGGCGGGCGCTTAAAGACCTGCTGTCCGGTGCAGAGATTCGCGCATTCCAGGGGCGCGTGCGGCATCTGCTGCGGACGCGGCGCTATCCGCAGCCGGGCAGCGGCCCGAACTACCCCTGGCCGCCGGTGTAAGGGTGGCCTCGCGCGTTGCCGGCTACAGCGCCGCCGTCAGGATGGCGGTCAGTTCGTCCGGCGTCAGCGTGATCGGGTTGCCCTTCATGCTGCTGGCGCGCGCCGATTTATCCACGATTTCGGGAAAATGGTCTGCCTGGATGCCAAAGGCAGACAGCGGCGGGATCGCCAGCGCCGCGCCCAGGTCACGCGCCCAGGCCGCGCCATCTTCGGCGGCGGCGTCCGCGCGCCCGGTCAGGATACGCGCCACCTCATCGTAGCGGCGCAGCGAGGGGCTGTCTGGCTGGCGCGTCTTCAGCGCGCGAATGTTGGCCTCCATGACATGCGGCAGCAGCGCGGCGCAGGCGACGCCATGCGGAATGGGATACATGCCGCCCAGCGGCCCGGCGAAACCATGCACTGCGCCCAGTCTGGCGTTCGCCAGCGCCAGCCCGCCGAACAGGCTGACCAGCGCCATATCGGCGCGGGCGTCGGCGTCGCTGCCGTTTTCATAGGCGCGGCGCAGCGAACGGGCGGCGCGTTTCATACCGTCGGCGCACAGGGGGTCGGTCAGCGGGCTGGCGGCATGAGAGACGAACGGTTCCAGGCATTGGGTCAGCGCGTCCATGCCGGTGCTGGCGGTGACACCGGGCGGCACGGTGTGGGTCAGTTCAGGGTCTATCAGCGCCGCGCGCGGCAGCATCAGCGGGCTGCGCAGACTGACCTTGACGCGGTGTTCGGTCGAGGCCAGCACGGCGTTGCGGGTGACTTCCGCGCCCGTTCCGGCGGTGGTCGGGATGGCGATACACGGCAGCGGTGGGTTGCTCAGGGGCTTGCCCGCGCCGATCACTTCCAGGTAGTCCAGCGGGCTGCCGGGATTGGTTACGAGCGCGGCGATGGCTTTGCCGGCGTCCATCACGCTGCCGCCGCCGATGCCGATTACCACGTCGCAGCCCGCCGCGCGCGCCAGCGCCACGCCTTCCTGAATGCGTTCGACGGTCGGTTCTTCCAGAATCGGGAATACGTCGTAGGTCAGGCCGGCAGCCTGGAGAATCCCGAACAGCCCGGCGGCGCGCTCCGGCGTGTCGGTGGTGACGACCAGCACATGTTTGCCCATCCGGGCGGCCAGCGGGCCGGCTTCGCGCATGGCGCCCGCGCCGAACACGATCTGTCCGGCAGTGGCGAATTCAAAAGCCATCGTGTCTGCTCCTGATTGGTTGTATTTCAACCGGCCAAGCATAACACCAAACCGCCGCTCCCGGCAGTCTGGATGAGTATTGCATGAGAGTGGCGGCAAAATCCAAACTTTTTGCCCCTGGCAGCGGTCTTTGGAGTAACCGTCATACCGGAATGACGACGCGCTTTTTCCTCGTTGCGAGTCCCGGCTCCCCAGCCAGGACTCGCGCCGATTCAGGGCGCGGTATAATAGTGAGTCTGGACTACAACGCACCCGAAGGATGTTATGCTTCGTTTCCTGGTTTCTCTCATACTTGGTCTGGTCGTCGGCCTGGGCATCGGCCTGTATCTGGGGTGGGTGCGCTTTCCGGTGGAGTTCGTGGACAGCCCCGCCAGCAGCCTGTCGCAGCGTTACAAAGACGACTTTATCGTGATGGTCGCTTCCGGTTATGTTAAGGACGGCGACCTGGGTGGGGCGGTCGAACGCCTGCGCCTGCTGGGGGTAGCCAATATCCCGGCCTTCGTGCAGGAAGTCACCGAGCGGTACATCAGCAATTCGCAGAACGCCGATGACATCAGCGTGCTGGTGGCTCTGTCCGAAAGCCTGGGGCGGCTGACGCCCATCATGCAGCCTTACCGGCAGATCAGCGGGACGGGAGGCTAGATGGACGATTACAAAACGGAAGGTCTTTCCCGTCGCAGCAAATACCGTCGACCGCGCCGCGAGCTGTCGTGGATCGGCCTGCTGATCGGTGTGGCGCTGGGCATCGGCGCGGGGCTGTTTTATGCCTGGGTATTGGATACCCGCGTCGAATACGATACCGAACCCTGGCAGCTTCAGCCGTCCGACCGCGCCCAGTACATCGTTGGCGTGGCGCTCGGTTTTGCTTATGACAGCAATCTGGATCGCGCCATTCAACGGCTGGTCGAGCTGCGCCCGCAGGCAGACCCGATTCAGGAAGTGGCCGACGTGGCCTGCGATCTGGCAACCACCGGCTATGCCAGCACCAGCAGCGGTCTGCGCGCCATTCGCAGCCTGATGCAGTTTTACCGGCTGCAAGGGCGCTCCGGCTGTGCCGATTCGCTGATTCCGTTTGAAGACCAGGCCACGCCGCAGGTGGTGATTGACCTGCCCACGCCCACACCGCTGCCCCCGGCCAGCAAAACCCCCACGCCGGAAACCACGCTGCGGCCTTCGCCGACGCCGCCGCGTGTGATCGCGCCCACCGCGCAGCCGCAGAGTGATTACATCGTGGCGGCCATCAACACGTTTTGCGCGCTGGACAGTTCCGGGTTGATCGAGGTTTTCGTGCAGGACTCGAACGGTCAGGGTGTGCCGGGACAGGCCGCGCGCGTGCGCTGGGACGAAGGTGAGGATACGTTCTTCACCGGTTTAAAGCCGGAACGCGGCCCCGGTTATGCCGATTTCCAGATGGAGGCGGGCAAGGGGTACACCGTCGAAATGCCGGGGCGCTCCGACCCAACTACGCAGCCGTTGGTGGCCGCGCCGTGTGTGACCGAGGGTGGCGACCAGGCCATCAGTTCGTACCGCGTGTTCTTCCGTCCGGGGTAAGCGGATAGACCCTCTCATCCCATCCCAACCCTTCCCTCCCAAATTCAGGCGAAAAGGGCTGAAAATCGGCGATGCCTGTTCTGCTGCAAACAAATGAGCGGGCATTTGCGCCCGCTCTCATGCAAACCAGATGCCCCGGCGGGCCGGTCGTTAGTCCGCGCCGCTGGGGTACTGCACCGAGTCGCCGCCGACGCGGACGCCGCGCAGCCCGGCAAATGTATAGGCGAGCCGCCGACGCATTTTGACCAGCGCCTGGCGCGGCGCGATGAACTGCACGCCGTACAGCGACGCTTCCACGATGCCGCTGACCATGTACATGAAAAACAGCAGGATGCCGATGTTGGTCAGCCGCGCGCCCAGGTCAACGGTCGGCATGAAAAACAGCGCGTTGACGATGGCGACAATCCCGACTGCCAGATAGAGGTACTGCGGCCAGATCATCTTCCCGTAGAAGCCGGCCTGCCGCGTCTTGCGTGTCACCTTGTAGCTGGGTTTTTTGTTCTTCGAGCGGATGGCGATCCAGAACGCTTTGGCATAGGTGGGGCAGTGGCCGACCCAGTACTGCCACATGCGCTTGAAGAATTCGTGGAAGCCGCGCGCCAGCGACGCATAATACAGCACGCTGATGACCAGCCAGGGGAACAGCGCCGAACCTTCAATCGGCACGAACTGGCCCGTCAGCAGCGAGATCAGCGGCGTGAGCATCAGCAGCGGCATGAAAAATGTCGAGGTGATGTAAAACAGCCCCAGCTCAAGGTACTGTAACCGCTGACGCGGTTTTAGCCCCGGCATGACCAGGGGGTTCTTGAACAGAAACAGCCGCCAGGTATCCACCGCCCAGGTGCCGCGCTGTTTCAGCAGCCCCGGCAGATCGTCCGGGGCCAGGCCAAGTGTCAGCACTTCGTTGTGGTAGGCAGAGCGCCAGCCCGCGCAGTGCAGGAAATACGAGGTGGTCAGGTCTTCCACCACGTTCCAGGTAGCATAACCGCCGATGGACTTGACCGCCTTGATGCGCCACAGCACGCCGCTGCCGCATGAGAAGGCTGCGCCGCTGCCGTTGCGCCCCGGCTGAATCACGTCGTAGAAGATGCGGTCGCGCACGCCGAAGGGGTCGCCGGGCGGGGCAATCGCTTCTTTGGGCGTCTGCACGAAGGCGATTTCCGGGTCGGTGAAGTAGCCGACCGTTTTTCTCAGAAAGCTGGAGTCAATGACCTCATCGGCGTCCTGGGTCAAAATCAGTGTAGCCTGCGGGAAAAACTCGTCCAGGTGTTGCAGAGCCGAGTTGAGGTTGCCGGCTTTGGCGTCCTTGCGTGCGCCGGGGTTGTAGCCGATGCCGTGATACTCGGCCATGCGCTGCACTTCTTCCCGGTGGCCGTCGTCGGAGATGAAGATATACAGCCTGTCCTGCGGGTAGTCGAGTTCCTTCAGCGACAGGGCGGTTTCTTCCAGGATGTCCACCGGCTCGCCGTAGGTCGGGATAACCGCCGCCACATACGGCAGGTCGTCCGGCAGGTCGGGCGCTTCTCGGTCATCTTTGGGCAGGGCCTGGTTGATGTAGCTGATGACCATCACCGAGTAGGTGCCGGCGATGCCCAGGAAGTGAATGAGCGCAACCGGGGAAAACTGCGTGACCAGCACCTCGAAGCTGTGCAGCAGGTAACTTTCACCGATGAAGACCATCCACAGGCCGCTGATGCGCAGCGCCCATGTGCCGGAAAAAAACCTGGGGAACCAGATCGCCAGCGCGAACAGTGCTATCAGGATGAAGATCGCCGGGCGCGGCCACAGGTACGGCCACACCAGCGTGTTTAAATATCGCTGCAAAAAGAAATTTGCGACCACGATGACGATCACCGCGACTGTCATCAGGGGATGTTTGCGTATCAGTTGTATCATTGCTGCACGCTTTCTACTGGTGGCAGAAATACGCGAATTCGAATTAGATCACCGTTGCCAAGCTCTTCGAGGTGCTGAAAATCCTGCCGGTATCCCGCAGCTTCCAGAACCGGCTCCAGAACTGGATTCATCTCCGGCGTGTAATAATCATCCAGGACGACAAAATCTACGGCGTGTTCCTGGATTGCCAGTATCATGGCATCTACGCCTTCAATGTCTTTGTATTTCATGTACCAGGTGTTGTACCAGACTCTGCGACTGCTCCAGATGTCGAAGCCGAATGCGTATTCGTAGATGGCCGAGCCAGACGCCAGCACCAGATCATCCGGGCTGAGTCCCTTCTCACGCAGGTATTCGATGGAGCTGTTGAAGTTCGGCCAGCCGTTCTGAAAACTCCAGTTGCGGTCGAGCGAAAAGTTGGTGAACCAGACCAATGCCGCGATGGTCAAAATCGCGCTGAAAACGCGCTGGCGTTCACTGTGCTGAAAACGTGCCACCAGCGCCGCGATGCCGTTCCCGGCCAGGGGCGCCAGGAAGATGAGGGCATAAACGACGTGTTTTTCCAGCGCGCGCACGTTCGATGAAACCAGATGGTAGGCGGGCAGCGCCAGCGCCGCCATCACGACACCCAGAACGGCCACGACCGTCAGCGCACGCCCGCGCCAGCCGGGGAAGTTCCCCAGCAGCCGGCGGGGGATAAAAAACGCGCCGATGCTGGCAGCCAGGATAGCCGGCCCGTTTTCTTCGAGAATCGCGCGCAGGATGATAAGCCGATCAACCACATCGGTCGAGTGTTTGCCGCTGAATACTTCGCCCAGGTCGGCCAGGAAGTACAGCACATAAGCGCCCAGTATCAGGCCGATCACCGCCAGAAACCGGGTTGCCAGCGGGCGGATGGGTTTTCGCTGGGCGATGAACATCACGAAACCGAGATACACCAGCGTCGGCAGGTAGAGCAGGGCGATGTATTTGCCCAGAAACGACAGTGTGAAGGCCAGGCCTGCCCCGATCAGAAAGGCTGTCTGGTGACGGGTGAGCGCGGCAGAAACGATGCCGTACAGCGCAATCGCCAGGAACGGCAGCCCCATCACATCGTAGGTGGCGAACTGCCCAACGCTGATGCTGGCCCCGGACAGGCCGAAGAGCAGCAGCGCCCAGAGCGCGGGTTGCATCCCGAACAGCCGCCGCGTGGTGAGGAAAACGAACACCGCCGCCGTCGTGCTGAGGATGGCACTCAAGGCGCGCAGCCCGATGATGCCGGCTGTATTGCTGCTGATGGCTGCCGCCGCAGGGTAAAAATACGACCCAAACATCCAGGTGGAGGCCGCCTGCAAGTCCTCGCCCGCCAGGATTTCCTGCCCGATGGTGGCGTAAATCGCCTCGTCCACAAACAAGGTATTGTAGTTCAGGTTTGTGATTCGCACGGCGAACGTGAGTCCCAACAGCAGCACAGCCAGTCCCATTTGGAGACTGATGCGGGACTGCACCTGGGGTATTGCCTGAAACTTCGCCTGTGCGATGGTCGTCATAGTTTCCTGCCGCATTTAACAAAACGTATCCTAGTACGCCAGTCCTTACAGATGCCTTTCAAAGCGTTAGGTGAACCTTTGTGAAGGTTATAGATTGAGTGAAAATGAAGTGGGTTAGAAAAGGTTCTTGAATTATTTTAGTGAGGTAATGATTTTCTGAGAAGCTTTATGAGCTTTTTCTTAATAAAACCTTATTCACTGCTCATATAGCGGATATTCAGCCCGGCAGCCACCCGGCCAGCCGCAGGGATGCCAGGCGCAGCGCGGCAGTGCCGGCGGCGGTGGGCTGCGCCCAGGCCAGATAGAGAAAACGCTCCCGGTCGGCCTGGAGTGCCGGCGTGCCGATCAGGTTCGCGTCCGGCGCGATGATCTGAAAACCGGCAGGTTGGCCGCCCTGGAAGTAGACGATTCCCAGGTCGTCGCCGGCCATGACCGCTACCGGCAGGCTCTCGAAGTCGCCCGCCGCCGGCGCGGCTAGGCTTAACCACCGCGCGCCCGTCCCGGCGGCCATCACCGCCCCGGCGTTGAAGCTGACCGCGAAGGTGTGGTCTGTTGTCACCGCAATGCCAAGCCGCCGCATTTCGCCCCAGTCTGCCGCGCCGGCCTCACCGCCGGCGAACCGGGTTTCGCGCTCGCCGTCGGCGTGGGTGATGTTGGCGAACAGGTAGCCGTGCGTGTGGTCGCGGGCGGCGCTCAGGTTATCCAGCCGGTCGCCTGCTGCGAGGTTGAGGGTAGTCAGCGGTGCCGGGCTGCCGAGCGTCCCGGTTTCAACAGCAAAAGGCGCGTGTTTCACCGTCCCGTCCGAAGGCTGCCGCCAGAACAGTTCAGCCGCGCCATCACCCCATTGAATGAAGGACGGCCAGTCGGCGTTGGTGACGATGGGCGCGGGGTTTTCCTGTCGCGGGCGTCCCGCCGGGTCAAGAAAGTGGGCGTACAGGCCGGGTTCAGCCGCCAGTCCGCCGCCAGAAACCACCCACAGCGTGCCGTCGCCGTTGGGCAGGATGGCGTAGCGTCGGGTGATCTGCGCGGAAACCGGCGTCGGCCCGCGTTTGACCGCCAGCGCGCCGGTAATGACCGCCGCGTAGAGCCGGTTTTGCCCCTCAGCGTCGGCATCCAGCCATAACAAATGCCGGTCGCTGCCCGCTGCCGCAGAAAGCTGCTGGCCGTAAGGGCGCGTTGGCGGCAGCGGCAAAACGACCGCCGCCGTCAAGCCGCCGGGGATAATCGTGCGGGCGTCCTGGTGGATGCCGGTTTCGTCGGCGCCGACCCAGGCCAGCATCACGCCTTCCGCGTCTGCCCACAGCGCCGGCGCGGCGCTCTGTTCCGCCTGCCCGACCGTGACGGCCGGCCAGCCGACCGCCGGTTCGGGCGCAGCCGCCGCGCAGCCCGCCGCCAGCGCCAGCAGCCCGCGCAGAATCCAGCTCATCGTTCAGGTTTCCTTCAGCGGCGAAAACCCGTCCGGGCCTTTGTAAGCGACCGGGGACGGGGCATGATAGGCGACGGCCTGGACGATATAGCGGGCGACGTTCAGGGTGACGTTCGGCAGCACGGCTTCCTGCGTTCCGAAATAAAGGCCGACGTGAAACCGTTCGTTGCCATGCACCAGATGACGCACTACCCAGCCTGCCGGCCCGGTCGCCCGCGCCGCGCGCGCCACTTCGACGGTTTCAACTGCGTCCCAGGGAATCGGTTGGCGATTGACGATGACTTCCCCGGCATAAGCGTCGAAGTGGTCATGAACATAACGCGCTTCGCCGGGCGTCAGGGCTTCCGGGTTGGGCGCGACTTTGAGGCGCTGCAAATAAACGGTCAAGGCTTGCTCCTCAGGGTGTGCCGCTGTTGGGCAGCACCTCGATAATGATCGTCTCCGGCGCGCTGGAAACGCCGTCCAGGCGATAGGCTAGCGCCGTCATGGCGTGGGGTCCCACGCCCTGCGCCAGCCAGTTCATCGTGACGGTGAAGGTCGGCACCGATGGGCTGACTTCCGGCTTGCCGTCGCGGTAGAATACGTCGTCTACCAGCAGTTCGACCCGCGCCACCCCGCTGCCGGGGTCGGTCGCCAGCAGTTCGATGGTCAGTTCCGCGCCTTCCAGGATGGTGCTGCCGTTGACCGGAAAACGAAACTCGACCTGCGGCGCATCCGGCGTCGGCACGGGCGTTGGCGTGCCTTGCTGCAAATTGCACGCGCCCGGCAGCAGCGCGGCCAGGAAAATTAACACTCGACGCACGCCGACAGCCGCCCCGACTCTTCCCGACCAAGCCACTGATTGAAGCTGAACAGCCATTCGCGGTCGGTTTCGTCGTCCTTGACGCGCACCGTTTCCACGTACCAGCCGGAGTCGGCGCTGGCGTCCTGCCCGATGCAGCAGCGCGTCAGGTCGCCCAGGTCTGGCACTTCCAGGATGAAACGGTCTGTACTGCCGGACTCAAAGGCGAAGATGTCCTCCGGGGGCAGGTGCAGCACTTCGGTGCGCCCGTTCGTCCCAAAAAGCTGGATGAAGACGTTCGAGTCCGTCCCGCCCAGGGGTGCTTCGCCGGTTTTGACCCAGATGGTATAAATGTTGGTTTTCATCGGCTTTCGTCTCGTTTAATGAGGAGAATTTGTCGTCAAGCGTTATTGTTTCCCGCGTTTCATCTTAAACACGACTATTATCCTGTTCAGTCGGCGCGGATGCAAGCTACAATGGAGTCAGTGGGCATGATGAACGGAGGCCGCGCTGCCATGTTAATTGATGTCCTGACCCTGTTCCCGGCCATGTTCCAGGGGCCGATGACCGAAAGTATGCTGTGGAAGGCGCGTGATCGCGGCCTGCTGGAACTGCGGCTGCACGACATCCGCGATTTTTGCACCGACAAACACCGCGCCGCCGATGACATCCCATATGGCGGCGGCGGCGGCATGATTATGAAAGCCGAGCCGGTCGTCAGCGCGGTTGAACATGTGCTGGCAGACGCGCCGCCGGGGACGCCGGTCATCCTGATGACGCCGCAGGGGCGCGTGTTTTCTCACCGGATAGCGAAGGAACTGGCGGCTTACCCGCGCCTGGCGCTGGTATGCGGGCGCTACTAAGGCATAGACGACCGGGTGCGGGATCTGGTTATCACCGACGAAATCAGCATCGGGGACTATGTGCTGACCGGCGGCGAGCTGGCCGCGATGGTGGTGATTGACGCGGTGGTGCGGCACATCCCCGGCGTGCTGGGGGCCTGCTGGGCTGCCGATGAGGACAGCCACGCCGACGGAATCCTGGAAGGGCCGCACTACACCCGTCCGCCGGTGTTCCGGGGGCTGGAAGTCCCCGGTATTCTTCAGCAGGGCGATCATGGTAAAATTCTGCGCTGGCGGCGGGAGCAGGGATTGCGCCGCACCTGGCTTAACCGCCCGGATTTGCTGCTGAGGGCCAATCTGACCGAAGATGAACGCTATCTGCTGGCGCAGTTTGCGGAAGAAATGAGTCGGGCGCGCGGTCGTTGAAAAGGCTGTAGCCCCGGTTGAGGCGACAGAGGCTTTTGGTTATACTGTGTGGGGTGGTCAATCAATGCACCCGCACGCACCAGAGAGGGTTCGAGCGAGGCTATGGCTCAGGAAACACGCGAAAAACGGTTGGAAGACGCGCTCAAAACGCTGCATTACGCGGTTGAGGGAATCAAGGCGACCGTCATCGTTAATATTGACGGCCTGCTGGTGGCGGCCTTCCCGCCGGGAGACGACGAAAACCCACACAAGAATCCGACCAGCAGCCCACAGGTGGCCGCTATGTCTGCCACGCTGATCGGCCTGGCCGAGCGGACGCTGGGGCGTCTGGCGCAGGGCGACCTGGAGCGGCTGCTGATGGAAGGCGAAGAAGGGGTGATGGTGGTGTACCCGGCCGGGCGGGCGTCGCTGGCCGTGCTGGTGCAAAAGCAGGCCCGCATGGCGCACGTCCTGTTTGCCACCAAAAAAGCCGCCTCCGAAGTGGCGGAAATTCTGGGTTATTAGCGCGTTCGCAGCGGCTATTTGCGACCGGAAGCCTGAAAGAACAAGCGTAAGACCATTTGCCCCAGGCGAATTTCGTCGCCGTCGCGCAGTTGGTAAGGCCGGTGCGCGTTCAGGCGCGTGCCGTTCAGGAATGTGCCATTGCTGCTGCCCAGGTCGGACAGGTTAAGCTGCCGATCCTGGAAACGAATGGCGGCATGGCGGCGGCTGACGCCCATGCGGTAGCCGGCATAGGCCGTTAAATCCACGTCAGGCATCGCGCCGGTGTTTGGGTCGCGCCGTCCCAGGATAATTTCAGCTTTGGGATAAACCAGCATCGGCATGGCCGCGCCTTCGATTTCCACGCGCAGCACCATGTTTTCGGTGAAGGCGCTGCCGCCCGCGCTCTCAATCGCTTTGGTCTGGCCGGTATCCAGCAGGCGCGCGCCTTCCTGGTCGGCGGTTTCCTGTTCGCGTTTCAGGTCGCGTGTGCCGACCTGAGTCTGCTTGCCGGTCATCAGGTTCGTGCCACAGTTTTCACACAGCAGCAGGCCGGGGCGGTTGCGATGGCTGCAACTGGGGCAGATGATCCCGGCAGAGGCCGCCGGTTTGGCCGGGGCTGCCAGCGCATCAGTGACCGGCGCGGTCGAAATACCGGCAGCGGTTTCCTCGGCAGGCGGTTTGCCGGCCGACTTTTCGGTCTGGGGCGCGGGTTCGGCCTGGTCGGCAGCCGGTTTCGCGTCGGTTTTTTCGACCGGTTTCGCGTCGTTCCCGGCAGGCTTCGCCTCGTTTTTGTCGGCGTCCGGCTTTTTTGCTTGCAGGGCGGGACTTTCAGTCCTGGGCGCTGACGCAGCCGGCGGGCGCGCCGGTTCGCCGCCGTTGGCGGGCTGTTTTTTCTCCGCAGCTTCGGCGGACGTTTGCGCTGCTTCAGGCGGTTTGCCGGCCTGCGCCGCGCCGGTGGCGGCTTCGTCCGGTTTTTTATCCACAGCCGGCTTTGTATCCGGCTGTTCAGCTTTGTCTGCTGGGGATGTTGGTTTGTTGAACTGCTTATCCGGTTGGTCAGTCATGCCGGTTTGCCTGGTAGGATGAGATTTATGGTACTATTCTACTGTGTTGTAGAGGCTTGATGCAAGTATAGTGCCTGCCGTCCCCGATGGTGAACGGGTTTTGTTATAGAGCGCCCCCATGCACCTGCGCCTGTCGCGTCCTGTCTGGCTGCTGATCGCGCTGATTTTCCTGGCAGCGGCAGCGCGTTTATACCACATTCAAACGCAAAGTGTCTGGTTTGATGAAGGCTGGTCGGCCTACGCGGCAGTTCAGCCGACGCCGGCGGCGGTGGTCGAAGCCGACCCGACCAATCCCCCCCTGTACTATCTTCTATTAAATACGGCGGTACGCGGTTTCGGCGATAGCACTTTCGCCCTACGGTGGTTCTCGGCGCTGGCCGGCCTGCTGGTGATGCCGCTGGTTTACCAGTTTGGCCGCCGCCTGTTCGACGCGCGCGCCGGGGTCTGGTCGGCGTTTCTGGCGGCGTTTTCGCCGCTGCTGTGGTGGGCGTCGCAGGAAGCGCGCATGTATACACTGCTGGCCGTCCTGGTGACGGCGGCGGCGCTGGCCTTTCACCGACTGCTGGAACAACGCCGGGCGCGGTGTGCATGGGCGGTTCTGTGGCTTGCCGAACTGGCGCTGCTGTATACGCACAATACCGGCCCGGTGGCCGTCCTGTGGCTGAATGCCGCCGCGCTGCTGGCCTGGCTCTTACGTCGCCGCCCGGACTGGCGGCCCTGGCTGGCCGGGCAGGTGGCCGTCGGCCTATTGTGGCTGCCCTGGTTCATCACCCGTTTTCTGCTGCTGCAAGAGGCCAACAGCGCCGTGATGAGCGCGCCGTCCCTAGATGTAACGCTGCTCGCCCGCATGTGGGAATCGCTGTGGGCGGGTTCGTGGAGTCTGGTCGGGCAGGAAACGCCGGTTTCGGCGCTGGCCGCCGTCCTGCTGGGGCTGGCGCTGCTGCTGATCCCCTGGCGCAGACCCGCCGCCCGCTGGCTGGTCGGCCACGTGGCGCTGCTGACCGGCGGCCTGCTGCTGGGGCTGGTCGTCCTGGGGAACGAGCTGCACGGGCGCTATCTGGTGATGATAACGCCGCTTCTGCTGGTCGCCATCGGCGCGGGGTTGGGACGGCTGCGGCTGCGATGGGCGGCGCCGGCTGCCGGGTTTTTCCTGGCCGCGTTTGTGGCCGCCGGCTTTTTCGTCACCACCGACCCGGCCTACCAGCACGACGACGCGCGCGGCATGGTGCAGTATTACGCCGATACGCTGACCGGGCGCGATACTGTGCTGGCCTGGTCTTATGCCGACCGCTACGACCTGTGGTACTACTGGAAACGGCTGGGCGTGAAGGCGCGGCGCGTGACGCTGCCGGAAGGCGGCGACCTGGATGCCGTGGTGCCGCTGCTGCCGGAAGGCGGCGACGTGGCGCTCAACATCTGGTACACGCAGCGCGCCGATTATCGCGGTTTGATGGGCTGCCTGCTGGCGAATGGCACGACCAGCCCGCCGGAGACGTTCACGGTTTACGGCATGAGCAGTCAGCTTTACCGCGCGCCGACGCTCGATCTGCCGAAATTACGCCCATTTGAAGCGGTTTCCGACCTGGCGCGTGTGGTGGCTGTTGGCGGCCTGCCATCGGCGACCGCCGATCGCGCCCTGTGCCTGCCGGTGGAGATCACGCTGGCGCAGGATATGGCCGTGAATCTCAAGGCTGCGATCATCGTCCAGAACGGTCTGGGCTGGGAAGTGGCGCGCGCCGACGCGATTTTCGCCGATGCCGCCCAGCGCACCGGTTCGGCGCTGCCGGCGGGTTCGACGCTGGCGGCTTACCCGCTGCTGCGGCTGCCTTATGGCGCGCCGGCGGGTCAGTATCCGGTGCTGCTGCGGCTGTACGACGAACAGGCCAGGCCGTCCGGTTATGATCTGTCGCCCTTGCCGGGCGCGCGCGCCGTTCTCGACCTGCCGTTAGGCGTGTGGGAAATTGTGCCGGGCGCGGACTGGGCGCGGGTGAACCGCGACCATGGGCTGCCGGTCACGACGGATTGGGCGCTGGATGGCCTGCGCCTGCTGGCGCACGACCAGACCGGCGGCACACTCCAAAACGGCGGCGTCCTGCGGCTGGCGCTGCTGTGGTCAGGGCAGGGCGCGCTGCCCGATGTAACGCTGGCAGGCGATGGGTGGCAGGTGGTCAGTTCGGCATTCACCCCCAACGCCGCAGAGAGACGGGCTTCAGACGTAGTTCTTGATTGGCGCGAAGTCCTCGTCCCGGCGGACGCAAAGGCCGGAGAAGCCCGGCTGCTGCTGCCGGATGGCCGCGCGCTGGCGTCGTACATGGTCGAAGTTGTGCCGGCGCTGTACGACGCGCCGGAATTTGATACGGCGGTCGGGGCAGAATTCCCCGGCGTGGGGACGCTGGCGGGCTTCACCCTGGGCGGCGATTCGTTTGATCGCAGCCGGGACGTGCCGGTGACGCTGGTCTGGCGGGCAGGGCAGGCCGCCGAGCGCAGTTATACCGTTTTTGTGCAGCTCGTCGGTGTTGATGGCCGCGTGATCGCCCAGAGCGACTCGCTGCCGGCTGCCGGCAGCCGCCCGACGACCGGCTGGCGTCCCGGCGAATACCTGCTCGACGCGCATCGGCTGAAGTTCCACGCCGATGCCGCGCCCGGCCCGGCGGCGCTGATCACCGGATTGTACGATGCGGCGTCGGGGCGGCGTATCGAAATTCAGCCCGGACAGGATGCCGTGACGCTGGCGACCGGAATCCAGGTGCGATGATGCAGGCGTTAGTCATTAGTCTATAGTCATTAGGCGTGATGAAACTGCGCCTGGACAGAAGGGAGACACGAACAGCATGTTAACCCCGCCCGATCCTGAAGCCTACAGCCGCATCGTCTGGGACATCGTGCGCCAGATTCCGTCCGGCGTGGTCAGCACCTACGGGCAGATCGCCTCGATGATTCCGCCGCCGCAGGGCGTAGACCTGGATGATTATGCACGCCTCGCGCCGGTGTGGGTGGGCAAGGCGCTGAACGCCGTTTCCGCTGCCGATGCGCCGGATATCCCCTGGCAGCGGGTCGTCAACGGGCAGGGCGGCATCAGCCTGCCGGAAGGCAGCCGCGCCGCCGCCGAACAGCGCGCGCGCCTGGAGCGCGAGGGCGCGACCTTCGATAAAAACGGGCGCGTGAGCCTGCAGCGCCTGGGTTGGGACGGCCCGGACGCGAACTGGCTGAAGGCGCGCGGTCTGCTGCCGCCGCGCCCGCTCAAAACCCGGCCCGACGGCGGCCAGCTGCCGCTGTTTTAATGCCATTCGTTTGATTGACATTTGGCGATGAGCGTGTTAGGCTCATTGTATCGTCAACATAAGAGCTTGATGAGGGTGCGCCTGCCGCCCGGATGCGAGGCGCATAATGGGGGAAGCCGGTGAAAGTCCGGCGCTGTCCCGCAGCGGTAACTCTGGTTCGAGCCGGAGAAGCCCGAATGCCCGCCTTCGTCACCGCTTGAGTACCACCTTCGTGGACAAAGGGGGTCGGGCATGGAATTTTATGCAACCTGCTCCCCGCCGCCCGGCGGGTTTTTGTTTGGCCGCCGGGTTCGCGGGCAGAGTACGGCCAGTTGTCTCGGCGCGAGGGTGCTGCTGGCGGCAAAGCTCGTATCTCGCACCGAGGAGGCTTAAAATGAAATTCCGTTTGTTGTTTGTGCTGCTGGCCGCGTTCCTGGTCGTCCCGGTTGTCGGCGCGCAGGAAGCCAATCTGACCGCCGCGTGCGTCGAGTCGTTTGACCCCGGCGTGGATTATTTCCCCGATAAAGTCACCGTCGAGTATGCCCAGGGTTTCAGCGTCGAGTACTTCAACCATTACAAGCTGGTGACGGTGCTGCTGCCCTGGCAGGGCGCGGACGCGCCGCTGCAATACCTGCTCGTCCAGTGCGGCACACCTGTGCCGGACGGTTACGGCGAGACGCCGGTGATCGAAGTGCCAAGCGCGCGGTTCGTCAGCATGTCCACCTCGTTCCTGCCGCATATTGTATCGCAGGGGCTGCTTGACCGGCTGGTTGCCATAGATACGCCCCTGTATACCAGCAGCCCGGAGGTGCTGGCGGCCTTTGAAGCCGGCGATATAACCGAGATCGGCGGCGGCGGCAGCGGCACAGCCCCCAACGTCGAGGCGCTGGTAGACCTCGAACCCGATCTGGTGCTGATGCAGCGGTTCAGCGCCGACGATACCAACCTGCCAGTGCTGGAACAGGCCGGTCTGCCGGTAGTCGTCAATGCCGATTTTCTGGATACCTCGCCGCTCGGCCAGGCGGAATGGGGCAAGTTCATCGCCCTGTTTTTTAATACCGAGGCACTGGCCGAGGAAACCTTCGCCGGCGTTGAGGCGCGCTACCAGGAATTGGCGGCGCTGGCCGCCGGCGCGGCAGACAAGCCAACCGTCCTGGCGAACACGCCCTTTGGCGACACCTGGTTTTTGCCGGGCGGGCGCAGCTACCTGGCGCAGCTGTTGGCCGACGCGGGCGCGGCTTACCTGTGGGCGGACGACGAATCCACCGGCAGCCTGTTCCTGGACTGGGAGACGGTGCTTGATCGCGCTGTTGATGCCGATTTCTGGGTGAACACCTTCCAGACGACGCTGGATGACCTGTTGGCGGCGGATGAGCGGTTTGCCGAGTTTGCCGCCGTGCAGAACGGGAACGTATACACTAACAACGCGCGCCAGAACGCCAATGGCGGCAGCGATTATTACGAAACCGGGGTAGCCAACCCGGATATCATCCTGGCCGATCTGATTCACATTCTGCATCCCGATCTGCTGCCCGAACATGAGCTGTATTTTTACAAACAGCTTGTCCCGGCAGGGGGATAGCGTAGTACAAACCCCCTCACCCCCAACCCCGCTCCCCCGAATTCAGGGGAGCGGGGAGCGACGGGCGCGTTTTTCACCCCTCGTTGAATTCGGTGAGGGGACGGGGTGAAAAGCATTACGAATGACCACAGAAACCGGGGGCGGGCTTTCCGGCTTGCCCCCGTACAAGAAATAGCCGGACGATGTTATGCAGGAAGCTGAAATAAAACCGTATGCGCTGGAACAGGCGGCCTCTTTACAGGACGTTCATTTGCGGCTGGGGATGCGGCGGCTGCTTTTACTGGCGCTGGCGGCGGGGCTGCTGGGCGCGTTTCTGCTTAGCCTGGCGGTGGGGTCGGTCAATATTCCGCTGGGCGAAATCGTGACCATCCTCACCGGTGGGCAGGCCTCCCGCGCCACCTGGGAAACGATTGTGCTGAACTTCCGGCTGCCGAAGGCGCTCACGGCGCTGCTGGCGGGGGCGGCGCTGGCCGTCGGCGGGGCGCAGATGCAGACACTTTTCCGCAATCCACTGGCCGATCCCTACGTGCTGGGCATCAGTTCCGGGGCCAGTCTGGGGGTGGCGCTGGTGGTGATGAGCGCCGGGACGACCGGTTCGGTGCTGGTGGCCGGGCTGGGGCTGTTCGGCGATTTTAGGCTGGCGGCGGCGGCCAGCCTGGGCGCGGCGGTGGTGCTGGCGCTGGTGCTGGTGGTGGCACGGCGGGTGCAGAGCGTCGTCACGCTGCTGATCCTGGGCCTGATGTTCGGCTACACGACCGGCGCGCTGGTCAGCCTGCTGGTGTACTTCAGCCTGGCCGACCGGGTGCAGATTTACCTCAACTGGACGTTCGGCAGTTTTGGCGGCGTCACCTGGGGGCAGATGCCGGTTTTCGCGCCGGCGATTTTGCTTGGTCTTGGGGGCGCGTTTCTGCTTATCAAACCGCTCAACGCGCTGCTGCTGGGCGAAGCCTACGCGCGCAGCATGGGCGTGAACGTGCGGCGCATCCGTGCCGGCATCGTCGCCAGCACGGCGCTGCTGGCGGGCGCGGTGACGGCCTTCTGCGGCCCGATAGGTTTTCTCGGCATCGCCGTGCCGCACCTGTGCCGGGGGATTTTGGGCACGTCCGATCACGGGACGCTCATCCCGGCGTCGGCGCTGCTGGGCGGCATCGTCGCGCTGCTGGCCGATCTGGTCGCCCAGGTGCCGGGCAGCCAGGTGACGCTGCCGCTGAACGCCGTCACCGCCTTAATCGGCGCGCCAGTCGTCATCTGGATCATCCTGCGCCGCCGTTCGCTGCAAGTCTCATTTGGCGGATAACCGGTGAAACCGAATCCGCCCTCCGCCTTCATCCCCTCTAACTCGGCACTGTCTCAGCACCCGGCGCTCAGCACGCAGCGTCTGTCCATCGGCTACCGGCAGCCGCGCCGCCCGTCCCGCGTGGTGGCCGAGGATATACAGGTTGCGCTTAAAGCCGGCGAACTGGTGTGCCTGATCGGCCCGAACGGCGCGGGAAAGTCCACGCTGATGCGGACGCTGGCCGGGATGCAGCCGCCGCTGGCCGGGCAGGTGTGGCTGATGGGCGACGACCTGCGCGACCTGTCCCCGCGCGAGATGGCGCGGCGTCTGAGCATTGTGCTGACCGAGCGCGTTGAGGTCGGAATTCTGCCCGCTTACGCACTGGTCGCCCTGGGGCGCTACCCGTACACCGACTGGACGGGGCGGCTGACCCCCGACGACGAAGCCGCCGTCCGCCGCGCGATCACCGCCGTCGGCGCGGACGATCTGGCGGCGCGTTCGGTGGACGAACTGAGCGATGGCGAACGCCAGAAAATCCTGATCGCCCGCGCGCTGGCGCAGGAACCCGTCGTGATGCTGCTGGACGAACCGACCGCCTTCCTCGACCTGCCGCGCCGCGCCGAGATCATGCAGCTTTTGCGGCGGCTGGCGCGGGAAACCCGCCGCGCGATTCTGCTCTCGACGCACGATCTTGACCTGGCGCTGCGTTCCGCCGACCAGCTCTGGCTGATGCCGAAGGGTGGGCGGCTGGTGGCGGGCGCGCCGGAAGATTTAGTCCTCAGCGGCGCGCTGGAAGCGGCTTTCCGCGCCGAGGGTGTGGCCTTTGATGCTTACACCGGCGCGTTTCGCATACCGGCCAGGCCATCCGGCGTGGTGAGCGTGATCGGCGAAGGCATTCCCGCGATATGGACGATTCGCGCCCTGGAGCGGGAAGGCTTCTGCGTCGTCCAGAACAAAACCGAAACGCCGCTGCGCGTCACGGTCGAGCCGGGCTGCTGGCGCGTGACGGCGGCGGGGCAGACGAGCAAATATACCTCGCTGTACGAGCTGATCGCGTTTTTCCGCTCCACCGGTGGTTAGCCGGCATCCCTCGCGCCTGACCTGTCCCACCTGTTCACTTGTACAGGCCATCTCTCCGTCAATGGACTGGCTCATCTCCGCCGTTTTTGTGTTACAATAAACCTTATACCCGTTTAAGCGATTTGTCCGAATTTTGTGAATTATTCGGGGATGGGGCTTGTCATTCCGAGTTTGACCTGTTATGATCTCTTCTGGCCTTTAGATGACTGGCTGCGGCGGTGCTTGCTCTTTGACCGGAACAGAACGAAAGGCTGTGGAATGTCCAACTTCATCAGGCGACAGATCATCTCTTGACCCGGCAGCTTTCCCTGCCTTGTTTTCGCTTTTGTCTTCATCCCGTCCAGGGGGCTACCCGGCGGTTTCGCCGGGGCGCTGACCCGACTCGCTTGAAAGGGTGCGAACTTGAACATAAATCCCCTTCCGCAAGCTTATACATATGACTTGAAGCAGTCCGTGTCCGATAATCGGCTGCTCGGTTTCTGGCGCATGATGACCGGCTTTCGCCGGCATTACTTCGGGGCGGTTGCCACGCTCGGTCTGGCGTCAGTCTTCAGCATGATGTCGTTTCTGCTCATTCGCTACTTCGTGGACGAGGCGCTGCAAGCGCCCAACCTGGCCGCGATTCTGCCGTCGGTGGCGCTGGGCTTCATCGGGCTGGCGCTGCTGCAAGGCTTCTTCAGCTTTTTAAGCGGCAGGCTGACGGCGCAGACCGCCGAAGGCGTGGCGCTGCGGCTGCGCAACTACATGTTCGACCATATCCAGCACCTGACGTTCACCTATCATGACAACATGAAAACGGGTGAACTCATCCAACGCTGCACGGCGGACGTGGATACCGTGCGCCGCTTCTTCTCGGAGCAGGCCATCGGCGTCGGGCGCATTTTCATCCTGTTCGTCATCAACTTCGGCGCGCTGCTGTCGCTGCATGTCGGGCTGGCGCTGCTGTCGGTGATCGTCATCCCGCCGATTGTCATCATGTCGCTGTTTTTCTTTCGCCGGGTGTCGAAAGCCTGGGACGAGTACGAACAGCAGGATGCTAAACTTTCGACCACCTTGCAGGAAAACCTGAGCGGCGTGCGCGTGGTGAAGGCGTTCGCCCGTCAGCAGTACGAGCAGGATAAGTTCGAGGCCGACAACTACGAAAAGTTCCGACGTGGCCGCCGCTTTATGCTGATGCATTCCGGCTTCTGGCCGATCACCGACGTGATTTGCGGCGCGCAAATCCTGGTCGGGTACGGGGTGGCCGCCGTGATGGTGCTGGACGGCACGCTGACGCTGGGCGCGTACCTGGCGTATGCCGGGCTGCTCATCAACATCATCAATCCGATCCGCAACCTGGGGCGGCTGATCGTGCAGATGTCTACCGGCATGGTGTCGTTCGAGCGCGTGATGCATGTCATCCGCGAGGAGCGCGAACCGCTGACCGAAGGCGCGTTCCAGCCGGCGGACAGCCTGAAGGGCGAAGTGGTCTTTAACGACGTGACCTTCGGGTACGACCCTGAGGCGCCGGTGCTGAAAGGCATCAGCTTCACCGTCCGGCCTGGGCAGACGGTCGCCCTGCTGGGTTCGACCGGCTCCGGCAAAACGTCGGTCGTCAGCCTGCTGCCGCGTTTTTACGACTATACCAGCGGCAGCATCACGATTGACGGCGTGGAACTGCGCGACTATCCGCGCCAGTACCTGCGCCGGCAGATCGGCATCGTGGAGCAGGAGCCGTTTCTGTTCTCGCGTTCTATCCGCGAAAACATCACTTACGGCGTCGGGCGCGAGGTTCCCGACGACGAGGTGATCGCGGCGGCGCAGGCGGCAGCTATCCATGAGGTCATCGAAACCTTCCCGGACGGGTATAACACCCTGGTCGGCGAGCGCGGCGTGACGCTTTCCGGCGGGCAGAAACAGCGCGTCGTGCTGGCGCGCACGCTGCTCAAAAACCCGCGCATCCTCATCCTGGATGACGCCACCTCGTCGGTGGATGCCGAAACCGAGGACTCGATCCGCGAGGCGCTGCTGCGCCTGATGCAGGGCCGCACCTCATTCGTCATCGCCCACCGCATCCAGACGGTCATGCGCGCCGACCTGATCCTGGTGTTCGATAAAGGCCGCATCATCCAGCGCGGCACGCACGAAGAACTGATGGCGGCGGGCGGCATGTACCGTCACGTCTACGATTTGCAGTCGCGTATTGAAGACGAACTGGAAAAGGAGATCGCCAGTGTCGGACTTCCACTATGAAGAAGAAGATTTCTCGTCGCAGTTTAACGGCGGGACGCTGATCCGCATCTTGCAGCAGGCGCGGCGCCATTGGAAGTGGGTGGCCGGCTTTGTGGTGGCGGTGGCGCTGGTGTCGTTCCTGGACGCCTTCTTCACCTACCTGAACAAACTCATCATTGACGAGGGCATCCTGGCCGCCGACCGCGACCGCCTGGTGGGGCTGATGATCGTTTATGCCGCCATGATCTTTTTGCAGGCAGCGGCGGTGTTCACGTTCATCTATCTGTGCGGCATCCTGGGCCAACGCGTGATGTACGATCTGCGCAAGAAGGTCTTTAACCACTTGCAAAACCTGTCGTTTTCGTACTTCGACCGCACGCCGGTCGGCTGGATTATGTCGCGCGTCAGTTCCGATACCGAACGTATGGCCGACCTCATCACCTGGAACATGCTGGACATCGTGTGGTCGGTGACGAATATCGTCATGGCGCTGGTGTTTATGGCGACCATCCACTGGCAGCTTACGCTGGTGGTGCTGCTGCTCATCCCGGTGCTGGTGGTGGTGGCGGTGTGGTTTAAGACCAAGATTCTGGTCGAGTACCGAAAGGCGCGCAAGCTCAACTCCAAGATCACCGGCACGTACAACGAAAACATCACCGGCGTGCGGGTGGTGAAGGCGCTCAACCGCGAAGCCGCCAACCTGAAGGAGTTCGACGGCCTGACCAGCGATATGTACCGCGCAGGTTATCGCGCGGCCTGGCTGTCGGCGCTGTTCCTGCCGGTGGTGCAGCTGCTCAGCGCGGTCGCCGTCGGCGCGATTGTCTGGTTCGGCGGCCTGGAAACGCAGGTCGGCGGCATCACCGTCGGCGGCATTCAGGCGTTCATCGCCTACATCACCTTCATGATGTGGCCGGTGCAGGAGATGGCGCGCGTGTATGCCGAGATGCAGCAGGCGGTCGCTTCTGCCGAGCGGTTTTTCTCGCTGCTGGACTCGAAGCCGGAAGTGGTCAACCGCGCCGGCGCGGTCGAGGCGGACACCATGCGCGGCACGATTGAATTCGACAACGTGACGTTTTACTACCAGCCGGAAAAGCCGGTGCTGACGAACTTCAATCTGACGGTGAAAGCCGGCGAGACGATTGCGCTGGTCGGCCCGACCGGCGGCGGCAAAAGCACCATCGTCAATCTGCTCAGCCGCTTTTACGAGCCGAAGGCCGGGGTTATCCGCATCAATGGCCGCGACTACACTGAATACACGCTGCACGCCATTCATGCGCGGTTGGGCGTGGTGCTGCAAACGCCGCACCTGTTTTCCGGCACGATTCGAGAGAACATTCGCTACGGGCGGCTGGAAGCCACCGACGCGGAGATCGAAGAAGCGGCGCGGCTGGCCGGTGCGCACGAGTTCATCACCGCGCTGGAACGCGGCTACGATGAGCCGGTCGGCGAGGGCGGCGTGCTGCTCTCGGTTGGGCAAAAGCAGCTCATCAGCCTGGCGCGGGCCATCCTGGCGCAGCCGGACATCTTCATCATGGACGAGGCCACCAGTTCAGTAGATACGCTGACCGAGGCGCTCATCCAGCAGGGCATGGAAAACGTGATGAAGAACAGCACCAGTTTTGTGATCGCACACCGGCTGTCCACCATTCGTCGCGCCGACCGTATCCTGGTGATCGAAAACGGCGGCATCAGCGAAATGGGCAGCCACGCCGAACTGATGCGC
This sequence comes from Chloroflexota bacterium, assembly GCA_013388735.1. GTDB lineage: Bacteria > Chloroflexota > Anaerolineae > Aggregatilineales > Phototrophicaceae > CFX2. Next base: position 13,263 of record JACAES010000062.1, on the reverse strand, counting down.
CAGAAGGGTCACTACTACAACCTGTACACGACGCAGTTCCGGCAGGCGCTGGAACAGCAGTACGACCCCTTCGCCAACGGTGCGCACGCCAACGGCCACAGCGCCAACGGCCACCATGCTGAGGAGAATGTGGCGTAAGGGAAGTGCTGAAGTTCGAGTGCTGAGTGCCGAGTAGGGAGTGCTGAGTCAGAGCGGGGCGGATCGCAGGCGGTTCGCCCCGTTTGCGTTCAGGCTTCAAAAACTTGCGCGACTTCCAGCGTGAAGCCGGGCAGGAGATCGCCGCCGGGGATGGACTGCCCGATGCGGTATTTCTCCGGCTTTTTGTCCGGGAAATGGACTTCGACCTGTTTTTTGTCCGGCAGCACCAGCCACACCTGCTGCGTGCCAGAACGGAAATAATCGTCAATTTTGTCGGTCATGGCCGAGTAGGTTTGCGGGGGCGAAATAATCTCTATCGCCAGATCAGGCGCGCGGAAGATAAACCCCTGCGTCGGCGTGACGTTTTCCAGCGCGACAAATGCGACATCCGGTTCGCACATGCGGCGAATGTTCCCCGGTTGGCCGTCCAGGACGAAAGTTACATCGCCGGGGTAAACGCGCCCCAGTTTGTGTTTAACAACATAACCGCCGATGAGAACGATCAACAACGCTTCAATCCAGCCGCGTTCTTCGCCGGTGGTCATTTCTTCCTCGTTTTTGTCCAGGCCGACCCACTCGCCGTTCACGATTTCGAGGTGTTCGTAACCCGGCGTTGCCAGCACTTCCGCCGCAATCGCTTCTGTGATCGGACGCGCCGCCAGCAGATCGTTTATCCGCGTGGTTTCCCTTGCCGTCATGGTGTTTCTTCAACATCCCCATATCGCCTGACCGGTAAATTCATTATACGTTATTTGCCGTCTGTTCCGCCGTGAGCCGGTGAATTCGCGCGCGTGGGCAAAAAGGGGGTTTGAACCGCCGGGTACGCATCGGTCTATTCCGGCCTTATGGGCAGAGGGCGAACGCGCAGGCGCGACTGCTCGATTACTACCACGCAACCCTGTTGCAGGTCATCATGAACACCCGGCAGGTTATTCAGGATGATCCGTGCTTGCGCTTGTGGTTGGCGAAGCGCCGGCCAGCGTAGCAAGATCACGGACGGTTTAGCGGCGCTCCGCAGCGTAAGAATGCGCCCAAAATCGGTATCCGCTGAAATGATGATGCGGTCTTCCTCGGCGGCGCGTTCAAAAATCTGATCATCCGTCGCGGACTGCATTTCGTATTGTCGGACATGCATGGCATCGTGGCCGGCGCTTCGCAGTTCTTCAGCCACCAGGGGCGACAGAGCATTGTCCACCAGGAATTTCATTTTAACTCACCAGCGGCAGCTGGCGCTCACGCACTGCCGCCGCCGCAAATTGCAGCGCCTCACGAATATCATCCGGCTCCAAATCGGGATAGGCGCTCAGAATATCCTCATTCGTCATCCCTGACGCGACCATATCTATAATCGCTGCCACCGGAATACGCAGGCCGCGAATACACGGCAGACCGTCCATCTGCTGAGGGTCAATCGTAATGCGTTGAAAAGCCATGCTGGATTTCCTCATTGCACATCATCCGCGATTTCAGTATACATCCATTACGCCTTCACCCGGCTCACGAACTCGTCGAACAGGTAGAGCGAATCGTGCGGGCCGGGCGAGGCTTCCGGGTGGTACTGCACGCTGAACGCGCCTAACCCGACATGCCGCAGCCCTTCCACCGTATTGTCGTTCAGGTTGATGTGGGTGATTTCCGCGCCGCTCAGGTCGCTGTCCGGCGTGACGGCGAAGCCGTGATTGTGGCTGCTGATCTCCACCACGCCGCTGAGCAGATTTTTCACCGGCTGGTTGCCGCCGCGATGCCCGAAGCGCATTTTTTCGGTGCGCCCGCCCAGCGCCAGCCCCAGGATTTGATGCCCCAAACAGATGCCGAACACCGACGTTTTGCCCAGCAGGTCGCGCACGTTCTGGATAGCATAGGTCACGGCTGCCGGGTCACCGGGGCCGTTGCTGAGGAACACGCCTGCCGGGTTCATCGCCAGCACGTCGGCGGCGGGTGTGTGCGCCGGCACGACGCGCACCCGCAGGCCCCGGTCGGTCATCATGCGTAAAATATTTCGTTTGATGCCAAAATCGTAGGCCACCACCAGCGGGCCGGCGGGGTCGTAGCGATGGCTGCGATACCACTGCGGGTCGCTGCGTTCCGTCCAGTTGTATGGCTCGGCGCAGGTCACGTCGTCCACCAGATTCCAGCCGGACATATCCGGCGACTGGCGCGCCTGTTCGACCAGCGCCGCCGGGTCTTGCGCCGCTTCGCCATGCGCGATGGCCGCCCGCATCACCCCCCGGCTACGGATATGCCGCACCAGCGCCCGCGTCGGCACGTCGCTGAGGCCGATGACGCCCTGCGCTTTCAGATAGGCGTCCAGGTCGCCCTGGGTGCGCCAGTTGCTCACCACCGGGCTGAGCGCCCGCACGACGAAACCCGCTACCCATACCCGGTCGGATTCCACATCTTCCGGGTTGATGCCGGTATTGCCGACGTGCGGCACGGTCATGGTGACGATCTGCTTGTGATAGGACGGGTCGGTGAGGATTTCCTGGTAGCCGGTCATGGAGGTATTAAAAACCAGTTCGCCGGTCTGCACGCCTTCCGCGCCAAAGCCCAGACCCGCGTACACGCTGCCGTCTTCCAGCGCCAGACAACCTTGCATGACTTACCCCTTAAAACAGGCGAGAGCGGGTTTAGAAACCCACCCGCGAATATCACGAACGATAATCGGCGTTGATCGCCACATATTCGGCGCTCAGGTCGCACGTCCACACCAACGCCGCGCCGTTCCCCGCGCCGCAGTCCAGCCGGATGCTGACCGACGGCAGACGCATAATGTCGGCGGCCTGTTCTTCGCGGTAGGCCGTTGGCATCGCGTTCTCGAACAGCAGCAGGCCGCCTTCCGTCCCGGTCGTGGTTTCGCCGGGGAACAGCCACAGCCGCATCTGATCGGGATTGACCGGGACGCCGGAGCGCCCCGCCGCCGCCACGATGCGTCCCCAGTTGGCGTCGCTGCCGAAGAAGGCCGTTTTGACCAGCGCCGAGGTGGCGATGGTATTGGCGACCAGCCGCGCCGCCGCATCGTCCGGCGCGCCGGTGATGAGAACGGTGATGAACTTGGTCGCGCCTTCGCCGTCGCGCACGATGTCCAGTGCCAGTTTGCGGCTGACGGCCCGCACCGCGTCCGGGTACTGGCCGACCGGCGTTTCCCGCGCCCCGGACTGGCCGTTCGCCAGCAGCAGCACCGTATCGTTGGTACTCATATCGCCGTCCACGACGATCCGGTTAAAGGACTGTTCGGCGGCGGCGTGCAGCAGTGGATGGAGCGGGCCGGGGAAACGCGCGTTTGTGACCACCAGCCCCAGCATAGTCGCCATGTTGGGCGCGATCATGCCCGCGCCTTTGGCGATTCCGGCCATCCGGTAGGGCTGCCCATCAGCCGCCGTCAGCGCCGCCGAGGCCATTTTGGGGCGCGTGTCGGTGGTCATGATGGCGCGCGCGGCGGCTTCCCAGTGGTTTTCGTCCAGCGAGTCCACCGCCAGTTCGACGCCGCGTCTGATTTTGTCCATCGGAAGCTGCGTGCCGATGACGCCCGTAGACATGACCAGCACTTCATCCTCGCCGCAGCCGATATATTCGGCCACCCAGCGCGCCGTTTGCCGGGCGTTATCAATCCCCTGCTGCCCGGTGCAGGCGTTGGCGCAGCCGGCATTAATCGCTACCGCCCGGATGCGGTCAGGATTGGTCTTCAGCCGTTCCATGTCCACCAGCACCGGCGCGGCCTTCACCCGGTTGGTGGTGAAGACGCCCGCTGCCGCACAGGGGGCATCGCTGACCACCAGCGCGAAATCGAGCGCGCCGGTTTTTTTGAGGCCGCAGTGTACGCCCGCGACCTTAAAACCCGGCACAGCCTCAATTGTCGGTAAGATGTCCACCATCCCCGCTGCTCCTTGTCATCAGATACGCTTCTGCATGTCCGGGTTACACCATCCCGGCCAGGATCGCGGTCAGCTTGTCTACCAGTTCGTCCACATGTTTTTTCTCGACGATCAGCGGCGGCACGAACCGGATGACGTTCGGCCCGGCGTTGACCAGGATCAGCCCGTGTTCGTAACCGGCTTCGATCACAGCGGCGGCGTCAATCGTTAATTCCAGGCCAACCATCAGGCCGCGCCCGCGCACGTCCTTCACCAGCGGGCTGTTGATTTCCGACAGGCGCTCGACCAGGTACGCGCCCACCTCACGCACGTTTTGCAGGAAGCCCGGTTGGTTAACGCGCTTAAGCACCACCTGTGCGGCGCGTGTGACCAGCGGGCCGCCGGCGAAGGTCGTGCCGTGTTCGCCGGGGTGCATGGCGGCGGCGACCGCCTCGGTCATCAGAATCGCGCCGATGGGCAGGCCGCCCGCCAGCGGTTTGGCGGCGGTCAGAACGTCCGGCGACACGCCGCTGTGTTCGTAGGCCCACAGCGTCCCGGTGCGCCCCATGCCGCACTGGATTTCGTCGAAGATCAGCAGCGCGTCGTGCCGGTCGCACAGGTCGCGCAGGCCGCGCAAAAACTCATCGGTCGCCACGTGGATGCCGCCCTCGCCCTGCACCGGCTCGATGATGACGGCGGCGGTTCTGTCGCCGATGGCGGCGGCGGCGCTGTCCAGGTCGTTGAACTCCGCCAGCACCACGCCGGGCATCAACGGCTGGAAAGGCTGCTGGTATTTTTCGCGCGGCGTCAGCGCCAGCGAACCCATCGTCCGGCCATGAAACGCGCCGCTGAAACAGACGATCTGGTGTTTGTCCGGGCGGCCTTTTTCGTAGGCTGCCTTGCGGGCGAACTTAATCGCGCCTTCATTGGCTTCCGTGCCGCTGTTGGTGAAAAACACCCGGTCGGCGAAGGAACTTTCGACCAGCATCCGCGCCAGCTCGACCTGCGGCGCGGTGTGGTACAGGTTGCTGACGTGGATGAGGCCGCTGGTCACGCCCTGTTTGATGGCCTGCGTCAGTTCCGGGTCGCCGTAACCCAGGGCGTTGACGGCGATGCCGGCCACCCAGTCCAGGTAGGTTTTGCCGTCGGCGTCGAACAGGCGCACGCCTTCGCCGTGCATGAGGGCAAATGGGGCGCGTTTGTAAGTCTGCGCCAGGTACAGGTGTTCCTGCTCGATGATCTGCTGATTGTTCGGGATTTCGCCCATCGTGTTCCCCTTTTGTCAAAGTCAAACGCGGCTCTCAGCCTGCCGCAGGTAGTCCGCCCAATGGAGTTTTTCCTCTATCCAGCGGTCGGAGACTTTATGCGCCTCCAGCCAGCCGTTTTTAACCTCGTACTGCATGATCGCCCGGCACCAGCCCAGGATTTGCCGGACGGCCTGCGGTGACAGGCGCGATGATGCCAGGATGTGCAGCACCAGCTTGCGGCTGCGCTCGGAGTCGCGCGCCAGGGTGTTGTACATCAGGTGGTGCAGTTCGTGGCAGTTGGCGCACAACTGCACCGTGACGCGGTTTTCGCCGTGTGTCGCCACGTCCCACAGGTGATGCCGGTGCGAAACCGGATACCCGCAGGCCGAACAGGGCGTTAACCGCTCCTGGCTGGTAGGCCGCCGCCGCCGCATGGCCTTGCGGTAGCGGTGCGCCCGGTAAAAATCAATCCACTGCTCGCAGATGGCGATGCGTTCTTCCGGCGTCGTCCGGCTGGCGAAGGCATCCTCGAATGCCTGGATGATTTCGTCGGCCAGCTTTTTGCGGTACACGTACCGGATGAGCGCGTACAGTTCCTCGACCAGTGCCTTTTCACGCGAATCTGCCGTCATATCGCCCATACATTCCGCTTACCCAGGAACCCGAAGGCTCAATTGTAACGCAAAAGCGGCTAGAATGTATGTGCTATCTTGTCGAACTCTGTCCCTCACCCGCTCATTCCCCCTCTTCCACATGTCCCTACGGGATTGGGCGATGGGGATGCCAAACCAAAAAGCCTGTATTTCTCCCCCCTCCCAGCGCGTAGCGCGTTCGGGAGAGGGGACGGGGGTAAGGGCTTTACGCCGTCAAACGGCTGGCGAAGCGATGCGCGAAGACCGTGCCGCTGCCGCTTTTCAGCCCGGCCAGGTTGGTAATCACCGTCTCCGGCACGCCGTCTTCCAGGGCTTGCAGCGCCGTCCGCACCTTCGGGATCATGCCGCCGAAGATCGTGCCGCCGGCGATCAGGTCTTCGGCCTGCTCCGGCGTGAGCGTTTCGACGCGCTGGTCGCTCACCAGCACGCCCTCGACGTTGGTCAGAAAAACCGCCCGGCTGGCCCCCACCGCCGCCGCGACCGCCCCGGCTACATGGTCGGCGTTGACGTTGAGGGCGCTTTCCGCCCCCAGGCAGACCGGCGCGATTACCGGCGTGATGCCGCGCGCCAGCAGGTCAAGCAGCACGTCGCCGCGAACGGTGGTCACGCGCCCGGTGAAGCCCATGTCTTCGGTCGGATGCGGCATTTTTTCGGCGCGCACCAGCCCCCGGTCAAGACCGCGCAGCCCCATCGCCTCCACGCCGCCGGTAATCAGATAACGCACCAGGCGCTGGTTGACCAGGCCGCCCAGCACCATTTCGACCACCGCCAATGAGGGCGCGTCGGTCACACGCACGCCGTCCAGGTAGCGTGGCTGGATGCCCATCGTCTGCTGCATGGCGGAAATCTCGCGCCCGCCGCCGTGTACGATCACGACCGGCGCGCCGACCGCCTTCACCGCCGGAGCCAGTTCGGCCAAAAAAGCCGGGTCGTCAATTTCGTTGCCGCCGATTTTAATGACTACAGGCTGCGCCATATTATCCGCTCCTCTATAAAGTTACCAATACAGTGGCCGCCGACGCCGACGGCAGGTCGAACGCTGCGGCATCTAATTCTGGACTCAGGCCGGTCATGGCTGCGTTAGCCCCAGCGTTTCCGGCAGATCGAACATCAGGTTGAAACACTGGACGGCCTGCCCGGACGCGCCTTTCCGCAGGTTGTCCGTGACGCTGGTGATGTGCAGGTAGCGCGGCGTGACCGGCGTCAGGCTGATGACTGCGCGATTGGTGCGAACCACGTGTTTGAGCGCGGCCTGCTGGCCGGGCGGCAGCACCTTCACCAGCGGCTCGCCGTCGTAGATTTCTTCGTACAGGCTTTGGGCGTTCGCGCTGTCGAAGTCCGGCTGGAGCGTGACATAAATGCTCGCCATCAGGCCGCGATCCACCGGCAGCAGGTGCGGCGTGAAAATCAGCGGGCCGACCCGGCCGTTCAGTTTGGCGATCTCCTGCTCGATTTCGCCGACGTGCCGGTGCGACCGCCCCGGACTGTAGGGCGACAGGTTGCCAAAAACTTCGACGAAGTGCAGGTGCGGTTTAGGTTCGCGCCCGGCGCCGGAAACGCCGGATTTGGCGTCCACGATGATCGGCGTCTCGTCGGCGATGGCGTGCGCCTTCAGCAGTGGGTACAGGCCGAGCAGGGTGGTGGTGGGGTAACAGCCGGGCGCGGCGATCAGCGATTGGCCGCGCAGCCGCTCCCGGTTGATCTCCGGCAGGCCGTAGGGTGTCGGCAGCAGTTCGGGGTTCGGGTGCGGGTGGCCGTACCAGCGGCGGTAGGCTTCTGGCGTATCCAGCCGCAGATCGGCGGACAGGTCAACCACCTTCAGCCCTGCCGCGCGCGCGCGGGCGGCCACCGGCGCGGAGGCCAGATGCGGCAGCGCCAGGAAAACGGCGTCCGCTTCGTCCAGCGGGGCGTCGTCCGGGTGGACGTAGCGCAGCGCCGTGCCGGGGACGGCCTGGCCCGCCTGCCCGCCGGATGTGGCGAAAACCAGTTCGACCGTCGGATGCCCGGCCAGAATTTCCACCAGGTCTTGCCCGGCATAACCGGATGCTCCATACACACCAACGCGGATTTTTTCGCTCATATCAGACTGTTCTCCCCTCCATAAAAACAAAAACCCCCGGCCTGCATTCTGTGAGGCCAGGGGGGTGGGTTTCGCGGTTCGGTGGCGTCGCGCCTAACGCAAAAATCCCGGCTCGACCTCACGGGTCAGCGGGCGACGGCTGCGACGACGCGGGCTGTAGGGTTGTTCGCGGCGGGATAACATCGGCCAAAACCTGTTCAAAAACACCCCTCGTTTATGAAGTGTATGCAACATCGGCGGCCAAGTCAATCGGCGGGCGGGGGGCGTCCTCAAATTTCGGATAGATTGTCTTTTGCCTTTGTACAAACTGCCCGATGGGGGTGGGGCGGGTGGGCGAGTTTTTAAACCCGTCCCTGCGCGTCCTAAGGCAAACTCAGCGTATCCGGCTTGAATGCTGCCTGTAAATCACAAGTCCATAAGATGCCAGATCAGGTATTCAGGGGCATCAAGGGTTGTGATTTAAACTGGTCACTGACAACCTGTAACTGGAAACCGCACTAAGGCCATCTAATGCCACACGGCGAGGTTGATGTGATACAATGCGACGGGCGCATCATGAGGGCTTTTATGTGGCATACCGAAGTTCGACGGCACACACGCCATAATTTTGTCGTGAACGTGTTGGATGGTGCATTTTTCGGGCTGGGCCTGGGCTTCGCCTCGACCGTCACCGTCATTCCCCTGTTCATCAATTCATTGACCGACTCGCGGCTTTTAATCGGGCTGATCGCTTCGCTGCACGTGATCGGCTGGCAGCTTCCCCAACTGCTGACGGCGGGGCGGGTAGCGCGGCTGCGGCGCTACAAACCGATGGTGCTGTGGATGACCATCCAGGAACGCTGGCCGTTTTACGGTCTGGCGCTGGTGGCGCTGCTGGTGCCGACGCTGGGCAAGGACTGGAGCCTGCCGCTGGCCTTCGTGCTGGTGGCCTGGCATTCGCTGGGCGGCGGCCTGACGGCGACCGCCTGGCAGAGCATGATTGGCAAGATTATGCCGGCAGAACGCATCGGCACGTTTTTCGGCACGCAGTCGGCGGCGGCCAACCTGCTCGCCAGCGGCAGCGCGGTGGTGGCCGGTTTTCTGCTGTTTACCGTAGCGCCGCCTTATAACTTCGCGCTCTGCTTTCTGCTGACCGGCGTATTCATGACCCTCTCGTTCGGCTTCCTGGCGATGACCCGCGAGCCGGAACATCCTGTCGCGCAGGCCGGCGATTCCGGCCATGCGGCCTGGGGGCAGATGGTAGCTATTCTGCGGCGGGACGCGAACTTCCGCTGGTATGTGGTGGCGCGGATGCTGTCGCAGGTGGCCTGGATGGCGATCAGTTTTTACACTGTGTACGCCGTGACGCGCTTTGGGATGAGCGAAGAGGCGGTCGGTGTGTTGACCGGCCTGCTAATGCTGGTGCAGGCGCTTGCCAACCCGATTTTAGGCTGGATGGGCGACCGCTGGGGGCATCGGACGATCTATGTGTTGGGCGCGCTGATGATGACGGCCAGCGCGGTGCTGGCGCTGCTGGCCCCGGAAGCGGGCTGGCTGTACGCGGCCTTCGCCCTGGCCGGGTCTGCTAACGCGGTGCTGTGGTCTATTGCCATGTCGTTCACGCTGGAGTTCGGCGTCGGGCAGGAAAAGCCGCTCTACATCGGCCTTGCCAATACGCTGGTCGCGCCGGTGACGCTGGTCGCGCCGGTGATCGGCGGCGGGCTGGCGGATGCTTTCGGTTTTCACGTGCCGTTTTTGCTGTCGGTGCTGGCCGGGCTGGCGACGGCTTTTCTGCTCAATTTTGTCGTGCGTGACCCGCGCCAGAGATTGGTCGAAACCCTGCCGACGCCGCTGGTCGCGCCCCTGCCGGGCGAATGAACCGGGACGGCTGCGACCAGACAGGCGCTTGACAAAACCGCCGCCGGCGAATTTAATGCGCCTAACAGCAGAAAGCGACAGGTGCGCCATGCCTCGACGAACCGATCTTCATACCCTGATGGTTATCGGCTCCGGCCCGATTGTGATCGGCCAGGGCTGCGAGTTTGATTATTCCGGCGTGCAGGCCTGCAAGGTGCTGCGCCGCGAGGGCTACCGGATCGTGCTGGTGAACTCCAACCCGGCCACCATCATGACCGACCCGGAGTTCGCGGATGCCACTTACATCGAACCGCTGACGCCGGAGATGTGCGAACGTATCATCGAGGCGGAGCAGCCGGACGCCATCCTGCCGACGGTGGGCGGGCAGACGGCGCTGAACCTGGCGCTGGCGCTGCATCAGCGCGGCGTGCTGGAAAAACACGGCATCGAACTGATCGGCGCGAGTCTGCCGAGCATCGAACTGGCCGAAGACCGGCAGTTGTTCAAGGATGCCATGACCGCCATCGGGTTAAAGTCGCCGCCGAGCGAGGTGGTCGGTTCGGTGGAGGACGCCCTCAGCGCCGCCGAGCGGCTGGGTTATCCGGCGCTGGTGCGGCCTTCGTTCACGCTGGGCGGGTCGGGCGGCGGCGTGGCGCATGACCAGGCCGAACTGCGCGAAATCGCCGAACGCGGCCTGAAGCTCAGCCCCATCGGGCAAATCCTGGTGGACAAAAGCCTGCTGGGCTGGAAGGAATATGAGCTGGAAGTGATGCGCGATGCGCGCGGGAACTTTGTGGTCGTCTGCACCATCGAAAACCTCGACCCGATGGGCGTGCATACCGGCGACAGCATCACCGTCGCCCCGGCGCAAACGCTGACCGACAAGGAACTCCAGCGCCTGCGCGACGCGGCCAGGGCCGTCCTGGACAAAGTGGGGCTGGCGACCGGCGGCGCGAACGTGCAGTTCGCCATCAACCCCGACGACGGCGACGTGTACGTGATCGAGATGAACCCGCGCGTATCGCGGTCGTCGGCGCTGGCGAGCAAAGCGACCGGTTTTCCCATCGCCAAAATCGCCGCGCTGCTGGCGGTCGGCTTCACGCTGGACGAGATCCCCAACGACATCACGCGCGTGACACCGGCCAGCTTCGAGCCGTCGCTGGATTATGTGGTCGTCAAAATCCCGCGCTGGAATTTCGAGAAGTTCGCCGGGGTGGACAGAGTGCTGGGGCCGCAGATGAAGGCCGTCGGCGAGGTGATGGCGATTGGCCGCACTTTCCCGGAAGCCTTGCAGAAGGGCATTCGCGCCCTGGACATCGGCATGGTGGGTTTTGGCAGCCGCCTGGAAGAAGCCCCGCCAGAAGTCCTGCGCCTGCCGACCGCGCAGCGGTTGTTCCAGGTGGCGTCGGCGCTGTTTAACGGGATGCCGCTGCCAGAGGTAGCCGCCACCACCGGCTTCGACCCCTGGTTTGTGCGACAGATGGCCGACATCATGCACATCCAACAGACCATCATCGGCAAAAAGCTGACGCTGGAGCGGCTGGACGCGGCAGACTTTCGCAAGCTCAAACGCTGCGGCTTCAGCGACGCGCACATCGCGCAGCTTGTCGGCGTGGACGAAACGGCGGTGCGCGACCGGCGCAAGGCGTTGGGCGTCACGCCGGTGTATTACCGCGTGGATACCTGCGCGGCGGAGTTCGAGGCGTTTACGCCCTATCTGTATTCGACCTACGAGGACGGCGATGAGGCCGAACCGACCGGCAGGCCGAAAGTGGTCATCCTGGGCGGCGGCCCGAATCGCATCGGGCAGGGCATCGAGTTTGACACCTGCTGCGTCCATGCCTGTTTTGCCCTGCGCGAAATGGGTTACGAAACCATCATGGTCAACTGCAACCCGGAGACGGTCAGTACCGACTACGATACCGCCGACCGGCTGTACTTCGAGCCGCTGACCGCCGAGGACGTGCTGAATATCATTGATGTGGAAAAGCCGGATGGCGTGCTGGTGCAGTTCGGCGGGCAGACGCCGCTGAATATCGCTCACGCGCTGGCGGCGGCGGGCGCGCCCATCTGGGGAACGCCGGTAGAGACGATTGATCTGGCCGAAGACCGCGAACGTTTTAACGCCCTGATGCGCGAACTGGACATCCCGCAGCCGGAAGGCGCGACGGCTATGAACAAAAGCGAGGCGCTGGCGGCGGCGGATCGCATCGGCTATCCGGTGCTGGTGCGCCCCAGCTACGTACTGGGCGGGCGCGGCATGGCGCTGGCCTTCGACGCCGATATGCTGGCCGACTGGCTGGACAAACAAATCACCTGGGGCGCGCATCCGGTTTTGATTGACCGGTTCCTGGACGATGCTTTCGAGGTGGACGTAGACGCCCTGTGCGACAGGCAGCGTGTCACCATCGGCGGCATCATGCAGCACATCGAAGAAGCCGGCGTCCACAGCGGCGACTCGGCCTGCGTGCTGCCGCCCTACAAAATCAGCATGTATCATATCGAAATCATCCGCGAATACACCCAGCGCATCGGCAAGGCGCTGGGTGTGAAGGGGCTGTTTAACATTCAGTTCGCCATCAAGGATGAGGTGGTTTACGTGCTGGAGGTCAACCCGCGCGCCAGCCGCACCGTGCCGTTCGTCGGCAAGGCCACCGGCCACCCCCTGGCGCGTTACGCGGCCCAAATCGCAGCGGGCCGGACGCTGGACGAAATCGGCTTCCTGGAAGAACCGCGCGTGGACGGTTTTTTTGTCAAGGAAGCCGTGCTGCCGTTCCAGAAGTTCCCTGGCGTGGATGCGCGCCTGGGGCCGGAGATGCGCTCCACCGGCGAGGTGATGGGCCATGCGTCTGGCTTCGGCCATGCGTTTGCGAAAGCCGAGATGGCCGCCGGTACGGCGCTGCCGCTGGACGGCGGCGTGTTCATCAGCGTTAACGATTTCGACAAAGGCGCGGTGGTCAAAATCGCCCGCGACCTGCACAAACTGGGCTTCGCGCTGCTGGCGACTTCTGGCACGGCCCACTGGCTGCAAACTGTCGGGCTGCCAGTGACACCGGTGAACAAGGTCAGCGAAGGCTCGCCGCATATCGTAGACCGGATGCGCGCCGGAGACATCCAGCTTATCATCAACACTCCGCGCGGCGGGCAGGCGCACGCCGATGGTGCGTTGATTCGCGGCACAGCGCACCTGTACGGCGTGCCGATCATCACCACCATGAGCGCGGCGATGGCGGCGGTGCAGGGCATCAAAGCCATGAAGCAGAAGCCGCTGCGCGTTCGCAGCTTGCAGGCGCATCATGGACGGGGGTAAAGTGGATGGCAGAAATGGGAGTGAGCAGTGTCAACGACCAGCCGCTAAAGCAGCTGGCTTGTCCCTGACGCACTCGCACGAGGTGGAGCATGGCTCACTTTAACCGCATACGCCGTGTCGAGACAATAGGCTGGTTGACTGGCAGCCC
>JACAES010000004.1 GCA_013388735.1 Chloroflexota bacterium | reverse complement strand
TCTCGCCTTTTACGTGGCGGACTTCCCGCCACAACCACATAGGCTCGGTTTGGAAGTTGCACGGGTACAGTAACCGTTGCTCCCGTGAGGGAGTGTCTTCACCCAAGACCATTATGCCGCGAAAGGAGCAAGAGCGCATTCATCCACCTGCTAAAGCTGGTGGTTTCCTGCGCCAAATCTTATGAATATACTGAGGCGCGTCATGCAGTCCGGTCTGCTGAATCCGCCCGGTGAGCCATTCCGCCTGTCTGTGCCGGTATTGACAGTCAGCGGGGTAATCCTCTTACTTGTCAGCCTGCAAATGCTCTGGGATCACAGTAGCACGACCGGCGAGTTCCTGGGGCGCTACAGCGTCCGTTATGCAGTCGCGCTGCTGGCTTCGCTCATACTGCTTGGCGTATGGACAATTGCGCTGTTCAGACGGCAGGCGGTCAGCCGGCTTATCAGGGGACTGCCGGATCGCCGGTATACCGGCCTGGTGATCATCTCCGGCCTGATGGTGTTCGGGATTCTCGTTTTACCGCTTGAGGATCGCATCCAGCATTTTGCGGCCCTTAACTGGTTGGCAGGGCTGGCACTGACCGGCCTGCTCAGACCAGACCAACCCGCGAGCCGCCGCTGGCTGTGGGTCGGCCTTCCGGTTGTTTTGGGCGTGTGGTTCATCCCTGCCGTGATTTCGGTTCTGACCCGTCGCGCCTTCAGCCCGGATGAAGCCATGTGGGCGGATTATGCCAGTTCGGTATTTCGGGCGAGTGGTATGTATGCGCGCACCTGGCTGCAAGAGCCGGTCGCTATTTTACCCGGTTTAGGCTGGAGCGTGGCCGGTTATGGCTGGCTGCTTGAGCATGTATCCTTCAGCCTTCTGACCGGGCGCGTCTGGAATTTTCTGGGTTATGTGGTGGCATTCGTGGGCATTGGTCTGGTGACCTGGCGGCTGTATGGGCTGAAACCGGCACTGATAAACGTGGCTTTTGCCGCTTTAAGCCGGGCGTTTGTCCCTGTGCTGGACTATCGTCCTGACCACCAGCTTCCGGCAGCCGCCATGTTCATCACTTTCGCGGCGCTCCAGGGACGCCTGAGCCAACGACGGGGTATCTGGCACTTTTTATGTGGCCTGCTGGCGACCCTCGCCTTACAGATTCATGCCGCCGGGGTGGTGCTGGCTTTCGGTTTTTCGCTGTTCTATCTGGTTGAAAGTCTGCCAAAGCTTCGCCGCCGCCAGTGGCAGGCCTTCTGGCCGCTGCTCTGGTTTGGTATCGGCGCGCTGATCGGCAGCCTGATCTACTACCTGTTCAACATTCAGCCGGTAGGCGGCCTGGAGGTGTTCTTTAACACGCTTCTGGAGGCGCGCCTGAACACCAATCGGCGCATCCTGTTTTTATCCTGGCCTTCCTTTTTTGAATGGATGCTGATTCTCAGTGCCTTTATTTATTTGATCTGGCGGCGTTCACCGGCTGACCGGTTGTTTCTCGGCATCTTAACGTGCGTCCTGGCAGGGGTTGTGCTGCTGGATTACCAGGGATACCGGACGCACTACAACGCTTTTTACATTGTGCCGGTGGGGGCGATGCTGGTGAGCGCCTTCAACCCTGTGCGTGCCGGTGTTGGACGCCGCGCCATCTCGATCAGTTTAGGCGCGATTTTGATGCTGGCAGGTTTAAGTTCCAGCAGTTTCATCGCCTGGCCGACGGTTCAGCAGTGGATGAAAACCGGAAAACTGCCCCTCTTTTTGTACGCGGAACTGGAGCCGGTATTATCTCCGTTTATCCAGAAAGATGATGTCGTCGTCAGCACACACCAGCTTATCTGGACGTTCCCCGACCACCCGCACCTCATAAGCGCCGGGGCGGAAGTTGCGGCCATGCGCCGGTGGGGACTTGATGACCCTGCGATGGTCTGGCAGCGGGTTCGGCCAACGATAGTTGTCTACGTCAAAAACCAGATGGATCTTTCGCCGGCACTGTTGGCATACATGGAGCAGCGCCAATTCAAGGTCTGTTTGACTCGGCAGGTGATTGAACAGGAAGTTACCGTCTATGCGGAAAACTGCGGCGGTGTTGATGGGGTTCACGCTGTCCACGCCCGACGCTGACCTGGGACGCGCCCGGCGAGACGCTCATCAGCCCGGCCTTTCAGATACCCATTCCGGCGGCACTATCACCCGGAACCTGCCGCGTGATGGTCGGGCTGTACAATTTTCAGACCGGCCAGCGCCTGGCGATCAGCAGCGCCGGCGGCGACAGCCTGGAGGACGCGCTGGAACGGATGACGATCACGGTCGAACCGGCGCGACAGGCTGCTTTTGCACATTAAGGGGGAAAACGCAAAGGGGCGCGCACACCGGCACGCCCCTGCATATGCGTTACAAGCGGCTGTCGCTTACCCGCCGATGCTGAAGGTCACGTTCACCTGCACGCTGACGTTGAGCTGGCCGGGGGCGATGTTCACGCCGCCGCCGCCCAGTCCCATCGCCGCGTACATCTGCGGGACTGCACCGCCGGCCATGCCCTCGCTGATGATGATCGGCTGGCCGAGCGTCACGCCCATCGCCGCCGCCAGGCGTTCGGCGCGGGCGCGGGCATCCTCAACCGCTTTCAGCCGGGCATCCTGTTCCAGTTCCGCAGTATCGGCGATGCCAAAGCTCAGGCTGTTGATGCTGGTCGCGCCGGCGTCCAGCCCGGCCTGGATGACCGCGCTCACTTGGTTGATGTCGCGCACCGTCACGTTGAGCATGTTATTGACGCGGTAGACGCGCTCGCCGGTCGGCGCGTTGGTCTGCGGGTCGTAACGATCTTCGGGATAGACGTTAAAGCTGACCGTCTGCACGTCCTCCGCCGCTACACCCAGGGCGGTAAGCGCCTGCATGATGGCCGCCATCGTCTGGTTGGCCTGCGAAACCGCATCGCTGACGCTGGGGTTCACGCTGTCCACGCCCAGGTTGATATAGGCCACGTCCGGCGAGCCGCTGGCAAGCCCGCTGCCGCTCACGGTGATTGAGTTCACGGGCAGGTAGCCGCCGCTCTGCTGGGCCGGGGCGGCAAAAACCGGGCCGCCGGCGACCGACAGCATCGCCATCAGCGCCAGCAGCACCGCGCCGGCGGCGCTCATGGCACGCCAATTCAAGGGAAATCGTTGATTCATTGTCATCTCTCCTGATTTAGATTACATTCCGTATAACGCCGTTTATTGTATCACGACGCTGCCAGAAGAGACGCGCCGGCTGCCTTTCCGGTTCCCTACGCCTGCCCTACGGGCAATCTACCGGTACGTGCCGCGTGTGTGGCGCAGCCAGCCATGCTGGATGGCGCGCGCTTCTTCGACCGAAACGAAAGCGTCCGGCTGAATGCTGCGAACGGTCTGGAGGACGTCCGCCACGTCGCGGCGGGAGACGACGCAGCGCAGCATCAATACCGCGCCGTCCTTGCCTTCGCCCACCGTTTCCGTCACGCCGTGTCCGTGTTCCCGCAAAGCCTGGGCGATGTCGTGGCCGTTGCGATGGGTGATGATGGTGGCGACCATGTAGCTGGTGATGAAACGCGCTTCAATCGCCATGCCGACGTAACCGCCGACGGCAAAACCGCCGCAGTAAGCGATCATGTTCAGGACGTTGCTCAGGTCACTGACGATGTTGGCGATGACGACGGCGAAAATAAACGCCTCGGTGAAGGCCAGCACTGCCGCCAAAAAACGCTGGTCGCGCGTGATGAGGATCATCCGCATCGTGCCGATGGCGTTGTTCAGCACGCGCAGACCGAACAGGAGGGCCGCAAAACCCAGAGCTTCAAGTGTCATATAGTTGCAAATAGTTGCAAAAAACGATGCTTAAATGTGAATGAAAAGCATACCGCATACCGCGCAAAGGGGCAACGCAGGACAGCAGGGACGCCAGGGCAATCACTTCAAAAGCATTCAGACCCCCTCTACATCTCCCCCGAATTCGGGGGAGACTTGGCTGCCGACGGGATGAAGCCCCCACCCTGAAATTCGGCGAGCCGAATGGGGGCGTTTGTCCCCTGAGCGCGAGGGGGTTTGGGGCTGGGGTCAAGGGCGAAGCAGCTTCATTCGACAGCCCATGTCCGGTTGCAAACCCCTGGCGTCCCAATCATTCAGCGATTGGTCGCTTCGTCTTTGTGAAGTCCGTACAGATCAAGCAGTTGGATGCGCGTAAAATCCAACGACTGCATCATTTTGTGCGAAAACCGCTTCATGAACTCGTAACCCAGCACGGGGTCCTGTTCGCATTTGGTACGCAGGCACACGCCGTCCAGCGCGATCACCCGCGTCAGTTCCATCGCCCGCCCGCTGTAGTGCCAGTGATAGGGCGAGAACAGCCACGACCAGCCCACCACATCCCCTTCGTCGTGTGTATACAGGATGGTGCTGCCGCCGGGGACGCCGACTTCGACCGATACCCGGCCATGACGGATGATGAAAAACTTGGATGCCACGTCGCCCTCACGGAACAGATATTCCCCGGCGTCGTAGCGTTCGTTACTGGCGCATCCTGTCAGCAGTTCGAGGTAGTGCTTCTCCAGCCCGGCGAAAAAGGGATGTTTGGTCAGAATCGGCTCAAGAGTTTCCATTATTGCTGCTCCTTTTGAGTGCTTTGAATTGAGGCCGTCCGGTCAGGCTCGCGCCGCCGCCAGCTGAATACGGGTTTCGTGCAAACGCGACATCGCCACGCGGGCGATATGGCGCGTAAAAACCAGTGCCAGATCGGAATCGGTTTCACATAATTTTCGCAGGCCATCCGCTGCGATCTTCAGCACCCGGCATGGGCTGTTGGCAAGCGCGGTCGCCGTATAAACATAGGGTTCGACGAATGCCGAAATGCCGAACGGCTCGCCTGGATTGACCTGCCCGACAAAAAAATCCTTCCGCAGATCGGGATGATCCCGGTCTGCCACGACGTAATGAAGGTCTACGCTGCCTTCGATGAGAAAATAAAAGCAGTCGGCGGGACGCTCGATTTCAAACAGGGTTTCGCCGGTTTGAACCATCTGCTCGTCCGCCAGCATGGCGACGGCCTTCAGGTGCGCGTCGCTGAGGTGGCCGAAAAACGGGTAGCGGCGCAGCAGTTCAGGGGAAATCATAACGCCTGTCCTTCCTCAACGGGGTGGCGCAGCAGTTCCATGACCAGCCGCGCAGCCAAAGGAACGGCTGCCGCGACCGGCGGGGTGAGTGTTTCCGTAAAGTCAAAATTCGGCTCGGCCTCGATGCCGACGATCAGAATCTCATCCGGCAGCGCCAGCGCCAGCGCGCGCCCCAGGCGCAGCGCCGTTAGCAGTGTCGTATCGTGGACGGCGCTGCAATGCCCGGCGATGGGTTCGCGCAGGTCGGCAGCCGGAAAGACATAGATCGTGCCGGGCGGCTGCCGTCCGGTGGGGAGCGCATCAATGATGATGGCCTGATGGCAGCCGATCAGCCGCTCCATCAGCCGCAGCCCGCCAACGGCCAGGCAGGCCACTTCGACCGCCGGGCCGGCTTCGCGTCGCACGAGTTCGGCCACTTGCCAGCCGACGCCATCGTCGCCCAGCAGCGGATTGCCCAAACCCACCACCAGCGGCGAGCGACGATGGTCTGCCAGCATTTCTGACTCTCCGTTCATCATTTCGCCGCGCCACCCTGATTTTAACAATACTGCCGCAAAACTTCGACCGGTTCGCCCTGGGCATCCCGGATGGTCACTTGCAGCGGCATCTGTCCGGGCAGGGAATGGGTGGCGCAGCCGAAACACGGGTCGTAGGTGCGGAAGGCCATCTCGATCTGGTTCAGCAGCCCTTCGGTGACGACCGTGCCGCCGCGAATCAGGTTTTGCGCCGCCTTCTTGATGGACATGCTGATCGGCGCGTAGTTGTTGGTCGTGCCGACGATCAGGTTCACCTGCGTCAGGACGCCGCGTTCGTCCGTCCAGTAGTGATGCGTCAGCGTGCCGCGCGGGGCTTCCACACAGCCAACGCCTTCGGTCGGTTTTTGTGTGGGTACGGTATGCACCTGGTCGGAGGTGATCTCCGGGTCGGTCGCCAGTTCCACCCAGCGTTCGGCGGCGTACAGCAG
This sequence comes from Chloroflexota bacterium, assembly GCA_013388735.1. Taxonomy (GTDB): domain Bacteria; phylum Chloroflexota; class Anaerolineae; order Aggregatilineales; family Phototrophicaceae; genus CFX2. Next base: position 14,161 of record JACAES010000004.1, on the reverse strand, counting down.
TTCGATCAGCCGCGCCCAGTGGGTCGCCAGGCGATGATGCACGACTTTGGTCGGCCCGGCGCTGATGTACCGTTCGCCTTCCTCGTAAACCAGCGTCGCATAAAAACGCTCGTATTCTTCCTGCGCCAGCGGCGTCGCCATGCCGTCGGCGGCGTTCAGCCGGGAAAGCGGCGTGGCGCAGTACACGCCGGAGCCTTTGCCGTCCACGAAGCCTTTCCAGCCCACCTTCTTCAGATAAGGGAATTTGAGGTACGTCCAGGGTTCGGTATGTTCGGCGATCCAGTCCGTATAGTCGGCGGGGTCATACTTGCCGATGCGTTCACCGTCCGGCGCGACTACGCTGATCTGGCCGTCGTAGAAGTTCACATGGTTGTTTTCGTCCACCATGCCGATGTAGTAGGTGTGATGGGTGTAGGTGTCGCCCAGGATCAGATCGAGATACGCCTGGTTGCGCAGCACCAGATCATCAAACAGTTTGAGGCTGAACTGCGCGAACTCCACCGCCCAGCGCCCCATCGTTTCGATCTCGCGCCGCTGCTCCTCGGTGATGCCTTTGGTCAGGCCGCCGGGGATAGAGGTGCAGGGGTGAACCTGCCGCCCGCCGATCATCTCGATGACACTGTGGCCGTATTTGCGCGCCTGGATGACCTTGCCGCCGATTTCCAGGCCGACCTTGTGGATGATGCCCAGGATGTTCCGCTCCGCCGGCGGCGCATCCGCGCCCATGATGATGTCCGGCCCGCCCAGGGCATAAAAATGCGTGGTGTGGTCGGCCACAAAAAAGGCGCTGTACAGCAGTTCGCGCAGCTTGCGGGCGGCGGACGGCGGCGTAACGCCGTACACGGCGTCCCCGGCTTTCGCCCCGGCCATGTGGTGCGCCTCCGGGCAGACGCCGCAGATGCGGCTGGTCAGGAGGGGCATTTCCTCCACCGGGCGTCCCACGCAAAACCGCTCGAACCCGCGCAGTTCGGGAATCTGGAAGTAGGTATTGGCGACGTTGCCGGCCTCGTCCAGGAAAATTTCGATCTTCCCATGACCTTCCAGCCGGGTGATCGGGTCAATCGTGATGCGCTGCTTCATAGCTCAACTCCTGTTCCGCTTCCTCCTCGCAGGCGGCCCTGCCGCCCCGCAGGAGCGAGTTCGCCAGGCCGAAACGATACATCTGCCCGGCAGGATCGGGGATGCCGTCCAGACAGCGTTCGATTTCTTCCGGGGTGCTGCCGTCAACGACCGATGCGAAGGCGCTCAACAGCCGCGCGCCGTAGTCCAGCACGCCCTCGGCAGGGCCGTAACAGCCGATACACAACGCGCCGGCCTGTGGACACAACGCGCCGCATCCGCTGCGGGTGGCCGGGCCGTTGCAGGGCAGCCCCTGTTCCAGCAGGCACAGCGTCGGGTCAATGTGGGCGAGATTCTGAATGCGCTCGAAGGCTCGAATATGTTTGACGTTGCGGGCGCGCGGACATTCGTCGCAGACGGTCGAACAGCTCGCGCCGATGATGCTGCCCGGCGGCGGCAGTTCCGCCTGCCCATGCAGCGCCTGGATGACCAGATCAACCACAGCAGCGATCTGGTGCGGTTCCGGCGGGCAGCCCGGCATGAAATAATCCACCGGCACGACCTGCGCCAGCGTCTTTAAGACCGGGTAAAATTCCGGGATGTGCAGCTCGCCTTCGGGAACCTGCCAGACCGCCTGCGGGCGGACGCCCTGGCTGTCGGTAGAAATGCCGTCGTAGACTGCCGCGAACAGCGACTCCGTCGCGCTGAGGTTCGCCAGGCCGGGGATGCCGCCCTGACAGGCACACGAGCCGAAGGCAACCAGGATTTGCGACTTGCGGCGCAGCAGGCGCGCCAGCATCTCGTTTTCGGAATTGCGGATGCCGCCGTCGAAGAGCGTCAGGGTGATCGAACCGTCCGGCATGGCCTCCACGTCCTGGTATTTGGCGTCCATCGCCACCGGCCAGAAGACCACCTCGAAGTTGGCGTCCACGTCCAGGATTTTTTCGTGGATGTTGAGGACGGCGATTTCGCAGCCACCGCAGCCGGCGGCCCAGTACATCGCAAATTTAGGTTTGCCGTTGGCGCTCATGCCGTCCCCTCCTTGATCGCTGTTGCGTCCGCGTGCGGCGCCGCGCCGTTGTGGCGCTGCGGCCAGTTGAGCGGGCCGAGCGCGCGGACATCTTCGACCATGCGGGTGATTTCTTCCGCCAGTTTGACGCCCTCGGCGGCGCTGGCCCACACCAGTTTGACGCGCTCCGGCTCGATGCCCATCTGCGCCAGCATTCGGCGCAGCAGCAGATAACGCCGCAGCGCCTTGTAGTTCTGCTCCAGGTAATGGCACTCGCCGGGGTGGCAGCCGGTAATTAACACGCCGTCCGCGCCGGAAGCCAGCGCCTTCAGCACGAAGGTCGGGTCTAACCGACCGGAACACATCAGCCGCAGCAGCCGGATATTGGGCGGGTACTTGACCCGCGCCGTCCCGGCCAGGTCGGCGGCACGATAGCTGCACCAGTTGCAGGTGAAGCCGATGAGTACGGGTTCAAACGAATCGGTCATGTTGTGCCTCCCTTACACCGGCGCCGGCTCAGGCGCGATGGCGCGCCGGGCAACGTCCAGCAGCAGCCCTTCGATCTGCGCCAAAACCTGTTCGTTGCTGAAGACCGTGCCGCTGATGGCGCCCGCCGGACAGGCCGCCACGCACGTGCCGCAGCCCTGGCACAGCGCCGGGTTGATTTCCGTCACCATGCGGTCTTCGTGGAAGATGATGGCGTTAAACGGACACAGGCCGTTGCAGATGCGGCAGCCGGAACACTTGTTTTCGTCCACGCTGGCGCGCACCGGCTCCAGCGCGATTTCCTTCTGCTGGATGCGCGCCAGCACGCGCGCCGCCGCCGCCGCGCCCTGAGCGACCGTAGAGGGAATATCCTTCGGCCCCTGCGCGCAGCCGGCCACAAAAACGCCTTCCGTCATGGTGGCAACCGGATCGAGTTTGGGGTGTTTTTCGATGATCCAGCCGTCGGAACTGCACGAGATGCCGAAGCGGTGGGCGACTTCCTTGGCGTCGTGGCGCGGCTCCAGCCCCACCGACAGCACCACCATATCCACCGGGATGCGGCGCTGCTTGCCCGCCAGCGTATCCTCGACCTGGATAATCAGCTTGCCTTCCTCGCCGGGCAGCCGGGCGGCGTCGGTCACTTCGGCCACGCGCCCCCGGATGAGGATCGCGCCGTCGTCCAGCACGCGCTGATAAAACTCGTCGTAGGCTTTGGCGGTGGTGCGGATGTCTATGTAGAAGTTGTAAACGGTCGCGCCGGTGCGTTCCCGCACCAGGTGGGCGAACTTGAGGCTTTGCATACAGCAGATGGCCGAGCAGTAGTTGTTGAAGTTGCGGTCGCGGCTGCCGGCGCAGTGGATGATGCCGACCGTCTGCGGGTGCGTCACGCCGTCGCGCAGGACGATCTGCCCGTTGGTCGGCCCGGCGGCGTTGCTCAGGCGTTCAAATTCCAGGCTGGTGAACACATTCGCCAGCCGCCCGTAGCCGTACTGGCCGATGCGCCGCGCGTCCAGGATGTCGAAGCCGGTCGCCAGGATGATATTGCCGACCTGGACTGTCAGCAGCTCGTCGGTCTGCCCGAAGTCAATGGCTTCGGTCGGGCATAACTTTTCGCAGGCGCGGCAGGTGCCTTTCTGGAAGTAGGTGCAGTTTTCGCGGTCAATGACCGGGTACTTTGGCACAGCCTGGGGGAAGGGTGTATAAACGGCCTTGCGATAACCCAGCCCGGCCTCAAAGACCTCATCAATCACTTTTTTGGGGCATTTTTCCTGGCAGATGCCGCAGCCGGTACACAGGTCTTCCTTGATGTAACGCGCTTTTTTCCTGATGGTGACGGTGAAGTTGCCGACATAACCCTGCACGTCGGAGACTTCGCTCCACGTCAGCAGCGTAATATTGGGATGCGTGCCGACCGATACCATACGCGGCGTGAGGATGCAGGCCGCGCAGTCCATCGTCGGGAAGGTCTTGTCGAACTGCGCCATATGCCCACCGATGGATGGCTCGCGCTCCACCAGGTAGACCGGGAAACCGGCATCGGCAATTTCCAGCGCCGCCTGAATGCCGGCGATGCCGCCGCCGACCACCAGCGTGGCCGGGTGAATCGGTACATGCAGCGGCTCTAGCGGCGCGTGCCAGGCCACGCGCTCCACGCCGCCGGAGATGATGGCTTTGGCTTTTTCGGTGGCGGCTTTTTTGTCGGTATGCACCCAGGACGCCTGTTCGCGGATGGAAACCAGCTCGCACAGATAGGGGTTTAGGCCGGCGCGATGGCAGGCGACACGGAAGGTCTGCTCGTGCAGGTGCGGCGAGCAGGCCGCCACCACCACGCGCGTCAGCCCCAACTCCTTAATGTCCTTTTCGATCAATTCCTGGCCGAGGCTGGAACACATGAATTTATAGTCGCGGGCGATCACCACGCCGCGATGGTTGAGGTGTTCTGCCGCCCACAAGGCGACGGCCTCCACATCAATCGTGCCGGCGATATTGCTGCCGCAGTGACAGACGTAAACGCCGATGCGCTCCTGTCCGGTGTGTCCGTTATGCTGGGTCATTCGTCCACCTCCTCGCTGCCGGGCATCCGGGGCATGGGCAAACCGGAGTCCTTTTTCTTGCGCCGGGGTTGTTCGCCCACCGTCACCGTTTCGGGTTCAGCCGCCGGCAGTTCGATGCCGATGCGGCTGAGGGCCGGACGCGGGTCTACGAATTCCTTGCCCAGTCCCAGGGCTTCCGCCTCCAGGCCAAACGCCAGCCCCATCAACTGCGTGAAGTAGATGATCGGCACGTTGTAATCGGTATGGAAGTAACGATTCATCTCCGCCTGATAGGCGTCCAGGTTCAACTGGCACATCGGGCAGAGCGTCACCATGATGTCGGCGTGGTACTCCGCCGCCCCGTGAATCAGCCGCCGGATGAGTTCGTAAGCCGACGCCTGGTTGATCTGCGTCATGTGGCCGCCGCAGCAGTGCGTTTTCATCGGGAAATCAATCACTTCCGCGCCCAGGGCTTTCACCAGCCGGTCAAGCGCCAGCGGGTGTTCGACGTTATCCCAGCGGTTGTCGCGGTCAGGCCGGGCGATCATGCAGCCGTAATACGGCGCGACGCGCAGCCCCTTGAGCGGGCGCGTGACTTTGGCCCGCACCGCCTCGATGCCCAGGTCATTCACGATGATGTCCAGCAGGTGGCGCACCTTCACCGTGCCGGGCGTGTAGTGCAAGCCGCCGGCATCCAGCGCCGTGTTCACCTGCTGGGCCAGGTGGGTGTCCTGCCGCATGTAGCTGTCGGTTTTCGCCAGGTTCAGGTAGCAGGCGCTGCACGCGGCCATCACCGTATGCGTGCCGTTCACCTGCCGGGCGGCCAGCGCCAGGTTGCGCCCCACCAGGGCATAAGCGGCCACATGATGCACGGCCACGTATTCGGTCGCGCCGCAGCAGTTCCAGTCCTCAATTTCTTCCAGCTCCATCCCGATCATGTCACGAATCGCCAGCAGCGAGTCCAGGTACGGGCGCGCTGTGCGCTGGAGCGAGCAGCCGGGATAAAACAGATACTTGTTCATCAGGTCGCCTCCAGTTCGATGGCCCGGTTGAGAATGGCCTGAAGCTGCTCGATATGTTCAATGCGCTGGGGAGTCAGATCCATGCGGCCTTTGGTGAGCATCCCCAGGCCGAACGGCAGCATCGAGGGCAGTTGTAGCGGGCGGTGTCTGAGGTTGTGGCGAGTCGCCAGACCGAATTCAAAACTGCGCCCGAAGTTTTCGATATAGCCGATGAAGGTCTGCGAGAAGTCCGGCGCAGTCGAATCGTCGTAGAGCTTTTCCTTGATCGCCATGCTTTTGAGTGTGTACATCACATCGGTGATATGCACTTCCTGGGGGCAGCGGACGGTGCAGTAATAACAGGAAACGCAGTACCAGGGCGTATTGCTGCGCAGCACCGCCTCGCGCATATCCGCCCGGATCATGGCAAAAATCTGCCGGGGGGTATAATCCATGTCCGCTGCTGACGGGCATGAACCCCCGCAGGTACCGCATTGTATACACATCTGGAGGCGCGAATCGCCAGGGGTATCGTCCATTACGGCTTTGAGGAAGCTGCCGGGGATAAACGGTGGCGACGACGGAGCAGCTTGATGAGCAGTCGGTGCTTGCTGTTCGGTCAAAGGTCACCTCCTCGAAACAAAGAAGGGCAGGGATGTTAAGGATCGGTCAGGTTTTCTCCTTTGGCGACTGTTAAGTCCGTTACAAACAAAAGCTGAAAGCAGCAAAGATGCCCGCTTTCAGCAGTTGGGTTGAGACTGGGTAGAATTCCGCTGCTTCGATGTTATTTAACAATGATTTAGCTTCCATAATATTAACTTAACTTCATGGTGGGGCAGCTTGCCCCTTGTCAGCAAGTGTAAAAAATCACAAATATCCGGCGCGATTGTCACGATTGGGCGCCGTGTTTGGGCGTGCGCGGCGGGTGCGCCGCCGCATCCGGTTCTTTCCACGATGGATGTCTGCTTTTTCACTGAAAAATCACACTTGACAAGAATTTTAGACTAGGCTAAAATGATTAGCAGATTGATCTAATTGATGTATAAGGCAGTTCTATGGATGTCTCATCGCTGACCCTCGACCAGCTTATGAAAAATCAGACGGCGGAAGTCGCCGAACTGAACAGCACCGGCGCCGACCGCCGGCGTCTGATGGACCTGGGCATTCTGCCCGGCACACGTATCGAAGTGGAAATGCGCAGCCCGCTGGGCGACCCGACCGCGTACCGCGTGCGCGGCTCGGTCATCGCCCTGCGCCGCCAGCAGGCTAAAAACATCGTTATCCGGCTGTTGCCAAAGGAGCAATAAACCATGTCTGTAATCATGACCGGCGCCTGCGAAACCTGCCCGGCCTACCACAGCGCCGCGCTGAAAAAACTGGGCCTCAATGTCGAGAATTTCGATTATGTGGTCGCCCTGGCCGGCAACCCCAACACCGGCAAAAGCACCGTTTTTAACGCACTCACCGGCCTGCGCCAGCACGTTGGCAACTGGCCGGGCAAAACCGTCGCCCGCGCCGAGGGCGGCTTCGCCTATGAGGGCAAAAATTACAAACTGGTTGACCTGCCCGGCACATATTCACTGCTGTCCACCAGCACGGACGAAGAAATTGCCCGCGACTTCATCCTGTTCGGCCAGCCCAGCGTGACGGTCGTAGTGGTGGACGCCACCCGCCTGGAACGCAACCTGAACCTGGCGCTGCAAATCCTGGAGATCACCGACCGGGTGGTGGTGGCGCTGAACCTGATGGACGAAGCGCGGCGGCACGGCCTGGAGGTGGACGAGCGCCACCTGAGCCGCGAACTGGGCGTGCCGGTCGTGCCGATGGCGGCGCGCCGGGGACAGGGTATCCCGGAACTGCTGCAAGCGATTGCTCAGGTGGCGGCGGGGCGCTTCGTCACACGCCCGCATCGCATCCACCAGCGCGACTCGCGTCTGGAGCAGGCCGTCGAAAAACTGGAAGCGGCGCTGAACCGGGAATTTCCGGGGCTGCCGAACGCCCGTTGGGTGGCGCTGCGCCTGCTGGACGGCGACGCCAGCATCGAACAGGCTGTGCGCGACCGCACCCTGGGCGATCTGACGCAGGCTAAAGCCATGCTGCCCGTGCCGGTGAATGAGCCTGTTCCGCTGGAGGTGGCCTCATGACGACCGGCGACGTACTGAAAACCGCCGCCCAACTGCGCGCCGAACTGGGCGAGGAATATCACGATAAACTGATGGAGGCCATCTATACCGATGCCTCGAAAATCGCCGACCGCAGCGTCAGCCACGACGGCACGCGCGCGCGCCTGACCTTCGACCGTGTGCTTGACCGGGCGCTGACGCATCCTGTCCTGGGCTTCGTGGTGATGGGGCTGATGTTTTTCGGCGTCTTCTGGCTGACCATCACCGGCGCGAACATCCCGTCTTCCCTGCTGGCCGACCTGCTGCTGGGGACGGTTTACGATGCGCTGCACAACCTGGCCGCCGCTTTAAGCGCCCCGGCCTGGCTGTCCGGCCTGCTGATTGACGGTGTGTACCTGGCGACGGCCTGGGTGGTATCCGTCATGCTGCCGCCGATGGCGATCTTCTTCCCGCTCTTTACGCTGCTGGAGGACTTCGGTTATCTGCCGCGCGTGGCCTTCAACCTCGACCGGCTGTTCGCCGCCGCCGGCGCGCACGGCAAACAATCGCTGACCATGATGATGGGCTTCGGCTGCAACGCCGCCGGCGTGGTGGCGACCCGCATCATAGACAGCCCGCGCGAACGGCTGATCGCCATCATCACCAATAACTTCAGCATTTGCAACGGGCGCTGGCCGACGCTGATTCTGATCGGCACGATCTTCATCGGCGCGTCGGCCCCGCCGGCGCTTGCCAGCGCGGTTGCGGCGGCCAGCGTGGTGACGGTGGCCGTCCTGGGTATTGTGATGGCGCTGCTGGTTTCCTGGGGGCTGTCGAAAACCTGGCTGAAAGGCACAGCTTCGGTCTACAGCCTGGAACTGCCGCCCTACCGCCCGCCGCAGGTTCTCAAAACGCTGTACACCTCGGTCATTGATCGCACGCTGATCGTGTTGTGGCGCGCGGTGGTGATGGCCGCCCCGGCGGGCGCGGTCATCTGGCTGACCAGCAATATCATGATCGGGGATGCCAGCATCGCCGGGCATATGGTCAGTTTTCTGAATCCGCTGGGGCTGCTGCTGGGGCTTAACGGCGTCATCCTGGTGGCCTACATCGTCGCCATCCCGGCCAACGAGATCATCATCCCCACCATTCTGATGCTGACGCTGACGCTGGGCGGTTCACAGATGGCCGAAGCCGGGGTGATGCTGGAACTGGAAGACGCGCAGACCTATACCGTGCTGACGCAGCTCGGCGGCTGGACGCTGCTGACGGGCATCAACCTGATGCTGTTCAGCCTGCTGCACAACCCATGCAGCACTACCCTGCTGACCATCTGGCGCGAAACGCGCAGCCTGCGCTGGACGGTGGTTTCGGCGCTGCTGCCGCTGACGATGGGTTTTATCGTGACGTTTACCACCGCTACCCTGGCACGGCTGTTCGGTTGGGTCTGACCCCGACCGCCGGACAGCCGGGGAGCGCCCCTCACTCCCGCGCGCTGTAGGAAGCTCGTCCCCGTTTCGTTCGCCTCTCCCGACCACATCTGGCATCAGGAGAGGCGAGCGGCGGGTGAGGGGGAAACCCTCTCCTCTGATTATTCTTCCAGAAGTTCCTGGATGGTCTGGTCATTCATCGGGTTTTCGCCGGCGGTCAGACTGGCGATCCACCCCAGGCGTCGCTCGATGTACGGCTCGTAGCCGTCGCGTCCTTCCGCCCAGGCGGTGAAGAAGCGAATGTCCTCCAGCGCGCCGGCCAGGTCGCCGGCCAGCATCCGCGCCACGCCGCGCGTGTCGTAAAAATTGCCCTGCGCGGGGGCCAGCTGAACGGTCTGTTCGCAGACCGGCATCACCACATCCACAAACCCGTACAGGCTGCCAAACCAGCAGATGTTATTGCCGACGCCGGGATAGGGCGCGCCGATGACCCACTCAACGGCCAGGCTGTACTGCCGCCGCGCCGTTTCCAGGTCGCCGGCGGCGGCAGCGGCTTCGGCCTGGTCAACAACGGTCTGTATGACCGAATCATGCGCGGGCAGGTTCGGGCAGGTGCGCCGGTAGTTCTGGTCGCCGAAGTAGCGCCGCCACTCGTCGTTTGTCAGGTTGCGCCCGGCCAGATCGCAGGCCGCCGACAGCCAGCCGTCCAGGCTCATATCCCAGACCGTCACCCAGTTGAAAGGCTGTTCCCGCTGTCCGGTCGCGGCGGCCAGCCAGCGCCCATCCGGGCTGAAGGCCAGGCTGTTGACCCAGGTCGGCAGGGCAGCGAACGGTCTTGCTAGCGGCAGGCCCGCCGCTACATCCCATAGCAGCACCGAGCCATCCGGGCTGCCGGAGGCCAGCAGCGCGCCGTCCGGGCTGAAGACTGCGGCGAACACGCTGTCGGTGTGGCCCTCCAGCACGCTTGCCACCTGGCCGGTCTGCACATCCCACAGCAGCACCAGATTATCGCCCGAACCGGAGGCCAGCGTGGTGCCGTCGGGGCTGAAGGCCAGCGTGAAGATCGAGTCGTTATGCGCGGACAGCGGGCTGCCGATGGGCGCGCCGGTGAAGGCGTCCCACAACTGCACCACGCCGCTGTCGCCGCCAGAGGCCAGCATTCGCCCGTCCGGGCTGAAGGCTACCGCCCAGACCGAGTCTTCGTCAGCGAGCAGCGGCTTGCCGATGGACGCGCCGGTGAAGGCGTCCCACAGGCGCACTGTGCCGTCCGTGCTGCCGGAGGCAATCGTCCGCCCATCTGAGCTGAAGGCCACCGTCAACACCCAGTTTTCATGCCCTGCCAGCGGCGGCAGCGCCTCTGCGCCGGTTTCGACATCCCATACCCGGACGTTGTTATCGCCGCCGCCGGAGGCCAGCCAGCGCCCATCCGGGCTGAAGGCCAGCGCGATGACTTCGGCATTATGGCCGGTCAGGGTGCGGACGACCGAACCGCTGGATGCATCCCACAGGACGATACTGCCGTCTTCGCTGGCCGAAGCCAGCAGACCGCTGACGGGGCTAAAGGCCACCGAGCGCACGCTTTCGTCCTGCGCGTCCAGAGTGCGGCTCAGGCGGTCGCGCGGGGCGAACGTCCACAGCATCACGCTGCTGTCCCGCCCTGCCGAGGCCAGCACCGAGCCGTCGGCGCTGAAGGCCGCGTCCCACAGGCCGGGCGCGTAAGCGTCGTATTCCGCCAGCAGCACCGGGCGCGCGCCGCCGATATACCACACGCTTATGGCGCTGCTGACCGCCGCCAGCCGTGTGCCGTCCGGGCTGAAGGCCACGCGCGTGACCGAGGTCGGCAGTGTGAGCATGTCTCCGCGCGGCGTGCCGCTGCGAACATCCCACAGCACCACTGTTTTATCGCCGCTGCCGGAGGCCAGCGTTTTGCCGTCCGGGCTGAAGGCCAGGCTGTTCACCCAGCCGTTATGCCCGGTGAACTGGCGGCCAAAAGTGCGTTCGGCCATGTTCCATAAAATGATCGTTCGGTCGGCGCTGCCGGAGGCCAGCGACGTGCCGTCAGGGCTGAAGGCCAGCGCCCGCACGTCGCCGTCGTGGCCGGTCAGCGGTTCGCCAATTGGCTTGCCGGTCGTCACATCCCACAGCATCACCACGTCGTCGTAACCGCCGGAGGCCAGCGTTTTGCCGTCGGGGCTGAAGGCCAGCGCCGCCACCCAATCGTCATGCCGGAAGCGCGGCCCAACGCGCTGCCCGGTGGCGGTATCCCACAGCACCACCGTGCCATCCGGCCCGCCGGAGGCCAGCAGTCTGCCATCGGGGCTGAAGGCCAGCGCAAAAATCGAATCGGCGTGATCGGCCAGCAGCGGCCCGATGCGCTGCCCGGTCTGGGTATCCCACAGGATGATGTAGGCATCCCGCCCGCCGGAGGCCATGCGCCGCCCGTCCGGGCTGAAGGCGACCGCGTACACCGCATCGGTGTGGCCTTGCAGGATGTCCGCCACTTCCGGCCTGGCGCGCAGCAGCGTATACAGCCAATCGCCGACGCGGGCAGTTTCGCCCTGGCGGGCGGCTTCCACGCCCAGCAGCAGCGCCAGCGCATAATCCTGGTCGGCCAGCCGCAGGCTTTCCGCCGCCAGACCCGTTTCGTCCTCGGCCTGCGCCTGGAGTGTAGCCTCAAAACCTGCCTGAGCAGTCGCCAGATTTTCCGCCTGCGCCGTCACCGCGTTTTCCAGCATCGCGGCGCGCGCGTCCATCGCTTCCATCGCGCCTGCCTGGGCGGCAATAGTGGCTTGCAGTTCGGCGGCGCGTGTTTCGACCGCTGCCTGGACGGTCGCCTGTTGTTCGGCGGCCAGCGTAGCGGTGGCGGCCAGCGCGGCTTCGGCGGCGGCGCGGGTGTCGGCTTCGGCCTGGGCGGTGGCGGCCAGCGCCGCGTTTGCTTCGGCGGTCGCTTCGGCCTGCGCCAGCGCATCGGCGGCTTGTTCGGCGGCCAGCGTAGCGGTGGCGGCCAGCGCGGCTTCGGCGGCGGCGCGGGCGTCGGCTTCGGCCTGGGTGGTGGCGGCCAGCGCCGCGTTTGCTTCGGCGGTCGCTTCGGCCTGCGCCAGCGCGTCGGCGGCTTGTTCGGCGGCCAGCGTAGCGGTGGCGGCCAGCGCATTCGCTTCCTCGGCCTGAACGGTCGCGGTTTCCCGCGCCTGTGCGACGCTTGTCGCGGCGGCAGCGCTGTCGGCGGCAGCCTGCTGCTGCTGGCTGAAGGCCAGCACGATCAGCACAATCGCCACAACCAGCGCGCCGATCAGCAGCCAGAGCATGTTGTTTGACTGTCGAGAGGTATTTTCAGACACAAATTCCCCCTTGGTTGTTAGGAAAACGGTGTGTTTTTCCATTGTATTGTGGGCAGGGCTAAAAGCAAAACAGCCCAGGGCGATCGCTTCAAACCGTCATCTTGCGTCACATTAACCCCTATCCCCCCGACCCCCTTTCCCCGTATACGGAGAAATGGGGAGTAAGAGTCGCTTTAAGCCCCCTCTTTGAATTCGGGGAGGGGGTTTGGGGGTGGGGTCAAGGGCGGATAGCACGCTTATTGGGACCAAGTATCTTCAAGCGATTACCCTGCAAAACAGCCGCCTGTTTACCGACTTTCGATGAACTGTTCCAGCATCCAGCCTTCGCGGCCATCGTCCAGGCGGACGTTCACCCAGCCGTTCAGTCGTGCCAGGATGACCAGTTCCACGCCGGGCCGCACGCTGGTAATGGCCTGCGCGGTTTCCGACGGGCGGCTGCGAACGTTGATCGGCTGGCCGGCGACCACGATGCCGGTTTCCGGCGTGGGCGTGGGCGTCAGCGCACGGGTCGCCTCGTCGCACAGCGGCGGGATGTTGTACTGCTCGCGTTCGTCACACGACAGTTCGCGCAGGAAGCGATTGGCGGTTATCCAGGCGGTGATCTGCTGCCGCGTCCCCACCCGGTACAGGCTGAGCGTGTTTTCCGGCGACTGCGGTTCGAAAGGCGTGCCGTAGGTAGCGGCGAAGATTGTGCCGTCCGGCGCGTAAGCCAGCGCCGAAGCGCCGCGCCGGTAGACATATACCTGGCGTCCGCTGTTCACATCCCACAACCGGACATCCTCCCGCGAGGCGGACAGCGCGGCGCTGCCATCCGGGCTGAAGGCCAGGTCTGTAATCGGGCTAGCATGAGCGCCGCCGCCGCTGCCGAACACGCGCCCCTCGCCGCCGGCGACATCGAACAGTTGCAGCGTATTGCCGGCGTTCACCAGGATGGCGCTGCCGTCCGGCCTGAAGGCCAGTTTCCGCACGTCCCCGGCCTGCCAGCGGCGGATTTCTGCGCCGGAGGCGGTGTCCCACAGGATGATCGTATCGTTCAGGAGGTTGTCGTGGGCGCTCGCCAGCACCGCGCCATCCGGGCTGAGGGCTACCGCCGCAATCATCCCGCTGCCGGTGAAACGCGACCGCACCTCGCCGGTTGCCACGTCCCAGGCGCGGACCATGCCGTCCCCCGTCCCGGCATAAACCGTGCCGCCGCCCGGGCTGAGCGCAAGGTAAGCGGCGGTATCCCCGGCGCTGAAGCGTCTGCGTTCGACGCCGCCGGCCACATCCCAGACGATGATCGTGCCGAAGATGTCGGCGGAAACCAGTATGCTGCCATCCGTCGAGAAGAACAGGTCGGTAAAGTCGTTAGGCTGGCCGTACAACCGGTCGCGCTCCTGGCCGCTGTTCACGTCCACCAGAGCGATGCTCTGGTCATCATATCCCAGCGCCACCAGGCCGCCGCCGGGGTGGAAGGCCATTTCGCGCACGGCGTAGGTCGTGTCATAGCGGTACAGTTCACCTTCCGGCATAACTTCCCACTGGCGAATTTGCCCGTCGTCCGAGCCGGACACGATGTAGCGCCCGTCCGGGCTGAAGGCCAGCGCGTTCACCGGGCCTCCATGGCCGTAATAACGGCGCAGCATCTCGCCGGTGGCGGCATCCCACAGGATCACGCTGTAATCGGGCTGCGGGAGGTCGCCGCCGCCGCTGCCCGACAGCGC
>JACAES010000121.1 GCA_013388735.1 Chloroflexota bacterium | reverse complement strand
TTCGACCGCGCTGCTGACCGATCTGCTGGAAGGGCTGCGCGCCAACCGCTGGTACGCGCTGGTCTACGGCCTGTTCGTGGGTCTGGTCATCAGCGTGCGCCTCAGCACCACCGAACCGCTGGCTTACGGCCTGGTGGTGCTGGCGCTGTGGTGGGAGCAGCGCGAACGTCCCGGATGGGCGGCGCTGGCGTTTTTGCTGGCGGCGCTGGCGAAGGAAACCACGCTGGCGTTCGTGGCCGGCAGCCTGCTTTACGACGTGCTGGAGCGGCGCTGGCGGCACGCCCTGCGGCTGGCGCTGGTGGTGGGTCTGCCGTTCGCGCTGTGGCAGGCGGCCCTATACCTGTGGTTGGGCGCGTTCGGGGCGGGTTCGGGCGGGGCGGGTAATTCGCCGTTCGAGATCATCCCGTTTAACGGCTTCTGGCGAGTGGCTTACGATACCGGCGGCAGCCTGGCGGTATTTCTGGTCTTCAGCCTGTATACTATACCGGCAGTCATCCTACCCAGCCTGTGGGGGATGTGGGCCGCCCTGCGCGACCTGTGGCGCGGCCAGTCCCATGTGTATGCCGCCCTGCTGCTGGTCAACGCGGCGCTGATGGCCTTCGTGCCGTTTTCGACCTACCGCGAACCGCTGGGGCTGTTCCGCTTTCTGGTCGGGCTGGTACTCAGCCATCTGCTGTATGCCGCGCTGCGCTGCCCGCGCCGCCGACCGCTGCGTTACAGCTGGCTGTGGCTGGCGTTATTGTACTATCTGGCTGCCGGATAAATCTCAAGGAGCGTGCTGTATGTTAAAAAGACTGTTTGTACTGCTGGCGATCTGCGCCCTCGCCTTCACCGCCGCCGCGCAGGAGGATGCGCCGCACGAAATTTACACTGTGCTGGATTATGGCAGCGAAGCCCTGGACTCGGACATGTGGCGGATGGCCGCCGCCGAGGAGTCGGCCTCCTATACGTCGGCGCTGTGGCGTTACAAACTGGACGAAGAATTCCTGTTCTTTTTCCTGTACCTGCACTTCGACGGCGGCGCGACCGAAGAAGCCGTCAACGACTACTTCAGCGGCGATAACCTGAAGGCACTGCTGGCGAACTACGAACCCTGGCGGCAGACCGAAACCTGCACCATCGGCGACGTGACCATTTACGAATTTGCCAGCAAAGTCGGCGAGCAGCGGCGCATCCTGCGCTACTGGGTGCAGACCATCACGCCGACGCGCGTGCTGGGCGTGAACGCCGCCGCGCCGGAAGAATTGGCCGACGCCTTCGACGAATACGCTTCCCGCCTGTTCCCGGAAGCCGTCTCCTGCGAGATGGCCGGATGATCTTCCACTACCAGTACGACGGCCAGCCCGCCGGCGTCCGCCTGGAGCGTCAGCCGGACGGCTCGTACCGGGCGACCATTGCTGACCGCGTGTATACCGTCCGGGCGCAGCCGCTCAACGATGGCGGTTGGCTGCTGGCGCTGGACGACCGGCGTGTGATCGTGTACGGCGCGGCGGCGGGCGGCGCGCGTTTCCTCAGCCTGGACGGGCTGGATTACACCCTGACCATCCCGGCCAGACGCGGCGCATCCCGCAAGCGCACTGCCGGGAGCGGCGACCTGACCGCGCAGATGCCGGGGCAGGTGATGGCCGTGCTGGTGGACGAAGGGCAGACCGTCGAACGCGGGCAAACGCTGGTCGTGCTGGAAGCCATGAAGATGGAAATCCGCGTGGCCGCGCCGGGGGATGGCCGCGTCAAAACCCTGCTGGTTCGGCAGGGTGACGTGGTGGAGCGCGGCCAGCGCCTGCTGGAGATCGAATAGCAGCGGGCGCGATTCAAAACATGTTCAGCCCCTCCCCCAGGGCGAATGCCCGTTCGGGAGAGGGGTCTGGGGTGAGGGCTGGACGATTTTACTGACAGCTCAACGGGGGCGATTCACACGGGATGCCGTTATTCGGCGTGCCGTTGGGGTCGCCGCTGGTATTATCCAGGCTGAAGTTGCCGGCCTGCAAGCAGGCGCGCGCTTCCTGACAGGTGAACAACTGCTGGCAGTTGAACGTCAGCGACGGGCAGGCCACCGAGCCGGACGGTGTGGCGGTCGGGAACAGCCCCGGCACGGGCGTCGGCACAGGGTTGATGATGGGCAGCCCGGTCGTGGGGTCAAGGCCCAGGCCCGGCCCCGGCACGCTCAACCCGGCGATGTCCGTCACCAGCAGCGCATAATCGGCGTCGAGCAGATCGGTGCGGTCGGTCACGCTGTCGCTGACGACGATCAGATAGCGCCCGGTGGCCGGGATGAGAATCGGGCCGAGCGTCAGCAGGCTCTGGCCGGCGATACCGCGCCCGACGCCGATGAAGTTGGTCGGGTTGTCCAGCGGGCTGATCGAAACCAGCGGATCGAGATTGCCCCGGTAGACCAGCAGTTCAATGCGAAGACTCTGCCCCGCCGTCGCGTCCACGCAGTAACCGGTGGCCGTCTTGCGGGCGTTGAGCGTATCGGTCACAAGCTGCGCCTGGCCGATCACCTTGAGTACGTCAAACTGGTTCTGGAAGGTGAACAGGCACTCGCCTTCGCCCACTTCCAGCAGCGGCGGCAGCAGTTCCAGCAGGCGGCGGCGCAGATCGGCGAACTGGAAGTCGGCGGTCTGGATAGCATTGAGCGCGCCCTGCACGGTGGCCTGGCCGACCACGCCGGACGGCGGCTGCGGGAATCCACAGGCTTCAATCCACAGATCAACCGCCAGCCGAACGTTCGCCATTGCCGTATTAAAATCGCGCTGTAGGGGGTCAAGGATAGGATAAAAGGCCGCCAGCAGCGGGTTAGCGATGTTGATGTCGCTGGGACGGGCCGGGAAATTTTGGCAGGCCGCCCGCTGGCCCAGCGCCACCGTCGTCCATGTCCCCCGGATGCTGTCCAGCGACGGCTGCGCCAGTTCGATACGTTCCAGCATCAGCCGCAGCGTGCCGATATAATTGTCCTGCGTCTCACCGGAAGCCGGCGGCGCGTAGGCGACGATGCCATCAATCGGCAGATCGAGGATCGTGCCACCCTGAATTTCGATGAAACGGTTGGCGATCCAGCCCAGCGTGCCGTTGTAATTCACCTGAAACCAGCCGTTGCTGGTCGTGCGTCCCAGCAGCGGCATGACGGCATAACGCGGGATGTTCGCCAGCACCGGGTAAGCCGTGCTGGGGCCGGCACGCAGGCGAATCCCGCTGGTCGGCAGCCGCGCCGTGATTGGGCTGGTCACGTCCGTCGTCCCGGAGCGTGGGCTTTCAAAACCGCCATACGGAATGCTGCGTGGGTCGGCAACGGGCAGCGCGGCGGCGTCGCCGAACAGGTTGACGACCGGAATCCCAATCCAGCCTTCCTGACCGTTAAAGTCAATCCGCACCCATTCGTTGTCCGGGCTGCGTCCCGTGCCGGGGAAGGTGTTCCCGGCCTGGGCGAAGCCGATCACCTCTGCGCCGATGGCAGGCAGCACCCGGATGTTCACGCCGTCGCGGTTGACCAGCACCGTGATGTCAGGCCGGGGGAGCGGCTGGGCAGCGACAGTAGTAAGTGAAACCAGCAGGATAATCAACCATAACGCCGTTTTACGCATCTTGGCCCACTCCTTCGTGCTGTTGTGTAGTATAGCAGTTTAAGACCGGGCGCAACAGCAGCCCGGCGCGCCAGCCGGACGCCGCCGTGACTATTCCATATTAAACGAGCGGCTTTTCTCGCCAGCCGTTTGCGTCTATAATGCCTTTATATGCAACCAACACCCGATCAATTACCCGACTATCACTTTCTGCTGGTCGCGCCCAACCTGGGCGCGGAATGGCTGTTCGATGCCGCGCGCGCCTACTGGGAACGTTTCCGCCCGCTGGTCGTCAGCAACCTCGACCTGATACAACTGCTGCCGCCGGAGAACAGCATCATCGTCACGGCCATCGCCCGGCGCGATACGGTCGCCGACCTGGGGGTGCGGGCGGCGCAGGTTTTGCCACACGCGCTGTTCGACCCGGTGGTGTATGACCTGTTCGACGATATGAAAAACGCGCTCATCACCCGCGCCACGCTCAACCAGCCTTTCGGCGTGCCGCTGATTCCCACACCCACCGCGCCCGAACCGATCACACCCACGCCAGGCGCGATCATCAGCAATGCCACGCCGCCGCCAACCGCAGCGCCGCCCACGCGCCAGCCCGCCGGCTTCATCACCGCCACGCCGCCGGACGCGCCGCCCCCGACCGACACGCCTTCCGGCCCGGTTTATCCCACGCCGGGGCCGATCGTCGGAGGCTCATCGTAGATGCGGCTGGACGAGTATATCTGGTCGCGCAATCCACGCGGCCTGCACGTCCAGCGCGTGCTGATTACGCCGCTGGATTACAGCCGTTGGACTGACCCGCACTTCGGCTGGGTGAAGCTGGTGGCCGCCGAACACGAATACGTGGACGACTCGATGGATTTTCTGGCGCGGGGCATCACGCCCATCGTCCGGCTGTACGTGGAGCGGCCCGGCGCGATGCCGTTCGACGCCCGCCTGCGCGACCTGACCCTACAGTACGTCAACGCCGGGGTGCGCTGGTTCGAGTTTTACAACGAGCCAAACCTGCCCATCGAATGGCCGCCGGGTCAGTGGATCCACTGGCAGAATTTCGACGGCATGATTCGCCCGCTGATGGACAACTGGCTGGTATGGGCGGAATACATCGCCAGCCTGGGCTGTTACCCCGGCTTCCCCGCCCTGGCCGAAAGCGCCGCGCCGGATTCGTCCGCCGTATTCTGGATGGACGCTTTTCTGAACTATCTGGCGCAGGCGCGCCGCGACCGCTTCGGCGCGCTGCTTAACAGCGGCCTGTACTGCGCCACCCATCCCTACATCCTCAACCACTTTTACCAGGAAGTGCCGGGACTGGGGCCGACCAGCGCCCGCCCGCCGGAGGCGCAGAACGCCCGCGAGGCCGGCTGGCATTTTGAATACCCCTACGACCCGATCTCGCAGCGCACCGACCCTGGCCGAACCGTTTACGGCGGCACGGCGCGCACGCCCAACGGCGATCCGGTGGGGCTGACCGCCATGGGGCGCATGTTCAACGAACGCTGCGCGCAGGTCTGGGGCGCGCAGGCCGTCCCGGTGGTCGGCACGGAAGGCGGCATTTTCCCTTTCGATGACGAGCCGCAGTACCAGCAGGACAGCCGCTACCCGTACTACACCCGCGACAGCCAGGCCGAAGCCACCGTCGCCATGTTCGAGTGGATTTCGCGCCAGGGGCCGCCCTGGTTTTTTGGCGTCTGCCTGTGGAAAGAGGACGAGTATTATAAAGGCGGCCCGCTGCGCGCCATCGAGCGCCTGCGCGAAACCCCGCCGTTGTATAACGCCGTCCCCCCGCTGGAGGTGATGCAGGCGCCGATCGGTCCGGGGCCGGTGCATGGCGAGCCGACCTTTCACGCCGTCATCCTGGCGCCAGGGCTGGAGCCGCGCTGGTTCTTCGAGACGGCGCGCGCCTACTGGAATCGTTTTCGCCCACTGGTGACGACGAGCTGGGATTTCATCCAGCACATCCCGCACGACCGCAGCCTGGCCGCGACGGTGGTCGCCCCGCCGGACATGAGCCAGGCCATCGTCACCACCATTCAACAGCAGTATCCGAACGTGCTGATTGATCTGGTGGTGGCGCAAGGCGACCTGGGACAAATCGCAGAGGTTTTTAACGGGCGCGTATGGAGCGACCGGCGTTTTGGATGATTGTGTTAAACGGGGTTTGAAGGAGAGCGGTTTTGCGTTTAGACGAATACCAGTGGTCATATAACCCGCGCGGGATGCACAACGAAGGCGCGTACCGGGCGCTCAACCACTTTCGTTACAAACAGCTTCAACTGGGCTGGATGAAACTGGTCTGCGGCGGCGAGGAGTTTGTCGGCGACTGCCAGTGGCTTTTGAGTAATAACATCACGCCGGTTATCCGCATCTACCGCGTCACGCCCGGCGCGGAAGCAGTAGACCAGGGCGTGCGGAAATTCTGGGAATCGTACCGCCGGGCCGGGGTGCTGTGGTTCGAGTTTTACAACGAGCCAAACCTGAGCGACCCCGAATGGCCGGAAAACATGCGCGACCGCGTGCATTACAGCAACCTGGACGAAGTCATCCGCCCGCTGTGCGACAACTGGCTGATTTTCGCCGAGTTCATCATCAGCATCGGCGCATATCCAGGTTTTCCGTCCCTGTCGGAAACCTACGACGCCATCCAGTGGTTGGACGCCATGCTGATCTTTTTGCGCGACAACCGGCGCGACCGTTTTATCAACGTGATGCGGAACGGCGGTTGGGCAGCGGTGCATCCCTACACGCTCAATCACTTCTACCAGGAAGTGCCGGGGCAGCCAGCCGTGCCGCGAATGCCCGAACAGCAGAACGGCGCGGAAGGCGGCTGGCACTTTGAATACCCTTACGACCCCTACACCCAGTCCTTCGACCCTGGCCGCACCGTGTTCGGCTCGCCCGCTGCGCCATTGGGCGACCCCAACGGGCTGATTGCGATGGGGACGGCCTTCAACCAGCGCCTTAAGGAATGGTTCGATCTCGATCCCGTCCCGGCGGTCGGCACGGAAGGCGGCATCTACCCGCTGCCGGTCAACGAAACCAAGCAGCCGGATATGCGTTTCCCGGCCTACACCCGCGAAAGTCATGGCGAGGCCACCGCCGCCCTGTTCAACTGGATGGCGACCCAGGGGCCGGACTGGTTGTTCGGCCTGTGCCTGTGGAAAGAGGACGAATACTACAACAACTTCCTGCCCGCCGTGCCGCGCATGGAGCAGATTCCACAGCTTCCCTGGCGCGGCGAGTTCCCCGTCGGGCTGGTCGCGCGCGGGCCGGGGCCGGTGCATGGCGAGCCGACTTTTCACGCCGTCATCCTTGCGCCGGGACTGGAGCCAAGCTGGTTTTTTGACACCGCGCGCGCCTACTGGAATCAGTTCCGCCCCATCGTGACGACCAGTTGGAATTTCATCGAACACATTCCGTCAGATCGCAGCCTGGGGGTGACGGTCATCACCCCGCCGGACCTGGCCGATGCCATGAAGCAGGCCATCCAACTGCCGTACCCCAACGTGCTGCTTGACCTGGTGGTGGCGGAAGGCGACCTTCAGGGCGTGGTGGAGACGTTTAATTCCCGCGTGTGGAGCGGGCGGCGTTTTGGTTAATGGCGGCAGCGCGCCACAAAATCCTCGAACAGCGGGCGCGCCCGCTCGTAGAAACGTTCCGGGTGGAACTGCACGCCGACCAGCCGGCCATCGTCCGACTCAATCGCCTCGATCACGCCGTCCGGCGCAAAGCCAACCGCGCGCAGCCCGCTCCCGGTTTCGGCAATCGCCTGGATGTGATAGGTGTTAACCGGCAGGTTTTCGCCCAACAGCCTGCGCAGCCGCGACCCTTCCATGAACGTGACCGGGTGTTCCGTGCCGCCCCGCCCGGCGCTGTGGGTCAGTGTCCCCGGCTGCTGCGCCATCACGTCGGCGTAAATCGTGCCGCCCGCCTGGGCATTGATGAACTGCATCCCATAGCAGATTCCCAGCACCGGGCGCGCCGTGAAAACCTGGAAGAGGCGCGTATCGGCGGCCACACGCGCCGGGTCGGTCGGGGGCAGATCCGGCGGCAGATCGCCGATCAGACCCTGGGTGATGCCCGGCCCGCCGGTTATCACCAGGCCGTCCAGCAGCGCGGCAAAGTCGGCGGCAGCCTGCGGCGACTCCAGCATGGGGGCGATCAGCGGCAGCCCGCCGGCGGCCTCGATGGCGCGGATATAGTGGATGTCTACCTGCTGCTGGCCGTTGTTATAGCCGGTGGTGATGCCGATGCGCGGGCGGGTGGTCATGGGCACAGAACTCTTGCTGATGGATGCCTCCAACATACCGCAAAGCCGCCGCGTCGTAAAGGTCGCCAGCAGGTTTGCGTCCTTTTGCCCGGCTTGTTCGTCTATAATGAATGTCGGATACGAGCGTGAGTCGCAGAGCTTCCCGTGCAAATCACTGCCCGACAGACGTAAACGAGGAGTCAGGGAAAGCCGGTGAACACTTCCATCGAAACCATCTGGACGCAGTTCAACGCGCCTCTGGAGCGGTTCATTCGGCAGCGCGTGCCGGATGTCCAGGCCGCCGATGATCTGTTACAGGACGTGTACCTCAAAGTCCACCTCAACATCAACACCCTGCGCGACGACGAGCGGCTGCAAAGCTGGGTGTACCAGATCGCCCGCAACGCGGTTTACGATTATTACCGCAGCCGCCGCCCGCTGGACGCCATTTCGGACGAGATTGCCGCCCCCGATGACGCCGACGACGCCGACGACATCACCCGCCAGCTGGCGGAAAGCGTCCGTTACATGATCGAACTGCTGCCGGAAGGCTACCGTGAGGCGCTGCTGCTGGCCGACTACGATGGACTGACACAGAAAGAACTGGCGGAACGGCTGGGGCTGTCGCTGTCCGGGGCCAAATCGCGGGTGCAGCGCGCGCGCCGGATGCTGCGCGAGATGCTGCTGGCCTGCTGCCACTTCGAGTTCGACCGCCTGGGCAAAGTGATTGATTATTATCCTCACTGTGACTGCTGCGTGGACGGCGGTTGAAAAGTCTGACCCCAATCTGCGTCCTTTAGCGCCCCTGTTCCGTCTATAAAGGTGGAACCGGACGATCAGAAGGAGCATTCAGAATGACCTCAGACAACCCTATTCACGAAGTTGTGCGCGAACGTTACGGCGCAATCGCCGAAGGCAAAACCGAGTCCTGCTGCGGCGGCGGGTCGGACTGCTGCGGCTCGCCGTCCAGCACGCTGTACAATACCGAACTGCTGGAAGGGCTGCCGGTGGACGTGACCGGCCTCTCGCTGGGCTGTGGCGACCCGGTGAGCATCGCCGGCCTGAAGCCGGGCGAGACGGTGCTTGACCTGGGCAGCGGGGGCGGCATTGACGCCTTTCTGGCGGCGCGCCAGGTTGGACCGTCCGGGCTGGTCATCGGCGTGGATATGACGCCGGCCATGCTGGAAAAAGCCAACGCCAGCAAAGCCAGACTGGGTGTGACTAACGTCACGTTCCGGCAGGGACAGATCGAGGCGCTGCCGGTGGACGACAGCGCTGTAGATGTGGTGATGTCCAACTGCGTCATCAACCTGTCGCCGGACAAAGCCGCCGTCTTTAATGAGATGTTCCGCGTGTTAAAACCGGGCGGGCGCGTCTCGATCAGCGACATCGTGACGGAAGGTGATTTTTCGCCGGAACTGCGCGCCGACGCGGCCAAATGGGCCGCATGTGTGACCGGGGCGATTGACGCCGCCGCGTACACAGGTCTGATGCGCGAGGCCGGATTCACGGATATTCAGGTGGTGGACAAGGTGGACGCCAAAGACATCGTATCGCGCCAACCGGGGATGCCGCGCATCTTCAGCGCCCGCATCACCGCCCGCAAACCGGCCTGAGCGAAACGCGCCTTTTCAATTTGCAGGTGATTATCACAGTGCGATAACAGTCGGATGACACACCCAACAGCGGTTGGCAGTCCATCCCGGTAGAAGAATGGGGCGGGATGGTGAGCTGCAGGGGCCACGTCCGGGAAACCGGACGTGCGCTCCCTTTGAACCCGTGAACCCGGATGGGCTTCAGGCCCAGGCTTCCTCGCTGCCGGAAGCGGTCATCGCCGGACGGCGCGCTCGCTGCACCAGCGGCGCGGCGGCGGGTTTGCTCAGGTTTGTCACGCGCAGGCCCTGTTGGGCAATCAGGCGGTTGACATACGGGTTGCCGATCACCGGCATCGCCATCGAGTCGCTGCCGCGCGTCAGTTCAAAGTGATAGATGTTGATCTGCCTCGCCCCGCCCAGCCAGCGTTTTTCCAGCAGGACGACACTTTTCGCCCGCCAGCCGAGGTACAGCGCCGTCGCCAGTTGGTCGCCGCCGGCGTACCGCTCTGACCGAGGATGCCAGTGCCGGTAGATGTCGGCCAGGTCTTCTTCTATTATGGCAAAATCCAAAACTCTCAGGGTATATTCAGACATGAGCTTTCCCTTATTTCATCCAAACAAATGCTGTGATACTGTTGTCAACCAGGCCGGAAAGTGACATTCGCCACTAAATTTCAGACGAATGTCAGGCTGAGATGTGAAGTTTGTATAATCATACAATAGCTCGGCAGAAATGTATCTAGCCAATCTGCACAATTCTTCCTTAATGTTTTGTTTAGTTTGTTAATACTGTGTGTGATTCGGGCGCCTGATGCCCTCATCAATACCGGGCAAAAGGGTAAACGATTCATTTACCAACAGGGATATTAAATTCGGTCGTATAATGGGGCAGCGCGTAAACCGTCCCTGCATCCTGGTCAGCACTCGGAACATTCACCATGAATCTCGGACAACTGTATCTCGTTCTCCAACCTCTGCACTACTGGATCAGCCGCGCCGGGCTGGCGGCGGCGGTCGCGCTGGCGCTGGTCGGCATCTATATCGGCATCATCCGTAAGGGGGACGTGACGCGCTGGTTTCGCCGGGCGACTTACACCGTCGCCGGGGTGATGGCGCTGCAAGCCCTGATCGGCGCGATCATGTATTTTCTGATCGGCGCGCGGCCATACGATGAAGTGCATCTGATTTACGGGCTGGCGGCGGTGCTGACGCTGCCGTTTTTCATCTTCGTGGAAGTGACGGCCCGCAAGCGCCCGGCGATGGGCAGCTACATCTGGGGATTTTTCATCCTGGCGGGGGTGCTGATTCGCAGCATCATGACCGGCGCGGCAGGGTGAAGCCGTAAACAAAACGGGGCGACTGCCTTGAGTCACCCCGTAGATCAGGTCTGTAGCGGCGGTTTTTTACTGCGGGGTGATGCTGCCTGCGCCGTCGTCCCGGCTCGTCACTTGCGCCGTGCCGCTGTAGAAGATCGAACCGCTGCCGGTGACGGTCGCGTCCAGGTGTTCGCTGACTTTCACGCGGATGTCGCCGGAACTGCCGGCAGCCGCCCTGACGATGGCGCTGTCCAGGTCTTGCGCGTTGTAATGGCCCGACCCGCTCACTTGGATGTCCTGTTCATCAGCCGTTCCCGCCAGGGTCACGCTGCCCGCGCTGGTGATTTTGGCGACGATTTTAACGGCGCTGACGGCCTTGATGTCGGCGCTGCCTGACCCGTTGCCGGTCAGGTTAAGGTTCTGACATTCCACGCGCTCGGCGCTGACCGCCCCGGCGCTGGCGACGGTGATGCTGAGATCGTTTTTCACAATGAGGGTACCCAGGCGCAGATTGCCCGCACTCATGACACCGATCGCCAGCGTGGTGGTATTCAACCGGTCGAGTTCGGTATTCCCGGCGCTGGTCAGCGTCAGCGTATTCAGGTCTTTGACCGTCACGCGGAAGATAATTTCCCCTTTAGAGGTGTAGCTGCTGTCCGGTTTTGAATCGAGCGTCAGCTTGCCATCCGCCACAACACTGGTCAGCAGCGGCAGGATGTTATCGTCGGCCTCGACCGTCAGCGCCTCGGCGTCGCCCTGGGTGATAATCAGTCTGCCGGGGTTGTCCATTTCAATCGCCTGGAAACCGCTCACTTCGCGGCTTTCGGTGACGATGTTACCCGACCCCTGAATGATGTCCGGGTTTGATATAACCATGTCGCCACACGCCGCGACCGGCAGCACCAGCAGGCCGATGAGAATAATCGAACGTTTGGCGTACCTCATGTGGTTTGTCCCCCTGTGGAAGCTCAATTCCAAGCCGACATTGGCCGTAAAACCGGCGGCCTGAAATTCTGCCCATTATACGACTCCCGCGCGCGTTAAGTTGCGGCTTCTGGCGTCAGATCGCCGCTTCACCCCCTGCCCCCATCGCAGGTCGAACGGGGACGCAGCCGGCCTGCAAAGCGAGAACAGGGGAAAAGTCAGACGCGCACAGACACTAAAACGGGATGTCATCCATTTTGTCCGGCGGGGCGAAGTCGTCGTAACCGCCTTCGCCGCCCCCCTCGCGGTCGGCGCGGCTGCCGAGGAACTGCACGTCGCGGGCGGTCAGTTCCAGGGTGGCCGCCGGCTGGCCGCTCTGATCCTGGTAGGCCGATACGCTGACCTGCCCCGCCACCAGGATTGGCATCCCCTTCTTCACGTAGGTGTTGCAGGTTTCGGCCAGCCCGCGCCACGCGCTGACGCGATACCAGGTGGTCTTTTCCTTGCGCTCGCTGGTCTGCCGATCCGTCCACCTCTCGGTAACGGCCACCGAAAACGAACAGACCGGCACGCCGCTGCCGGTATACCGCATTTCAGGATCGCGCCCAACATTGCCGACAATCACCGTATACGCATAACCCGCCATGTGCTTCACTCCTTCTGGTTGCTTTTATTCCGTTATAGCATAGGCCGGAAAGATTTGTTTTAGAACATTTATTCTAACACAGAAACCCCCAATTTGCCAGGGTATTTTTGTGTTCTCGAACGCGGTAAAATGAAGTTGTTCATTAAAATAAAAGCTGTCCAGCGGTTGTTGGTAAGAATTTAGTTTGAAATCTAACATCGCTCATAGTCTTGGTTTATAATCAGATCAGGCTGCTACACGCTCCCAAAGGACGAGGCCACCACCTATGACGCGCGTTCTGGTGGTAGATGACAGTACAGATATTGTCACCCTGCTCCGTATGGTGCTTGAACAGCGGGGTTATCAGGTCATCACCGGGCGGGATGGACGGGAAGGGCTGGATTTGTTATACCAGGTACAGCCGGACGCCATCATCTCAAACCTGCTGATGCCGCACATGGACGGCATCGCCTTTCTGGACGCGGTGCGCAGCGACCCGGATTGGGCCGGGATTCCTTTCATCATCGCCAGCGCCATGTCTTCAGCCGACTACCGCGAGATGGTCTTCGCGCATGGGGCAAACGGTTTTTTGCCCAAGCCGTTTCATTTCAACGATCTGCACAACCTGCTGCTCGACCTGGGCATTTCCCCCCGATAGGCGCGCCCTTACATGGATGAGCGCAGCGCCTCCAGCTGCCGTCTGAGGATGTCCGTCACGACCTGGGCGTTGGCCTTGCCGCCCATCGCTTTCATCACCTGCCCCACCAGCGCCCCGAACAGTTTGTCTTTGCCGCTCAGATAATCCCGCGCCATGGCGGCATTTTCGGCCAGCACCTTCGCCACCGCCTGCCGGATAATATCCTGGTCGGAAACCTGCGCCAGCCCGCGCGCCGCGACGATCAACGCCGGGTCGCTGCCAGTGTCCCACATCTCGGCCAGCACCGCCGCCGCCGTGCCTTTGTTCAGCGTACCGGCGTCCACCAGTTTCACCAGTTCGGCGAACTGCCGCGCCGTGATGCGGGTGGATTCGATGTTCTCACGCTCGAAGCCCTTTTCGTTCATCAGCGCGAACAGCCCGCCCAATATCCAGTTAGCTGCCGATTTGGGATTGACGCCCGCCGACAGCGTTTCTTCGTAATAGTGGGCGATGGCTTGTTCCGCCACAAGCTGGCGCGCGTCGTATTCGCTTAACCCGAAGGTTTCTATAAAGCGGCGGCGTTTGGCCTCCGGCAGTTCTGGCAGGCGGGCGCGAACTTCTTCCACCCATTCCCGGCTGATTTCGACCACCGGCAGGTCAGGTTCGGGGAAGTAGCGGTATTCATCGGCGCGTTCCTTATAACGCTGGATAACGACCCGCTGTTTGGCCTCGTCCCAGCCCAGCGTAGCCTGTTTAACCTCGCTGCCGCTTTCCCACAGTCTGATCTGCCGTTCGATTTCGGCCAGGCTGGCGCGGTGCAGGTTGCGGATGCTGTTGAGGTTTTTAATCTCGGTGCGCGTGCGGAACTCGGTATCGTTTTTGTGCATCACGCTGATGTTCGGCTCGACCCGCAGCACACCTTTGGACATATCGCCGTTGTTCACGCCCAGGTATTGCAGGATGGCGCGCAGCGTCCGCGCGAAGGCTTCGGCCTCGTCGGCGCTGTTGATGTCCGGCTCGGTGACGATTTCCAGCAGCGGCACACCGGCGCGGTTGTAATCCACCAGGCTGCTGCCCCCGCCGATATGCGTCAGTTTGCCGGTATCTTCTTCCAGGTGCGCGCGGCGGATGCGGATACGCTTCCGGTACGGCTCGCCGTCCGGCGGCGTCACTTCGATGTCCAGCCAGCCGTTGATCGCCAGCGGGCGCTCGTACTGGCTGATCTGGTAGCCTTTGGGCAGATCGGGGTAAAAGTAGTTTTTGCGGGCGAACTGGTTTACCGGCGGGATTTCGCAGTGCAGCGCCAGCCCAACCATCAGGCCGAACTCGATTGCCTGCCGGTTGATGACCGGCAGCGTGCCAGGCAGCCCCAGCGACACCGGATCAACAGCGGTATTAGGGGCGGCTTCCACGCTGTCTACCACCGGGCAGCCGCTGAACATCTTGCTTTCGGTCAGCAGTTCGGCGTGAATCTCCAGGCCGATGATGGGTTTCCAATCGCTCATAAACGTTTCGTCCTGCCGGTATGGGTCGGTTATTGGGGGGGAATTGTACCGCCGGAAACAGCAGCGAACCAGCGTTAAACGCCATCTCCAAACAGGCGGGCGAAGCCGGGGTACGGCACGAGCGGGATGATCTCGAACGCGATCAGCCCTTCGCGCACCAGCGGCAGCGAGTCGAGTGCGGCGCGGGCGGCATCCATGTCGGGACATTCCAGCACCAGCACGGCTTCGTGCCGGTCGGCGCGGAAGTACAGCTCGCGGATCACGCCGCTCAGGTACAGTTCCCAGGCGCGGGCGGCCTCGGCCTTCACATGCGGCGCGAACTGTTCGTCAGCTATGCCGGGGACTTGCCGTTCCAGGGCGAGAAACTTCATGCCGTCCCCCTAAAACCCTGGCAAGGCGCGCAGAAGCTGGCGGAAAGCAGCATGTTTGGCGCGACCAGACGGGCGCGGCAGGTAATACAGCGCGCCGGGGACGATGCGAATCAGGCAGTTGATACCCAGGATGAGTTTATACAGCGCCGCCGTCAGCCCGCCGTAATGCTTGCGGAAGAACTGCACCCGGCTGCGATACAGGCGCAGCAGCGTTTCAGTCTTCACCGCCCGGCTGCTGCCGCCCCACAGATGCACCGTTTCCACTTCCGGCGTAAACACCACTTTCCAGCCGGCCTGTTTGAAGCGGTAACACCAGTCCACTTCTTCCGAGTACATAAAAAAGCTCTCGTCCATCATGCCGACCTGCCGCACCGCCTCGGCGCGCGCCAGCATGAACGCGCCCATAATCACGTCCACCTCGCGCACATCGCTGTAGTCCCAGTCGGTCATGGCGTAACCGCCAAAAAGCGGGCTTTTGGGGAACAGTTTGTCCAGGCCGAAGGCGATCACCAGTTCGCTCCACAGCGTTGGGAAGCGGTAGCAGGACGGCTGCAATCGCCCATCTTCATACAGCAGCTTGCAGCCGGCCATCCCGGCTTGCGGGCGTTCGTCCAGGAACGTCACCATATAATCTATCGTCCGTTCTTTAACAAAAGCGTCGCTGTTCAGCAGCAGGATATAACGCCCCTCGGCAGCCTGCATGGCCTGGTTGTTGGCGCGGGCGAAGCCGACATTTTCGGTATTGGCGATCAGGCGGACGTTCGGAAAATCGCGGCGCACCATGTCTGGGCTGCCGTCGCCGGAGGCGTTGTCCACCACCCAGGTCTCGTAGGAAACATTCTTGACGGTCGTCTCGACGTGGCGCAGGCATTTTGTCAGCAGTTCGCGGGTGTTCCAGTTAACGATGATGATCGAAAGATCGAGCATATTGAATACTTCCCGATGAGTGCGGCCTGGTTCAGCTTCCAGGGCTATAGCATGAAGCAATAAGCATGCTGTCCGCTCTTGCCCCCACCCCCAAACCCCCTCGCGCTCAGGGGACAAACGTCCCCATTCGGCTCGCCGAATTCAGGGCGGGGGCTTCATCCCATCGGCAGCCAAAGTCTCCCCCGAATTCGGGGGGGGATGTAGAGGGGGTCTGAATGCTGTTGAAGCGATTGCCCTGGTTCAACTTCTAATCGGTGTTCCTTGCTTAAGCCTTGCGCGCTATACTGGGCGAACTGTGCAGATTATATCCTGTCGCCGACAGGCGGCGACAGAACCGTACCGTGATTATAAAGGGATACTATGTCTATCGAATCGGAAAAAGACCTGATCGGCCTGCTGCGAATCGGCAGAATCGTGGGGCTGACCCTGCAAAGGATGCGTGAAAGCCTGCGCCCCGGCATCACCACCGGCGAACTGGACACCATCGGCGCGGAACTGCTGCGGAAAGAAGGCGCACGCTCCGCCCCGATTTTGACCTACAACTTCCCCGGCGCAACCTGCATCAGCATCAATGATGAGGCGGCGCATGGCATCCCCGGCGATCGTGTGATTCAGACCGGCGATCTGGTCAATATAGATGTGTCGGCGGAACTGGATGGTTATTTTGCCGATACCGGCGCAACTGTGCCGATCCTGCCGGTGGAACCGCTGAAACAAAAGCTGGCCGACTGCACCCGGTCGGCGCTGGAAAAAGGGCTGGCGGCGGCGCGGGCCGGCAACCGCATTTATGACATCGGGCGCGCGATGGAAAACGAAGTGCGTCGCGGCGGCTTTCGCATCATTCGTGATCTGCCCGGTCATGGCGTGGGGCGCAAGCTGCACGAGCCGCCCAGCGTGCCGGGCTTCTTCAACAAACGCGCCAACGACATCCTCAAGGAAGGATTGGTGATTACCATCGAGCCGTTCGTTTCCACCCGCGCCAGCCATGTCGTCGCGGCAGCCGACGGCTGGACACTCAAAACACCCGACGGCAGCCTGGCGGCGCAGTACGAACACACCGTCATCATTACCAAAGATCGCCCAATCCTGGTTACGGCGGTATAATTACA
>JACAES010000087.1 GCA_013388735.1 Chloroflexota bacterium | reverse complement strand
GGTAGCCAGGTGGAGGACGGCGTTGAGGCCGTTTTTCCCCATCACCTCTTCCATGGCGTCCAGGAAGATGCGGGCGAACTTGTTGGGATAGTAGTATCCGCTTTTCTCAGGCGGCATAATCGAAATCCTCCAATCGGTGAGAGAAACCAATCGCAGCACAGCCCGGCCCGATTTGTCAGAGGCCGTCCGTATTCAGTATAACGCCGAAGACGGGTTTAAGCCTATTGGGTTGTATTCTAGCGCACTATCCTGTGTTTGGCTAACCGGCGACCACCGCCAGCGGTGGCGCTTCTGGCCGGGTTTCTGGCAGCCGCCCTTGCATACTCCAGGGGCCAGTCCAGGTGATTTCGATGTCGGCCAGTTTGCCTTTCCATGCGCCGGCGTCTTCAAAAAACACCAGTTTGTTCTGAGGGGTACGCCCGCGCCATTTACCTTTGTGCTGCTCTTCTACCAGCACCGAAACGGTTTGCCCCAGATATTGGCTGTTGATTTCGGCGACGACCCGCGCTTGCAATTCTTCCAACGCCTGGTGACGGCGGCGTTTTTCTTCATCCGGCACATCATCCGGCATGGTGCGGGCGCTGAGGGTATGAGGGCGAGGGCTGTAACGCGCCAGGTGCGCTTTATCGAGTTTGAGTTCGGCCAGCAGATCGTAGGTGTGCTGGAACTGCGCTTCGGTTTCGCCGGGGAAACCAACGATGATGTCGGTATGGACGGCCACGCCGGGGATGCGCCGGCGGATTTTTTCCACCAGAGCGCGATACTGGCTGGCGGTATAACCGCGTTTCATGCGGCGCAGCACGTCATCGTCGCCGGCCTGCACCGGCACCTCGATATGCGGCATGATGCGCGGCAGTTCTGCAACGGCATCGAGCAGTTTGTCGGTCATCCAGTTGGGGTGGCTGGTCAGAAAACGAATGCGCTCCAGCCCGGTTTCTTCCGCCACCTGATGTGTGATGCGCAGCAGGTCGGCCAGGTCGGGGCCGCCGTCAATATCCTTGCCGTAGCGGTCAACGATCTGCCCCAGCAGCGTGATTTCCTTCACGCCCTGCTGCGCCAGGCTGCGAACATGAGCGACGATTTCGCCCACGCTGCGGCTGCGTTCGATGCCGCGCCGGAAGGGGATAACACAGAAGCTGCACGCATGGGAACAGCCATACACCACCGGCACATGCGCGCTGACCAGGCTGCCCTGTTCGTGATCGGGCAGGATCAATTCGCCGTCCTGCAGCGCGTCCTGCCGCCGGCGAGCCTGCGCTTCCAGCGTCATCACTTCGGCTTCGTCCAGGCGGCTGTAGAGAAAACTCACCATCGGGTCGGGGTCGGACGGCGGCATAAAAACGTCCACGTAGGGCAGGCGTTTTCGCAGTGCCAGGGGGTCGCGCACGCCGACCAGACAGCCCATGACGCCGATGACCTTTTCGGGATGATCTTTCTTCAGACGGTGAAATTCGTTCAGCCGGTTGAATGCCTTGTCTTCCGCCTGCTGCCGGACGACGCAGGTGTTCACCAGCAGGATGTCGGCATCCTCGGCTTTAACAGCCGCGTGGTATCCCATTTTTTCCAGTTCCGAGGCCAAAAGCTGGGAATCGGCTTCGTTCATCTGGCAGCCAAATGTCTGGATGAAATACCGCATCATGCTCATACTCAATCAATTACGCTAAATGACATGAGCGTATTGTAACGGAAGCCGGTGGTGGTCGTCAATGCGCGTTACCGGCGGCACGGCGGCGAAACTTTTGCGTTTGTTCGTGCGTATACATGGGCAGTTCGAGATCAAAAAGGCAGAGGAAAACATCATGAGTGAAACCAAAAAGCTGACTCGTTCCAGTACGGACAAGCGGGTGGCCGGCGTGTGCAGCGGGCTGGCGGAATATTTCGGCGTGGACGCCACGCTGGTTCGCCTGATCTTCGTCGTCGCCACGCTGTTTGGCGGCCCGGGTCTGATCCTCTACATCGTACTGTGGATCATCATGCCGGAAGCGTAAACCTGTCGGTCAGTATCATCAATAAATAAGCCCTGGGCTTTTGCCCAGGGCTTGTCGTTTTCTGGCGCACGAGGATAAAACGGGTGTGCTACCGCAGAATGTCGTCGGCGAAGCCCATCTTCACGCAGGTTTCGGCGTCCATCCAGAAGTCGCGCTGAAGCATGTGACGCAGTTCGTCCCCGGACACGTTCGCCTTGCTCACGTAGAATTCGACCAGCCGATCCATCGCCTTTTGCTGTAGCGACATCTCATCCTTAAACTGCTCATGTGTACCCCACACGAAGGCTGAAAGTTGGTGGATGAGCATAAAGCTCCTGGGCAGGATATACCGTTTCTGGCAGGACATGCTGATGAGTGTGGCGGCACTGGCGCAGATACCTTCAACCACCGAGTAGATCGGGGACTTCATCATTGCCAGTTGGTCGGCCACACTGAAGCCGGTGAACAGGTCGCCGCCATGTGAATGGATATGCAGCCAGATTGGGGTAGGCGGCAGCCCTTCTAACCCGCGTGACAAATACTCGGCGCGCAGGGATGCATCGGTTTCGCGGACGGCGCGCATCAGTGCCAGGCAGCGATCACTGTCCACGTCGGCGTAGAAGTAGATGTGGTTATCCACCGTTTCGACCGTCAGGCGTGGCGTTTCGCTGCCGGCGACATGGGTAGCGCGATATTCGATTGAGGAGTCGTTATAGAGATGTTTTTTCATCGTATATTGTGTGATAGAGTTAATCGCGTTCTTACTTAAGATAATCCACTTCGCCGGACGCTGTTCCCCCAGTTTCAGGGGGTTGATTGAATTCTTCCTTCACACTTTCTTTTATTATATACCTCTTTCTGTTTAAGGTTCGCATAATAGAGTCGGTTCTTAAAAAATCATAAAGGTTCATGTTGTCCAGAAAAATTAATGATTCGTTCACCTCATATCCCTGACTGGCAAATACCGGCTGTTCGCTGCGCTGCGATAGAATAGGCTATACTGTCCGTGATATTGTTAAGGCGAGTGAGCGTTATTGAGGTGCGCGATGCGGCACACAGTTTTACTGTACAACCCCCAAAGCACGTCCCCCGGTAAACAGCGTCTGCCGCTTTCGCTGCTGGCGATTTCGGCGGTGATCGCCGGGGATTACAACATTGAGTTTATTGATGGCAACCTGGTCGCCGACCCGGCCAGCCACATCATCGAGCGGGCCAGGGCGACCGGCGCTAAACTGCTGGCCGTCACCGTCATGCCCGGCCCGCAGCTTCGCCAGGCCGTGCCGGTGTGCCGGGCCGTCAAAGCGGCGCTGCCCGGCCTGACGATTTTATGGGGCGGCTATTTCCCAACCCAGCACTGGGAAGTGGCTTTACGCAGCGATTTCGTGGATTACGTCATTCAGGGGCAGGGCGAACCACCCTTCAGGAAGTTCGTGGATGTGCTGCACTACGGCGGCTCGATGGCCGATGTGCCTTCGCTGGCCTATAAAAACGGCGGCATTCAGGCCAACCCGCGCGCGCCTTACATGCCGATGGATAACCTGCCCTGGTATCCCTACGATCGGCTGGACGTAGCCGCTTATGTTGGTCGAAGCTACCTGGGAAGCCGTGTGCTTTCTCATAACACCAGTTTTGGCTGCCCCTTCGCCTGTAATTTCTGCGCGGTGGTGGCGCTCAGCAACCGCCGCTGGCTGCCGGAAAGCGCCGAGCGCGTCGCCAGCATCGTTACTCATCTGCACGAACGCTGGCAGATAAACGGCCTGGAATTTCATGACATGGATTTCTTCGTGAGCGAAAAACGCACCGCCGAGTTTGCCGAGCGCATCACCGGCAAAGGCATCAACTGGTGGGGACTGGGGCGGGTGGATACGCTGATGAGTTACAGCGACGACACCTGGGAAAAGATGAAAAACAGCGGCGCGCGGATGATCTTCATGGGTGCCGAGTCGGGCGATGACGAAACACTCAAACGTATGAACAAAGGCGGAAAATCCGGCACGGCCATGACGCTGGCGCTGGTTGAACGCATGAAACATTATGGCATCGTGCCGGAGCTATCGTTCGTGCTGGGCAACCCGCCCGACCCCGCCGCCGACATTGAAGCGACGATTGCGTTTATCCGCCAGATCAAGCGTGTGAACTCGGCTACCGAACTGGTGCTGTACATTTACACCCCCGTTCCCCAGGAAGGCAGCATCCTGATGGACGAAGCGGTGCGGCTGGGATTCCGGTTTCCTGAGACGCTGGAAGCCTGGGCCAGCCCGGAATGGGCGAAATTCTCCATGCGGCGCGATCCTGGCACACCCTGGTTTCGGGACAACGTGCGCCGCCGGGTAAGGGATTTTGAGGCGGTCATCAATGCTTATTACCCGACTGTGACCGACATCCGACTGCAAAGACACTGGCGACGGCTGCTGCAAGCCCTGAGCGGGTGGCGCTACCGTTTTGAAATTTACGACTGGCCGTATGAATTGAAGGCACTCCAGCGTTTAATCCACTATCGCCGTCCCGAAACAACCGGCTTCTAACGTTAATTTCCCGTAACATTCCTGCTCCAAAATTCACGGGATCGTAAGGCCGCTGCAAGCCGGGGTTGCCAGAATAGCGGGTTGGGGAAATCGAGCGTTTATTAGGAGCAGGGACATAAATGCAGGTTGAGCGTCGGACACTTGAGAAGCTGCTGTGGAAATTGCAGAATGGGACGGGCATGGTGCAGGTTCAGGCGGCTCATAGACTGGGGGAAATGGGCGACGCGCGCGCCATCGTGCCGCTGATCGCCGCGCTGCACAACGCGCGCAAACCCGTACAGCTTCAGGCGGCGCAGGCGCTGGCGAGTATCGGCGAGCCTTCTGTGCTGCCGCTGATGCAGGTGCTTCGAGAGGACGCGCCGCAGGTATGGATGCTGGCCTCGGCGGCGCTGGTGAAGATTGGCCGGCCTTCCGTCAAACCGATTCTGGACGCCCTGCCCGGCGAGAGCGAGGCAGTTCGAGTTTTGCTGTTGGAAGTGCTGGGGCAGATCGGGGACGTGCAGGCGGTTGATATGCTGATTCGGGCGCTGGATGACCCAGGCCAGCCGGTGCGGGCGGTCGCGGCTATCGCGCTGGCGCGGATTGGCGAGCCGGCGGTGATGCCGCTGCTGACTGTACTCACCAACTTTCAGAACGAGGGGGCGCGGCGTCATGCGCCGGACATCATGCGGGCGATTGGCGACCCGGCTGTGCGGCTGTTGCTGACGACCATGTGCGAGGGAAACGAACTGGAGCGGAATCAGTCCGCCTGGGTGTTGAGCCATATGGGGACGCCGGCGCTGGCGGCGCTTCTGAAAGCGATAGATGATGCCGATGTGCGCGTGCGTTATGCCGCCGCCTGGGCGCTTGGCCGGACGACCAGTGAACAGGCCGTCTCTGCGCTGATTCGACATCTGGCCGATACGGAGCGGTCGCCGATGTCCGGGATGCGCGTCTGTGACGTAGCTGCGCGCGCGCTGGATACAATCGGGACACCGGAGGCGATAGCCGCTGCCGAGGGCTGGCGCATCAGCCAGATGCTATGAAGCCATGCCAGAGCCGTTGAGCGCGGCGGCTGTCGGTTGCTAGGCGCGGCTGTCATATGCTATACTGTCCGCCGTCCTGTTCACACTTTCACAATCGTCAGAGGCAGCCATGCTGAGTAGTGTTTTACGTTTGTTGCCGGTTGTTTTGGTTTTGTTGATAGCCGCCTGTGGCACGGTTGCCACGCCTGAATGGTCGGAAGAAGCCCAGGAAACGCGCGTCGCTCAGGCGGCCATCGCCGAGGAGCTTACGCTGGTCGCACCGACGCTGGTGCCGACCGACACCCTGACTCCGACTCCACTGCCGACCGAGACGCCGTTCCCGACCAATCCACCCTCGCCGACCGCCGTTGTAGTGACGGCTACACCCGTTCCACCAACCGAAGCGCCGGTTGAGGCGGCATCTGACGCGCCACAGGGGGATGCGGCGAACGGCCAGGTGTTGTTCAACGAACTCCAGGCACAGGCGGGTTTTGCCTGTGCGACCTGCCATTATTTCAACCAGGAAGCGCAGCTTATCGGCCCCGGCTTGCTGAATGTTTCGGTACGTGCCGAAACGCGCGTTCCCGGCCAGTCGGCGTATGATTACATTCACCAGTCCATCGTTAACCCCAGCGCCTATGTGGTGGAGGGTTTCCCGGACAACCTGATGCCCAAAATCTACGCCGAGCTTTTCACCGAGCAGCAGATCAACGACATCATCGCGTATCTGTATACGCTGAAGTAGGCGATACTCGCGTAAGTTCGATTGTTTTTGGAGTATAAACAGAGGCGCGGCGGCCTGCCCGTGCCTCTGTTATTCGTGCCGCCGGTCGCTGATTTGCACGGTTTCGCCTTCCAGATCAAGCGATAGCTGCGGTAGCGGCAGACCGACCGAGGCCGTCAGCGGCAGGGCGACGAATACTGCCGTACCCTGAAACGGTTTGGTGCGGATTTCGATTCTGCCGCCGTGGCCTTCGACAATCTGGCGGGCGACGGCCAACCCCTGCCCCATCCCCGGCACATGGATGATGCGCCCGGAAGCGGTCGTCGGTGTGCCGCGATAAAAGCGGGTGAACACATGCGGCTTGTCTTCGGCCGAGATACCCACGCCGTTGTCGCGCACGCGGAGCAAGGCATAACCATTAAATTCGCCCCGGATGTCCAGGATGATTTTTCCGCCTGGCGGCGTGTATTTGATGGCATTATCCACCAGATTACCGAGCGCCCAGCGCAGACGGCGCTCGTCGCCAAGCACGTATAAGCCTTTATGTTCGATGCTCACATCCAGCGTCAGGTTGGCCGCCTGGGCGATCTGACGCCACTCGTTAGCGATAGTCCAGATGAGTGTATCAAGCAGCAGCGGATGCTGTCCTTCCTGGATTTCAGGCGCATTCACCGCGCTGAGTTCGCGCATTTCTGTGATGAGCTTTTGCAGGGTAACGGCGTGGCGTGCCAGTTCCCGCGGGAGGGCGGCCTGTGGTTGGCGGTTGTATTCAGCGCGCGCCGTTTCGGAAATCGGCTTCTGGACTTCGCGCGACAGCCGGTCGAACATGGCTTCGCGGGCGCGTTCCAGCCGCACTTCGCTGGTGATGTCGCGCAGCAGGATGACCGTCCCGACGCGCTCGTTCGACAGGTTCATCACGGCGGCGGCCTGGGCGGAGAGCATCCGGTTGTCGAGTTCCACCTGGCGAGGATCGCCCAGGGCATACAGGCCGGGCGCTAACGATGGCCCCAGTAAGTCGGTGACGGCGGCGGTCAGGTCGAACAGGCCGGCGCTGCGAACGAGCCGCTGTGACCCCATCAGCTTTTTAGCCGCTTCGTTCATCAGGACTACCTGGCCGTCATTGTCCTGCACGATGACGCCATCCGGCAGTGATTCCAGCACCGCCGTCAGGTGTTCAATTTCGCGGCGCTGCCGGCGCAGCGAGCCGCGCAGGGCATCCTGCCGTTCCTGCACATAGTCGGCATAACGGTCAAGCGCCTGGCCGACCGCGCCGATTTCGTCGCTGGCTTTCATGCCGGTGCGGGCGAACATCTGGCCGCTGGTCAGGTCGGCGGCCACGCGCGCCACCCGGTTCGCGCGGTTCACCACCAGCCGGTTGACGGCGGCGAAAACGGCGATCACCGCTGCGCCCGCCACCAGCGCCATCACTAATCCGGTGATCTGCCGCCCCAGTTCGCCCAGCAGGGGGATGCTGTCCGGGGCGAACGCGCCGATCACGCCGAGAACGCTTGGCCCGTACTGGAAAGGCAGATAGGCCGCCCGGTAAAGCTGGCCGCCGACATCGAGCTTTTCGAGCGCCGCTGTTGACAGAAGCGCCTGTTCAAAAGATTCCTGCGGCAGCGCCAGCGCGCCGGGCAGCGTGCCGCTCAGCGTCAGCGTTGTGCGTTGCAGCGCGCCATCCGGCCCGTAGAGGGCAAGTTCGATCAGGGTGCTGTTTTGCAGGCTGTTTAATACGGCTTCCAAACGCTGTCCCACCAGCACGATGCCGAGCGGCGGACTGGCGCTGCCGACCGGAACGGCGGTGTAGAGCAGTGTGTTTTCGGCGGTGCGAACCAGGCCGGTTGAACCGACGAAAGCCGCGTCCAGGACGCCGCGAACAATCGGCTCACGGCTCAGGTCTGTCCCGGCGCTGACGGCATAATCGCGGGTTTCCTGGTTTTCGACACGCAGCAGACCCACAATTTCAATGCCGTCGCCATCGGTGACGATGATGCTGTCCAGCCCGGCCAGACGCGCCGGGCCATCTACCAAGGCTTGCAGCGATTCGGCGTCGCGGTCGCGGATAGCGTCCGTTATGCCGGCCGTGAAGGCCACACGCTGGGCTTCATAACGCTGGGATTCGTAGAGCGCCGCGGCGCGTTCGGAAATCGTGCGGCTGGCCTGGCGCAGCAGGCTCTCCTGCGAAATCTGCATCTCGCCGCCGAGATGCCTCGCCAGCAGGTAAGCCCCACTCATAGCCGCCGCCAGCACGACGGCGAACAGCGGCAGGATGAGCCGCCAATGCAGCGATACAAAACGCGGTGGGTATTTTCTGGCGTCGGACATAAGATGCACCCCACGAACCCTCAAAGCAGGGTCGGAAAAACAACATGCTCTCCCAACATTATAGAGGCATCTGCCGGGATGCGCCTATCGGAAAAAGGGGCTATCAGCAGGTGCCATAGCCCCGATTTTCAAACGTCAGCGGGTCTACCGGCACGTCGTCAATGCGCGTTTCGTAGTGGACGTGCGGGCCGCTGCTGTTGCCGGTGCTGCCGCTCCAGCCGATGATTGCGCCTCTGACGACATAATCGCCGACGTTCACGTTGGGCGCGTTAAGGTGGGCGTAGTAAGTGATGTATGCGCCGTTCTGGACGATGACCAGATTGCCGTAACCGTAGGCGTTCCATCCCGCCCAGGTGATGACGCCGCTGTGGGTGGTTGTGACGGGCGTGCCGATAGGGACGGCCAGATCAATGCCGGTGTGGCGACTGCTGTAATACTGGGTGAGCAAGCCATCTATCGGCCTGCCGGCGGGGGCGCAGTTGTCGGCATGGAGCGTGTAGGCCCCGTATGGCACGGACACGGCGAAAGCCTGCACCGTCGCCACCAGATCAGGCGTGGGTGAACCGGGCGCTGTGGTCGGTACGGCCAGCGTGGGCAGGGGCGGAGAGGTGGGGTAGGGCAGCGCCGCCGGGATGACGGGCGTGGGCGTAGCAAGTGGCGTCACCGGCAGTGTAAAGCGGGTGTTGCCGTCGCGCGGCAGGTACGCGCTGATCGGC
The DNA here is from genome assembly GCA_013388735.1 of Chloroflexota bacterium. Classification (GTDB taxonomy): domain Bacteria; phylum Chloroflexota; class Anaerolineae; order Aggregatilineales; family Phototrophicaceae; genus CFX2. Next base: position 70,383 of record JACAES010000087.1, on the reverse strand, counting down.
GGCAGCGCCGCCCCGGATGCCGCCAGCGGCATGTCACCGTACTGGGGCTGGCCGCTTTCCAGGTAGTCCGCGATGGCCGCATCGAGGCGGGCAAGCGGTTCACCCGGCGTGGCGGCCAGGGGCGGCAGCGGGACGGTTGCCAGGATGATGATCGAATAGGTGGGAATCGCCAGACTGCCAAGCGTCCCGGCCAGATAGGCCAGCACGCCGACCAGCCCGGCCATGAGGCCGGCAGCCAGCAGGTAGCGGCTGTAGGCTTTGATGAATGTCACGATAGCGCGCATAAAGTGGTGATTCGCAGCCTCTTATTCAACCCTTAGTCATTTCTTATCCTTCACAGTTTAACATCGAGTCGTTTATATCGAACCTGAAGGGGAGCGAAAAACCTTGGATGACACCCTGCGCTATGGCCTCGCGGACGTTCACATGCATACCCGCGCGAGTGATGGGATTGCAACGGCGCGGCAGCTTCTTGATGATGTGGCGCGGCGCGGTTTTCTGGATGTGATTGCGATCACCGATCATGACGTGCTGGATGCCAGCCTGTGGGCATATGAGCAGCGCGCCGGGTATCCCTTCGATGTGATCCCCGGCGTGGAAGTGACGGCTGTCGAGGGTCATGTGCTGGGGCTGTGGGTGACGCAGCCGATTCCGAAGAAGTTGTCGGTGGCCGAAACAGTATCCGCCATTCACGAACAGGGCGGCACGGCCATACTCGCGCACCCTGGCGAGATTTTGATCGCCGGACATTACCTTTTGCGTTACCTTCGCAGCCCAGAAGTGTTAATATCATGGGGAATTGATGGTGTTGAAGTTTTTAATGCCGGGACGATGACGCCGGGCAACAACCTGCTGGCGCAGAAGATCAGCAGACAACTGCCGCTTCCGGTCGTCGGAAACAGCGACGCGCATACCCTGAGTGCCATCGGTTGTGGCCGGACGCGATTCCCCGGACGAACAGCAGCCGATTTCCGTCTGGCGCTGGCCCAACGGCAGACGGTGGCGGAGGGGGCATCATGGCCTATAACCGACTATTTGAAGCTCTCACCCAGTTCGATACGACGGAAATTGAACGCATCTTTGGAAATGAGTATGCGTTTGACACAACTGACGCGCTTCCCGATCTCGCCCCGGTCAAACGAGTAGTCATTGTCGCCGAAGCCTTTTTGCCGAAGGTGGACGGCGTTTCCAAATCCGCTTATCTGACGCTGCGGCACTTGCAGCGGACGGGGCGCGAAGTGCTGGTTTTTGCCCCGGACATCGCGCCGACTTCTATCGGGCCAACGCGCATAATCCCGCTGCCCTCGTTCGGCGTGCCGCTGGCACCGGAGACGCGCATCGCCTTACCGACGACGATCATCGCCGATTATCTGGACGATTTTAAGCCCGACCTGATTCATATGTTCAGCCCGGCGCTGCTGTCGGTAAGCGCCATGCTGGCAGGCCGCCGACGTAATCTGCCCATCGTGGCGAACTACCAGACCGATCTGCCGGCTTATGCCCAACACTACGGCCTGCATTTCCTCTCGCAGCCTACCCGCGATTGGCTGCGCTACATCCATAATGGCTGCCATCTCACGCTTGTGCCGTCAAACTTTACGCTGCGCCAGCTTCAAAGCTGGGGATACCATCGCCTGCGGCGGTGGGGGCGCGGCGTCAACGGCCGGCGTTTCAGCCCTGCTCACCGTTCAGCGGCCTGGCGTGAAAAACTGCTGAACGGGCGCGACCCCGATTCGCTGCTGTGCATTTACGTGGGGCGGCTGGCGGTCGAAAAACGGATAGACCTGCTGCTGGAAGCCGCGCGCCTGCCGGGGGTGGCGCTGACGATCATCGGGGATGGCGCGATGCGTGACGAATTGGAAGTGATGTTCGCCGGTACGGACACGCACTTCATGGGTTATCTGTTTGGCGATGACCTTTCGCGCGCGTTTGCCAGCGCCGACGTGTTTATGTTTACCGGCCCGGCAGAAACTTTCGGCCAGGTGGTGCAGGAGGCGATGGCCTCCGGGCTGCCCAGCGTGGTCATTAACCAGGGCGGCGTGGCCGATCTGGTTGTAGACGGCCAGACCGGTTATCTGTGTTCTGACGATCCGGCCTCGTTTGCAGAGGCGGCGCGCCGCCTCCGCGACGACCCGGCTTTGCGCCGCCAGCTTTCCGAAAATGCCCGAAGCGCCGCCGAACGCCAGCCCTGGGGCGCGATCATGGCACAGCTAGAGGCGCACTACAAAGAGGCAATTCAGATCAACGAACGCGCCAAACGGCTGTTCCCCCCTACCGGGCTGAATATCCCACTGCCGGTTTTGTTCCGGCCTCGGTAGTGTATCGGGTAGGCCGGTGTCACAGGTCAGGGTGACGGGGGCGCACAGCAAGCGCCCCCGGTTTGGTTTTACTCCCCCTGTGGAATGGGACGCAGGCGCACAAACTTCAGAACGTTCTGGCCGACACACTGCCCCTGCCGGAAACCGCGCTCAATACCGGCGCGATAATGAATGCCGCCGTACATACGCGAGATACCGGCTTCGTAGGCTATGGCCTGGATGCTGGTATACGAACGATCCTCGTAACCATGCAGTCGCCCGGAGCGGTCGGTCAGCGCCACTTCGCCGAACATCGTTCCTAACACTTCGGCGGCGGCTGCCGAAACCACCGAATGCCCGGATGGATATTCGGGGAAGGCCGGCGTTTCGACAAAAGCCGTCCAGTTAGGGTCAATATACAGCCGGATGTAATCTACCGGGCGGATCAGCGGCTCCCGGTATTTCAGCGACCAGGTGGAAATAAAAGCGTCGCCCATCGCCACCCCGGTCAGCCCGTACATCATGGAAGCCATGCCCAAATCCAGGTTCAGCAGGGTCGCAAGCTGGTTTTCAATCAGCACCCAGTGTCCGGCAGGCGTGCCGCTGCCGCCGGGGGTATCCACCCAGCGCCGGGCAATATCCTTCTGCTCCGGCGTCAGGTTTCTGCCAACGTTCATCGTTTCCTGCGCCTGAAGATAAAAGGTCGAATCCGGGTCGGTGCTGAAGGGCATCTTCAGCAACACGTCGCAGCTGTCATCGGTGTACAGCGCGAAAGGGCGAATCGTCCCCCAGTAGGGCTCGACCGGGGGTGCGCCGGTGGTGTTAATCCAGTAGGATGGGTCGCCGGTTTTTGGCTCGTAAGGCAGCCCGCGCGTGGCCTCATAATTGTCACTGGCAGCCCAGGCCAGCACCGCCTGGGCGATGCTGTCGCCAAAGGCCAGCGAGCGTTCGATGACTTCGGCTTCCAGGCTGCGGGCGCGGTCGTTGCGCTGTGTCTGCCGCAGACGTTCGATTTCGTCGGCGGAGTCGGTGCTGAGCAGCCCGGTCAGCAGTGTGGACAGCGCGCCGTTAGCCGCCGTCGGCCAGTCGTAAACGGCATCCGCTTCGATGGTGGGCATATCCGGCAGCCCGTTGAGCTGGCGGCTCATGCTGAACGAATCCGGGATGCCGGGATGCACCGCTTCGTACAGGGCGATGCCCGCATAAGCATACAGGCGCGAGGCCGCCGGGGCCGAAATCGATTCGGCTTCGATGCGCCGGTAGAGCAGTTCCATCCACTGAATGGCGAAATCCGGGGTTTGTTCGATGGCCGGCACGGAAACAGCATCCTGCGCGGCTGCCGGAAAAATGAGAAAAACAAAAATAACCGCCAGCGTCACTGCTGCCCGTTTCATGGTTTGATTGCCTCCTGCAAGAATAAGCTCCGCGTTCCAGTATCATTGTAAAAGCGAGCATCCCAACGTGAAACTGCTGTAAAAGGGCGAAGATGTTCTGATTGCGCGTTCCTGTTTCGTTGGGTCTGCGTATTATGTGCGCCCGTTTTCATCCGTTCCGTTCGGCAGCCTGGATGGTGAGCGACAGAATCCATTCGGCTGCCGCTGACTGTAGAATCGAAAACCCCAGCAGCGCCACGCCCAGGAAAATTCCGTAAGGGATGAGCGTCCACACAGTGCTGTAGAAGCTCAGGTTAAGCAGCGCCAGTCCCCAATCCCCGAAAGCCGCAAAGACGCCCAGCAGCAGCCAGGCCGCTGGGTCGGGAACATCCGGCATCTGACCCTGAATGAAGCGCGTGGCGACGAACACCAGCGCCGCCGCCAGCGCCGTGCGCAGGACGATGCCGACAATCAGGGTTAAGGTGCTGTAGGTGCGCTGCTGGATCAACACTGAAAACAGAAGACCCAGCGCCGCGCTCAGTCCCAGACTGGTCAGCGGGATTAAGAGGGTGGCCGTCATCAGGAATGCCAGCAGCAGCGCCGCGACCAGAGGCGAAAGCTCAGGGGTGATGCCGTTCACCAACAGGTCAATGTAGCGCCCCTGAAAGGCAGTCAGATCGTAGAGGATGCCGAAGATGAGCAGCAGCCGGACAATCATCACCAGGGCTAACAAGCCGCGCAGCCGGTAATAAACGGCCAGCCAGCGGGCGCGCAGGATAAGTCCCACGCCGCCGGAAGTGGCGCGCAGGTTGTCCCAGGCCTGGCGGCGTTTCTGTTCGCTGACCACGTTCACCGTCAATGCCAGCGCCGCCACCTGCATGATAACCTGAATGACCAGCAGCGGCCAGTAGAGGACGGCCATAAGGCCTTCGGTCAGGTTTTGCCCCGGCGGATTTTGGAAGAAGCCGGTGGCGACGGCATACCCCGCGACGAACAGCAGCCCGCCCAGCAGCGCCAGCCCGATGACGCGCGTTAACTGCGCCCGCCGGGGGACAGCGCGTGTTTTGCCCAGCTCGTAGCGCGTCACCGGATGGTCGTCGCGTGTCCAGGATGGCAGTTGCCCGGTCAAACGTTGCAGCATATCCTCATTCCTGATTGAACAATGATTCCCGTATGTAATCTTCTAATCGCGCCAAGACTGCTTCCCATTGAGCGGATTCGACGCGAACGGTCTGGCCGTGCCGGAGATAATGAATATACACATCCGGGCTGATGTCGCCAAGCTGCGCCCGCACCGCTGCCGCATAAACGCCTACCTGAAGATGATAACGCCGGGCATGGTCAACAATGCGCTGCCCGCCGGGTTCGCCATCCCGACAGCCGGATACCAGGCTGGTTTTGTAGTCCAACACGACCCACGACCCGCCGGGGGGCTGGAACAACACGTCCAGGACGCCGTGGATGAACCGGTGGCCGGAGCGATAGAGGAAAGGGATTTCCCGGTAAACCGTTTGCGCCGATTCCAGCCAGCCGTACACGTCGCTGCGCTTAAACTGTTCAAGCAGAAATTGCGCCTGGCGCGCTGCATAACGCTGTTGTTCCGGTATGATGATACCAAGCTGCCAAGCGTAACTTTCCAGGACGGCCTCCAGTTCGGTTTTTTCCGACGGCAGGGGCCACCACCTCAGTGCCTTGTGAACGATTTCGCCGATGATGCGCCGTGAAACCCCGCCGCCATAGGTGCTGACTGCGCCGATATGGGAAGGCGCGTCATGCAGGATGCTGCGCCGGAAGCGTTCGGCGTACAGGGCTTCGATCTGCGCGCCGCCCAGGTCGGCAAGCTGGGTCGCGGTCAGGTGGCGGGCCGGCGCGTCCCATTGGGGATGTACCGGCTTCAGCAGCGGTGATGGCCGCTCGCCGCCCGGCAAAGGCTGGCCGGTCTGAACGGCGGGGCTGTCCCAGGCCGAAACCGACTCCTCGTATTCCTCTGCCGCTTCGGGTGGTGGCTGCTCCGGCAGAGAGATGCTGACACTTCCCCAGGGGTAATGGTCAAGAGTGATAGTCTGCGGCGGCAGCTCAACCAGCCCCAGCCCTTCCCACAGCCAGCCCAACCAGCCTTTCATCTTCCACTGCCCGTCTGAAGACGGCGAAGCCTGCCCGGTGACGAGTAAATAGTCCTGAGCGCGTGTGGCGGCGACGTACAGCAGGCGCTTGCGTTCGGCGGCATCGCGCTGCTTTTGCCGGTTTTCCGCCATCTGGTGCGCGGATGGGCTGTCCAGTTTATCGGCGGTGGTATCGTAGGCTTTGCAGGTCAGGCCATAATGTGGGTCAAGCATGACGATCTGGCCGCCCCGGCTGCTGCCACGTTCCCAGGATGCGTCCGCCAGGATGACCAGCGGGAATTCCAGCCCTTTGCTGCCGTGTACGGTCATCAGCGTCACTGCGCCGACCGTTTCGACCGCTGCTTCGCCCTCGCGCGCTTCGCGGTCGCTCAGGTCGCTAAGATACTGCGAGAACGCGCCCAGCATAACCTGTCCGCTGGCATAGGCTTTTTCGACCAGCTTTTCAACGTTGCCGCGCCGCCGCGCGCCGTCGGGCAGGGTGGTGAGAATCGCCAGATAACCGGTGCGCGTCAGGATTTCGCGCAGCAGTTCGGCAATCGTCACGCGCCCGGCCAGCCCGCGCAACGCATACAGGGTGTCGCGGGCGAAGGCGACCAGCGGCATCTCTTCTGCCGGCAGGCCGTCGTCGTTGTCCAGCGCATCCCACAGCAGCAGTCGGCGGCCATCGGCGTCGCGGCGCAGCCGCAGCGCCAGCAGCGCGTCGTCGCTGAGGCCGAACATTGGCGAACGCAGCGCCGACGCCAGCGCCAGATTATCGGCGGGGTTGTGCAGCGCCGCCAGCAAATTAAGCAAATCCCAGACTTCCTGGCGGTTGTAGTAGCCCCGTCCGGCCACCGTCACGTAAGGCACGCCGGCGGCCTTCAGCGCCTCTTCGTAGAGCGTGATATGCGAGGTAGACTGGAACAGGATGGCCGCGTCGCCGTAGTGCATGGGGCGGTGCGCCTGCGCGCTTTTGTCGTAGGTGATGCGCGGCTCACTGCCGTCCGCGCCGGTCACGCGGCGCAGGTAAGCGGCGATTTCGGCAGCTTCCCAGCGGCGGCCCTGCTCGCTCAGGTCTTCGTCATCATCGAGACGTTTTTTGTCCACCACCAGCACTTCAAGGGCGGGAAGATCGGCGGGCGCGTGCTGACGGAAGGCCGTCATGGGTTCTTCAAAGGCGACCTGGTAGTCGGCGACCGGACTGTTTGGGTCTTTGACCAGCACGGCGGCGAAAATATGATTGAAACTGTCCACCAGCCGGCGATGCGCGCGGAACGACTGCGCCAGCGGAATCGCCTTGCCGCCGGCGTCGAGGATGGCCCGGCGCACCTGGTCGAAAACGCTGACATCCGCGCCGCGAAAAGCGTAAATGGACTGTTTGGGATCGCCCACCACGAACAGACTGCCGGGCTGTGCGGGGTCGGCCAGGTGGCGCACGATGTCCCACTGGGCAGCGTTGGTATCCTGAAACTCGTCTACCAGCAGATGTTTAAACTCTTTGCCCTGGTAGCGGTCGCAGACCTGCGGGAAATCGCACAACAGGCTGCGCGTTCGCCGCTCCAGATCGTCAAAATCGAGCAGGCGTTCGTCCGCTTTGGCGCGCCGGTAGGCTTCCTGCGCCCGCCGGATGAGCGATACCCACAGCGGCAACAGTTCGGCGGCGCGCCGGTCGAGTTCGCCGGGCGGGCTGCCGATTTCATCCAGCGCCGCCTGAGCGCGCTGGCGGATTTCCTTCAGACCATCTTTGGCCGCGTTAAGGTTTTCCTTGCCGCCCCAGTTATTTGCCTTGCCGCCGACCAGTTTAATCCCGCTGCTCAGCGTTTCCAGCGCGCTCACGCGGTCGGCCAGATTTCCGCCATAGGCCAGCACATCCAGCGGGTCCCGGCACTTCTGCCAGGTCTGGTACAGCCTGTCGTCGCTGTCTTCATCCGGCCAACTGCCACCCGGCGGCGACCACCGGATTAAACTCTGGAAGGTCGGGTCGGCCAGCATAAGCTGGACAACCCGTTCGGCATTATCGGCCCACAACTGCTGCCAGTGGGTTTCTGGGTCGGCTGGCGGGTCGCCGATTTCGGCGGTCATCAGATCAACCAGGGCGTTATGTACAGCATCGGCGCCGTATTCAAGCAGCAGCGCGACAGTTGGGTCGTCTGTCTCAACCAGCGTTTGAAGCAGAGTGTCCAGGGTGTTATCGAGCATCAGCCGCGCGTCAATTTCGTCCAGCACCTCGAAGCCGGGGTCAATCCCGGCCTCGGCGGCATTGGCGCGCAGGATAGTGGCGCACAGGCCGTGTATGGTGTCAATGCGGGCGCTTTCCATGCTGGCGAGCCGCTCCGCCCAGCAGGTTTCGTTCGGCGCGGCGTGGTAGCGATTTTCGAGTTCCCGGCGCACACGGTCGCGCATTTCCTGGGCGGCTTTGCGGGTGAAGGTGATGGCGACCAGCGCATTCAGCGGCCAGTCCGGGTTGGCGTCCAGCAGGGCTAAAAAACGTTCCACCAGGACGTGTGTTTTGCCCGACCCCGCCCCGGCCACGACGATCAGATTGCGGTCATGGGTGAAGATGGCGTCATGCTGTTCCGGGGTGGGTTTCATGGTGCGGCCTCCCGTTTGGCGCGGTTGGTGACCGCCACGCGGCAGAACTGGCTGTAGTCGCAGTAGTGGGCGCAGGCCGCGCCCGGTTTGTTGGGATGCACGGCGAAGTTCCCGGCGCGGGCGCGGCGCAGGTAGCGGCGGAGGTGTTCCTCCGCCGACCGGATGGCAGCTTCATCTTCTGCCCGCTCACGTTCGACCGCGCCGCTGGCCGTCCGGCTGTTGATATGCCAGAACAGGCCGCCGACCACCGCTAACGGACGGTCAGGGTCGGGATCAGCTTGCAGCATGTGCGCCGCCGCCAGCAGATAAAGCATCATCTGAAAGTTGCGCCCGTGCGCCATTTCCCGCACGGGGATCGAGCCGCTGTTGCTTTTATAATCCACGATCACCGCGCGGTCGCCGATGCGATCTATACGGTCAATGAAGCCCCGCACGCGCAGTTCTTCGCCGCCGATGGTCAGTGTTATCGCGTCGCTTCCCTCCGGCGCGAAGGGCTTTTCCAGCGCATAAGGCCGGCGCGGAAGGTCACTGCCGAATTTTTGGGCGATGGGGGAGTCGTCGGAAAAATCAAGCCGTACCAATGCCTCTAACCGGCGCAGCAGCACCGCTTTTTCCTGTTCCCACAGCGCCGATGCCCGGAAGCCAAAGCGGGCGGGCGCTTCTCGCAGCGCCTCGGCGGCGACTTCGCGCAGCGTTTGCACGGCCAGTTCGGCATGTTCGAGGCTGATGGTGATGTGTCGCAGGCGTTTGTAGGTTTTTTCCAGGATGTCGTGGTTGACCAGGCCGATCTGAAGCACGTCCAGACCTTCTTCCGGCTCTTCCAGGGCTTCCAGCTTGAGCAGACGTTTGGCGAAAAAGCGAAAGCCGCACATGCCAAAATCGTTGAACTGGCTGGCGCTCCATACGCGGCGGCTTCCAAGCTCGTCCGCTACCCATTCGATCAGGCGGCTGGCACGCAAGCGCCCGGAATAACGGTCGTGCGGCTGGCGCGACATCCGGCTCAGTTCGATGGCACGCCCGGCGCGGATGCGCGCCCAATGGCTGTTGTGCCGTGCCGCCAGCCAGTTATACAGCTCGATCACTTCGGCATCGGGCTGCGCTGTGTTGAGTCCGTCGGCGACGGCCAGCGCCGCTTCTGCCGTCGAAGCGGCTTCCGTTGCGGGGACGACCGCGCCCAGACCGATGCGGTTCTGAAAGATGATCGCGTCGGCATCATCGAACACTGTTTTGACCGCCCGCCACAGATGGCTTTCCGGCCAGGGCGCGCCGTCCTTCACAGTGGGGCGGGAGAGCGTGAGCGTTTGCCGCGCCAGGCCGATCAACTCATAAAACAGCCCTTCATCTCCGGTGCGTTCGGCGCCGGTTTGCAGGTGGATGCCGGCTTGCGTCCATGCCCGGCGTTCGCTATCCAGGTAAAGCGGGTCTTCGGGTGTCGGGGCAGGGAAGATGCTTTCCGACAGACCGGGTATCAAAAGGTGCCGGTGGGGCAGGCCGCGCGCGTTTTCAATCGTCGTGACCAGCACACGCCCGGTGCGGTTCGGGCTGCGATTGACCGCTGCCTTGCCGATGGCGATTTTGAGATCATTATAAAAAGTCGCCCATTCCTGGCGCTGTGTATTTTCCAATGCCTGCGCCAAAAACTGGGCCTTCAGCAGACTTCGCAGGATGTGTTTAAGTTCGTGAAGCGCGGTCAGGTCACGGCTGACCAGATCGGGGCTGCCGCTGCGGACGCAAGCCAGCATGTGGAACGTGCCATCTGGCGGCGCATCGGGCGCGTTATCGTCGGGGTCGGCGGCTGTGTCCGGGCCGATGAGGTGTTCCAGCCAGACGATAAACTCGCCAATTGTGGCCTGCTGCGGCGGTGTGATCGCATCAAACAAGGCTTTCAGCGCGGCGGACAGGGTGTTGGCGGCGTCTGCTTCTAACATCGGCGGCTCATTTTCGCCGTCGCCTGCCGGCAGGACAGCCGCCGCGTCCACCGCTTCCAGCCACATCTGCCTGCCGCCGGTCACGCGGTGCGCCTGGCTGATGCGCTCCAGCGTGTCTACCTGGTCACTTCTCAGGCCGTGGATTCTGAAATAGGGCGAACGCAGCACGTCTATCAGGTCGCGTCGGCGAAAGTCGTAAGCGTGCAGTTCCAGCAGATTGATGAGCGCGATGATGGCCGGATTGTCGGCCAGCGATTCGCCGTAGTGCAGGGCGACCGGCAGGTCATAAGTGCGCGCCTGTTCGGCCAGATGCCGCCCATAAAGTGTCCAATCCCGCACGGCGATCATGATGTCATCCGGCGGGCAGCCTTCCACCAGCAGCAGACGTTTGACGCGCCGCAGCAGCGCGCCGACTTCCGCCGCCGGGTCGGGCGCTTCGATCAGCGTCAGGCAGCCGTCCGAAGGGCGAGCCGGTGCATCGGGGCGAAAGGCGCGTTCCAGCAGGTCGTTTATGGCTGGGTGGCGATCCTGGGTATAACCTGGCTGGATGTTCTGGACGTTCAGCGGGGCGTTCTGTTCATCATGCGCGGCCTGTATCCGTTCCAGAGCGCGGGCGAAACGACGGCCAACCGTTTCCTGCCGTCCTGGCACAGTGGGCAGCGTTACCAGCGTGCGGGGGATACGGGTCGAAAGCTGCGCCAGCAGCCGCGCCTGAAGGGGGTTGAATTGGTCGTAACCATCCACCAGCAGCAGCGCCACGTCGGCGGCCAGCTTTGGGTTCGCATCGAGCGCGACCAGCGCCAGCCAGCCTTCGCCTTCGCGGTCAACCAGTTTATGGGTTTGCAGCGTTTCCTGGTAATGGCTGTAAATGAGCGCCAGATCGCGGTCTTTGTCCGTTTGGGCGGCGGCGGCAAAATCGTCGGGCCTGATCAGGTTTTGTTTGAGTTCGTAAATCAGGTCGGCGACGATCTCGATGAAGCCCTGGGTATGGGCGATTCCGCTGTAAACGCGCAGACGGTCTTCGCGCTGAAGCCGCGCCAGGATGTGCCGCAGCAGCCGGTAGCGCGCGGTAGTGTCTATCTCCTTCTGGGGCTGCGCGGCCATCTGGAGCAGGTGAGCATAAAGCGTGTAAAAGCTGAAAAACTCGACGTTGAAATAAACCTGCCGCGCATCCGGGTGTTCGACTAATCGCTGCCGGAAAGCATCCTCCTGGCGCGCGTTGGGCAGCAGCGCCCAGACGCGCGCGAACGGCTGCGGGTGGAGTGTGTCGAGCAGCGCGTCCAACGCGAAGGCCGTTTTGCCCGCGCCCACCGGCATCAACAGCAGTTCGGTTGGCATGAGGGTCAGGCCTCGTCCATTAACAGATGACGAATGGCGACGGCCAACTGCTGCGGGATGCGGTTCTCGTTTGCCAGATAGCTGCCTCGCAGGTTTTCGACCAGCGTATTCAGATGGCTGATGGGGACGACCGGGGACTGCTGGGCAATCTGCACCACCGTTTCGTCGCCGGTAAAAACGATCACGCCGTAAACGGGGACATCGGCGAAGCCGCGCTTTGCCAGATAGGCGCGCAGATGTTCTACATCTTCGACTGCCTCGCGGGTAGGGCTAAAACCCAACGGCGTCCATTGGTTACTGCCGGTCATTTTCAGCCATTCGGCGGCCTCGTTGGCGAGATTGCCCTGCCGGTCGAGAATACGAAAGACCAGCGCGCCCGGCGGCCCGACCAGCACGGCGTCAATGTAGCCCAGTCCTGGGCGGTTGATATTGCGGATAAAGCTGAAGCGTTCATCCAGGGACGAACTCAAAAAATCGCCTGTGATGAGGGCCAGATCGTTTTCCCGGCGGCGTGTGACAGCGCGTATCGCCAGCGCCAGCCCCAGTATACCGACTGCCATGCCCACGATCAGCAGCGCCTTGCGCCCAAAATCGTAAAGGCCGAACTGGGCATGGCCGGGGGGGATAGGCGGAATGGCGAATCCCAGCAGGGCGATCAGGCTGAGAAATATCCCGATGGCTGCGACAACAAAACCGAGTTGCAGCAGTTGATAGGAACGCCGAGCCAAAGCCCGCGCGGGCGCAACGTTTTCCATGTCGCCTACCTGGTCTACTTCTTATGGTTATGCTGGTTATGCGGGACTTTTGCCCGACGCTGCGCGATGACCGTTTCCAGCACTTGCTGCAATTCGTTGAACCGCGGCAGCGGCTTGTACATCAGCTTATCGGCGCCGGCCTGCTGGATGACTTGTTTTTCTTCATCAGGTGTTAACCGGTAGGCTGTGCTGAGTACAATAGCAATGTGCTTAAGCGGCGGACTCTCGCGCAGCTTTTCGCCCACCATCGGCCCGCTGATTGAACCGGGCAGTCGGATGTCGAGCAGCGCCAGCTCCGGCAGTTCGCCCTGGAAGCGACCGTGATTCACGTCCTCAATCCAGGAGACGGCTTCTTCGCCGTCTACAAACGCCACGCCTTCGATGCCCCACATCTCAAACATTGCGAGCAGCACTTCGTAGATGTCCGGCTCGTCCTCGACTACCATCCACGTAGACAAGTTCGACTCCTTGTTCGTATTGATGCGGACTGCTTCTAACACAATAATAATAGTTTTCTCACGCCATTTCAGCAAACTTTCGCCATCAGGCGTGTCTTTAGTATACTGAATTGAAGGGCGTAGATAGTATAAAGGACATCATGACCAACAATCCACGCGAAATCAGCGGCGTTATCAGCCGGGTGAATAATCTAGGTACAGTGACCGAGGCCCTGTTCAGCCGATTGTATCGCGGGCTGCGCCAGCGCGCGCGCCAGGAGGCGCGGCCAACCGCAGATCATCCGACCGACCGCAACCGGCAGCTTCAGCGGGCAGTCCGGCGGCGCGATCTTGAAATCGAACGGCTGAATGCAATCCTCGCCACCATCAGCGAGGGTATTATCATGCAAGACCTGGAAGGGCGTATTATCGTGGTGAATGCCGCCGCCCGACGTTTGATCGGCAGCCGTAAGGACATCTGGGACAGCGAACTGGGGACGCTGTTTAATGCCTACCGGGACGTGACTCAGGTCGAATCAGAACTGGCACCGCTGGGCGAGCCGACGCGCATTCAGGTGAACAATATGATCCTGGGTGCGCAGGTGGCCGCCGTTGCCGACAGCCAGGGCGAACGTCTGGGGACGCTGATCGTGCTGCGGGACGTAACCCGCGACGCGCTTTCCGACCGGCTGAAGAATGAGTTCGTGACCGCTATTTCCCATGAACTGCGGACGCCGATGGCCGTCATCAAGGGCATGAGCGATGTGCTGATGAACCAGCCGGCTGATCGCCCGCCAAACCGTCGCTTCCTGGAGACTCTCAGCCGCAACGTGGATATTCTTGATCGCATGATCGTCGAACTGCTGGATATTTCGGAGATGAGCGCGTCGGCGTTCAGCATCCGGCGCGATCCGGTCAATCTTGAAGAACTGATCTGGAACGTGGTGAACGGTATGATACCGGAGGTCAAACGGGCGCAGCTGGATGTCGCCGTCATGCTGCGGGATGTTGACCGGCTGCAAATCGTGGGAGACGATCAACGCCTGCGCTGGTCGCTCGGTCATCTGCTGCAAAATGCCATTCGTTATACCGAACCCGGCGGGCATATCATTGTCACGGCCAGCGGCAGCGACGCCAAGCGCGTGGCAATCCAGGTGGTAGATACGGGTGTCGGGATTTCCAAGAAAGACCTGCCGCATGTTTTTGAGCGGTTTTATCGCGGCGAACCCCGGACGGCCAGCGGCAAACTGCTTGACCCGCGCGGTTTGGGGCAGGGTTTGTTTGTGGCGCGTTCGGTTGCCGAGGCACATGGCGGCTACCTGACCGTTCGCAGCGAACCGGGGCAGGGCAGCATTTTCACGATGGTTCTGCCGATCACGCCGCCAGCGTAAGTTTGCGCCACCATACCCCAAAACGTTACAATCCTGGGAGATTCAAAAAACCATTTCCCAGGAGTATAGACATTGTGAGTGCCATAGGAGCGTTTACATTCGTTTTGCATAGTCATCTGCCATATGCGCGCCTGGCCGGACGGTGGCCGCATGGCGAAGAGTGGATTCATGAAGCCGCCAGCGAAACCTATATTCCGTTATTGCAGACTTTATATGATCTTAAAGAAGAAGGTGTCCAGTACCGCATCACCATTGGAATCACGCCTATCCTGGCCGAGCAGCTTGCTGACGCCGACGTACTCGACCACTTCGATCAATACCTGGATGATAAAATCGAGGCCGCGCGGCGCGATATCGAATACTTCAGCGCGAAACCGGCGCAGATGCTGGTTGAGACGGTGACAGCGCCCGATGAGGCTGAAGACGAAGCCGAAGAAGCTGATGCCGATGCGCCGGTGGATGAACAGCCCATTGCCCCGGCTGAAGTCGAAACCATGCCTGAACCCATCCCGGATACGTCCGACCCGCACCTACGCTATCTGGCCGAGTGGTACAAAGACTGGTATGAAAAGATCAAGTGGGCTTTCGATGTGCGGTTTAACCGGGACATCATCGGCGCGTTCCGGCGGCTTCAGGAAGAAGGCTACATTGAAGTCACGACCAGCGCCGCCACGCATGGTTATCTGCCGCTGCTCAGCCGCGACAGTTCCATCGTCGGCCAGCTCAAAGCCGGCATCCAGAGCTATAAACGCCTGTTTGGCCGCCAGCCGACCGGCATCTGGCTGCCGGAATGTGCCTATCGTCCGGCATATATCACCGACGGCGGTCGCAAACGCGCCGGCCTGGAAACCTGGCTGGCACAGAATGGCATCAAGGTGTTTTTCAGCGAGACGCACACCATCACGGGCGGCCAGCCGGTCGGTGTTGCCGCCGGTGATGTCATCGGGCCATACGGCGCGATCAAACGGCGTTACGTCATTCCCAGCCGGCAGACGATTTTGCCGGAGCGCCAGGCGACGACCTACCAGCCGTATTATGTCAGTGAGACGGTCGCCGGCATCGGGGCAGATGAACATTCCGGCGTGGCGGTGATCGGGCGCAATAACCGCACCGGAATGCAGGTATGGAGTGCCGACTGGGGTTATCCTGGCGACTTCGATTACCGCGAGTTTCACAAAAAAGCCGGGACGAGCGGCCTGCAATACTGGCGCGTGACCGGGGCAAAGACCGACCTGGCCTACAAGGATTATTATCACCCGGACTGGGCGGCCTATAAAGTTGACCAGCACGCCGAGGATTATGCTCATCTGGTCAGCGACCTGCTGCGCGCCTACAACAAGGATACCGGCAGGTTTGGTTTGATCGCCTCCAACTACGATACGGAGTTGTTCGGCCACTGGTGGTTCGAGGGGGTGACGTGGCTGGGTAAGGTGCTGCGCCTGCTGGCGAGCAATCCTGATGTTGAACTGACGACTGCCAGCCGGCATATCAGTCTGCACCCACCGACCGAAGTGCTGCATATCCCTGAAGGCTCGTGGGGCGCGGGCGGCACGCATTTTACGTGGGATAATGCCGATACACACTGGATGTGGGGGCCGATTCATGAAGCGGAGCAGCGTATGGAAGGACTGGTGACAGCTTTCCCGTCGGCAAGTGACGACGCACTGTTCGTCATCAGCCAGGCTGCGCGGGAACTGCTGCTGCTGCAAAGCTCCGACTGGCCGTTTCTGGTCACGACCGGGCAGGCGCGGGAGTATGCCATTCGCCGCTTCAGCCAGCATATCGAACGGTTCGACCGGCTGGCGGAAAGCCTGGAACGCGGCACGCCGGATCGCGCCCTGGCCGAAGAATACTGGGAACTGGATAAGGTATTCCCGGATATTGATTATCACTGGTTTGCAGGAATAGGTTAAAGGCCGGTATGAACGTTCTGTTCGTCAGTGCTGAAGCTGCGCCGTTTGCGAAGGTGGGCGGCCTGGCTGATGTGGTCGGGTCGCTGCCGGGGGCGCTGCGTCGCCTGGGGCTGGACGCCCGCGTAATGCTGCCCTACTATGGATTTCTTGACTCTGAACGCTACCACATCACGCCGGTTTTTTCGTTCCTCTTTCCGCGCCGGACGGGGACGACCAGTGTGCAGGTGTATTCGACCACTTACCAGGACGTGCCGTATTATTTCATCCAGGGGTGGCCGTTTTTCGGGGATGAGCGCGAGGTTTACAGCACCTGGGAGTGGGATGTGCCGCGTTTTCTCTTTTTCAACCAGGTGGCGATGGCGACGGCCTGGGAACTGCGCCAGAGCCAGGATTGGTTTCCAGATGTGCTGCACGTCAACGACTGGCACACCGGGCTGATTCCGTTTTTGCTGGAAGAAAGCCGGTATGACCCGGTTTGGGCACAGGTAAGTTCGGTTCTGAGTATTCACAACCTGGCGTATCAGGGCGATCACGCGGGCGGCTGGCTGTGGGAACTGGGCGTGCCGGGGCGTCATCAGCCTGATCTGGTCTATCAAGACCTGACCGATAACCTGATGGCGATAGGAATTGCCTATTCCGACATGCTGACTACCGTCAGCCCGCGTTATGCGACCGAAATTCGTTATCCATACATGGGTTATGGTCTGGACAGTCTGATCCGTGTGCGCGTGAACGATCTGGTGGGTATCCTGAACGGCATGGATACAGTCGCCATGAACCCCGAAACCGACCCGTTCATCGTCTCGCACTACAACGCGGATACCTTCCTGGAAAAACGCCCGCCCAACAAACACCAGCTTCAGCGTGATTTTGACCTGGAAACGCGGGATAATGTGCCGGTGCTGGCGGTTGTCACGCGGCTGGTCAAGCAGAAGGGGATTGATCTGCTGATTCCGGCGCTGCGCCGCCTGCTGGTGAATACTGACGTACAGTTTATCGGCCTGGGTTCTGGCGAGCCGCACTATGATCGTCAGTTTTCGCAGTTGGGGCAGGATTTTAGCTGGCGGGCGCGGACGTACATCGGCTACAACGCGGCGCTGGCGCAGCGTATTTATGCCGGCTGCGATCTGTTCCTGATGCCCAGTCATTATGAACCCTGTGGCATCGGTCAGATGCTCGCCATGCGCTATGGCGCGCTGCCGCTGGTGCGAGAGACGGGCGGTCTGGCCGATACAGTGACGAACTACGACGATGGCTCAGGAGAGGTTGGAACGGGGTTTGTGTTCCAGTGGGAAGAAGCCGATGCGCTTTACCACACGATTCGATGGGCGCTGGATGTTTATCATCACCGGCGTGATGCCTGGCAGCGGATGCAGCGCCGGGCGATGCTGGTGGATTTTAGCTGGGAAAACAGCGCCCGGCAGTATATAGATGTTTATCGCAAGGCGCTCATAAAGAGACGAGGTGGATTTTCATGGCAAAAGTAAAAGCGGTCATTCTGGCAGGAGGAGAAGGGACGCGGCTGGGGACCTTGACGGCCAAACGCGCCAAACCCGCCGTGCCTTTCGCCGGGAAATATCGCATTATTGATTTTACCCTGAGCAACTGTGTCAACTCGAACATCTTCGATGTGCTGATTCTGACGCAGTATCGCCCGCACAGCCTGAATGACCACATTGGTCGAGGTCGCCCCTGGGATTTAGACCGGTCATTCACAGGGGGTGTTCAGATTTTGCAGCCGTACAAAGGGCGCGCGGATACGGACTGGTACGCCGGAAATGCGGATGCTGTTGCACAAAACCTGAACTTCGTGCGGCGTGGGCGCCCGGATTACGTACTGATTCTGTCAGGAGACCATATTTATGAGATGGACTATGACGTGCTGATCCAGTTCCACCGGGAACGGAAAGCCGATGCGACGGTCTGTACCATCCGTGTGCCGATGGATGAAGCGAGCCGTTATGGCATTCTGGATGTTGACGAAAGCTACCGTGTGCGCGAATTCGTGGAAAAACCGGCTAACCCGCCCGGAAACCTCGCCAGTATGGGTGTGTATGTGTTTAACTACGCGGCGCTGGAACAGCAGATACAGGAAGACCAGAAGCGTAAGGCCTCCAGCCATGATTTTGGCAAAGACATCCTCCCGCGTATGATTATCGAAGGGATGCAGGTTTTCGCTTATCCTTATGGCGGTTACTGGGTGGACGTTGGCACGGTGGATGCCTACTGGGAAGCGCACATGGATTTGATCGCTTCACCGCCATCTTTGAATCTGAACGATCGAACCTGGGTGATCCATACCCGCAGCGAGGAGCGTTCGCCGGTGCATATTCATACCGGGGCCACGGTGCGGAACAGCCTGATTACCGACGGGTCGGTGATCTCAGAAGGGGCTGTTGTCGAAAACTCAGTTCTCTCACCGGGCGTTTATGTGGGGCCAAACGCCATCGTGCGCGAGTCAATCGTGCTGACCGATACCTACATCGAAGCCGGGGCGGTGGTCGAACGCTGTATTCTGGATAAGATCGTGGTGGTCGGCCACAATGCGCGGGTCGGCAAAATCATGGATATGGGGGAACTGGGAATCACCTGTGTGGGCAAAAACACCCACATCCCGGCTGGTTACACTGTTGGACACAGCGTGACCCTGGGTACGGACTTGCGATTGGAGGATTTCAGCCAGTATCCGGCCAAAAGCGTCCCCAACCATTCGGAAATTGGCTATAAAGTCAAGAAATAATTCCGGTAGATTGTAGACTAACATCACTTCGGCGGGCGGCTTCTCTCGTTTAAGATGAGAAGTAAAGGCCGAATCAACAGAGGAGGTGCGGGTGTCAAAGTTTGAACGCAGCTATCTGTGCGTGCATGGTCATTTCAGCCAACCGCCGCGCGGGAACCCGCTGAACAATACCATCGGGGTTGAGCCGGAAGCCGACCCTTATCCGAACTGGAACGAGCGCATCACGGCTCAGTCCTATCGCCCCAATGCCGAACGCGGTAACTTCGACCACATCAGTTTCAGCTTTGCCGAAGGGTTGATTAAGTGGCTTCAGCCGAATGCGCCTGACGTTTATCAGGCGCTTGTCAAGGCTGACCAGCAGACGGCGGCAGCCCACGCGCCCGCCGGGAATGCGCTGGCGACGGCCTACAATCACATCATTCTGCCCCTGGCGCGCAAACGGGATAAACGCACCCAAATCTGGTGGGGCATCTCGGCTTTTGAAGAGCGTTACGGACGCAAGCCGTTAGGCTTCTGGCTGCCGGAAATGGCGGTAGACATCGAGACGCTGCGCCTGCTGGCCGAAGCTGGGGTTCAATATACCGTCCTGGCGGAGAAACAGATCCTGGATTTACCGCCCGGCGGCGGGGCCGGGCCGTACCGGGTGCAGCTTTCGGAAACGGAGTCCATCGCAATATTTGTGCGCCACGACCGCCTGTCTGCGGAAATTTCGTTCAAGATTCACACGTTAGGGGGGGCAGGGCGCTGGTGCGACCAGGTTCTTGGCCCGGCGCGCAAGCATGTTGGGCCGCTGCTGCTGCTGGCGACAGCCGGCGAAACGTTCGGTCATCATTTTGCCGGTGAGGAAGAATTTCTGTACTGGCTGGTCAGATATGAGGCGGCCAGAGCCGGATACCGGGTCGTCACGCTCGACCAGTATTTTGTGGAGCATCCACCCAAACAGACTGTGCAGATCAAAGAACGGAGCAGTTGGGGCGATTATGACGGGCTTTCCCAGTGGCTGACCGGCTATGCCGATCAGCACCAGGATACAACCTGGAAGGGCGCTTTGCGTCGTGCGCTGGATAATGCGGCCAGTGAGGTGGATCGCGTCTATGAAGAGCTGGTCAGGCAGTACAGTGCCGACCCCTGGACGCTGCGTAACCAGTATGCGCCGGTTATCCTGGGCGCGGTTTCTGCCGAGGATTTCATCACCGAACGTATCCCGCAGATCAGCCCCGAACATCGGAAGCAGCTGGATCAACTGTTTTTCGCGCAGCGTTTGACGCAGCGCATGTATAATAGTTATACCTTTACCGATAACCGCCTGGAAGGCCGTCAGCCGCGTTATGCCATTGCCTGCGCGGCGGCGGCGCTGACGCTGGCGCAGAAGGCAACCGGGCAGGATTTAAATGATCGTTTCCCGCTGGATATGGCCGTCGTGCGTTCCAGCACCAGCACCACAGACGGGACGGCGATTTTGAACAGTGTGATTGAGGAGTTCAGCCTCGATCTGTTGGAGAACTAAAAACGCCCGCGTTTCAAAAGCGCGGGCGCGTAAAAGCAGGGGCGGCTGATCTTAGGTCGTCACAACTGAATTGTCGCCGCTGAAGGGGTTGGGAACGTATTTATCAGCGTGCCAGTCGTTGTGCCATTCCGTGCTGTTAACCAGATAGCGGAACTGATATTCGCGTCCTGTTTCCAGTTCGAGGGTAACGGTGAAATGACCGTTCTTCTGTTTTTTCATCGGGGTGGCTTTTTCGTCCCAGGCATTAAAGTCGCCAACCAGATAGGCGGTTTCTGCCTTGATTGCTTCCGGTAGGGTAAACGTCACTTTGCAGACGGGCTTGCTCTTAAGCATTTGCTTTTTCAACATCCACGCTGTCTCCCTTTGATCGAAAAGTATCAGCTTAAGATAATTTTAGCACACTGGTAAGGGCGAAAACAGGCGAGTTTCGTTGAGGATTGAATCAAATTCGTGTTTGCCAAGTGACGCTGAATCGCGCTATTCTTCGAAAGTTGCGCTGTTACGGCGCGGCACAAACTCGTGCTGACAACCAATCAGGAGAACTCTGAATGATTAAACCTGTCGCCAAGATTAATGTCGTCCCCAACCTACCGGGGCCACTTCATCGGCTGCAGGAACTAGCCTACAATCTACGCTGGGCGTGGGATCACGAAACCATTGCGCTTTTTCGACGTCTGGATCGTGATCTATGGGATGAAACCAATCATAATCCGGTATGGATGCTGGGGCGATTGAGCCAGGAGCGGCTGGAAGCGGCTTTTAATGACCCAGCTTTTATGGCCCATTTCCGCGCGGTGTGCGAGGCGTTCGATCAATACATGAACCACCGGGAAGCTACCTGGTACGAAACACATTACCGGGAGCTGCCAAAACCGATCATCGCCTATTTTTCGATGGAGTTTGGTATTACGGAATGTTTGCAGAATTATTCCGGCGGCCTGGGGGTGTTAAGCGGCGATCACTTAAAAAGCGCCAGCGACCTGGGGCTGCCGCTGGTAGGGGTCGGCCTTCTGTATCAAGAAGGGTACTTCCAGCAGTATTTGAATGCCGATGGCTACCAGCAGGAATTGTATCCACTGAACGATTACGCCAACCTGCCCGTTACGCTACAGATGAAAGCCGATGGTACGCCGATCAAAATCAGCGTGCCGCTGCCAGGGCGCGACCTGTACGCGCAGGTCTGGAAGGTGCAGGTGGGGCGCGTGCCGTTGTTCCTGCTGGACACGAACATTGAAGATAATCCACGCCAGGAAGATCGTAACCTGACCGACCGGCTGTATGGCGGCGACCGCCGGACGCGCATTCGCCAGGAGATTCTGCTGGGTATTGGGGGTGTTCGGGCGCTGGATGCGCTCGGCCTGCGCCCGACGATCTGTCACATGAACGAAGGGCACTCGGCGTTCCTGGCGCTGGAACGTATCCGGCAGCTTATGGTCGAACAGAAGTTAACCTTCGGTCAGGCCAGGGAAATCATGACGGCCAGCCATATCTTCACCACCCACACCCCGGTTCCGGCGGGGCTGGAGCGTTTCGGGTTTGATCTGATTGATGAACACTTCAATGACTACATCAAGTCGTTGGGTCTGACCCGCGATGAGTTCCTCGACCTGGGGCGCGAAAACATGGGCAGCTACGAACTGTTTTCGATGCCGGTGCTGGCGCTCAATGTTTCGGCGCAGTCTAACGGTGTGGCGCATCTGCATGGCGAAGTGTCGCGTCGGCTGTGGCAGTGGGTTTATCCGGGCGTACCGCAGAAAGAAGTTCCGGTGGGGGCAGTGACGAACGGTGTCCATGTGCAAACATGGATCAGCCGGGAGATGGGGACGCTGCTCGACCGGTATCTTGACCCCGCCTGGCGGGTTGCCGAGTCGCGGGCGGAAGTCTGGCAGGGGGTGAAGGACATCCCGGATGCGGAACTGTGGCGCACGCATGAGCGCCGGCGCGAGCGTCTGGTGGCGTTCACCCGCCGGCGGCTGCGCCAGCAGCTTGTTCATCGGGGCGCATCGCAAAGCGCAATTGAAGCCGCCGATGAGGTCTTGAATCCCGATGCGCTCACCATTGGTTTTGCGCGCCGGTTCGCCACCTACAAACGCGCGACGCTGCTTTTCCGGGACATTGAACGGTTGAAGCGCATTCTGAACAACGCGGATCATCCGGTGCAGATTATCTTCGCCGGCAAAGCTCACCCGCATGATACCGGCGGCAAGGACTTAATCCGCCAGATTGTCAATCTGGCGCGTGGGGAAGACTTTCGGCACGCGATTGTGTTCCTCGAAAACTACGATATGAATATTGCGCGCCATCTTGTCCAGGGGGTGGACGTGTGGCTGAACACGCCGCAGCGCCCCAAAGAAGCCAGCGGCACCAGCGGCATGAAGGTTATCTATAACGGCGGTTTGAATTGCAGCATCCTGGACGGCTGGTGGGCGGAAGGTTATTCGCCCGAAGTTGGTTGGGCGATTGGCAGTGGCGAAGAGTACACTGACGAGGAGTGGGAACACCAGAACTACATCGAAAGCCAGGCGCTTTATAACATCCTGGAACAGGACATCATCCCGATGTTTTACAACCGGGGGCGCGACGGCCTGCCGCGCGAGTGGATCGGCAAAGTCAAAAACAGTATGCAAAAGCTTGCGCCATATTTCAATACGCTGCGTATGGTGCAGGAGTACGCCGAGCAGATGTATATGCCCAACTACGAAAACAGCCTGAAGATGTTCCAGGATAATAATGGGCTGAACTATGCCGCCTGGCGTGACCAACTGCGGCGTGTCTGGAGCAAGGTTCGCGTGAGCAGCGTGGAGATTCCATCCAAGCTGGTCAAAGTCGGCTCGGAGATCGAAATCAATGCGCTGGTTGATCTGGGCGAACTGACGCCGGATGACGTGCGTGTGCAGCTCTACTACGGCGATCTGAATACGCGCGGCGAAATCAGCGCCCAGAATGGCGGCGTGGTGGATATGCAGCCGGCGGGTCAGGAGAGTAATAAGCAGCACCGATTTACCGCGCGTATTTCCTACGATACCAGCGGTGAGCGCGGTCTTTCGGTGCGGGTTTTGCCGTATCATCCGTACCTGCGGACGATGTTCATTCCGGGGTTGATTACTTGGGCTTCGGCCTGATATAACAATCGAGGCAGACCGTTTGCCGGTTTGCCTCGCTGTGTGTAACCCAGGGTTGGTTGGGGCGCGCGTTGGCGCGCCCTTTTTTATCCGCGCAGCAGGCGGGGGATGTCTTTCAGTTTCGGCGTTTGCCCGGCCAGCAGCGTGTTCACGCGGAACATCCGCCCCGCCATCCAGATCATGCCCGCGTCCAGGATGACGAGCAGCGCCAGGCTGAGCAGGATTTGCCAGATCGGAACGGTGGTGATGGAGATGCGCATCACCATCGCCAGAGGCGACGTGACCGGGAACAGGCTGAGGATGACCGGCAGGGTGGCATCCGGCGATGCGATGAACAGCGCCACAAAGTACAGCGGGATGACCGCCGGAAGCGTGAAGATGACGGCGTACTGCGGGCCTTCCTGCATCGAGGTTGAAATGGCGCTCACCATGCCATAGGCCCCGGCGAAAAACAGATAGCCGAAGATGAAGTATACCAGCAGGATCAGCACTTTGTCCGGCGGCAGCGAGATATTGGCGATGGCCGCCAGTGCCGGGATAACGTTGCCGGTGGCGATGTTCGCCAGCAGCAGCAGCGCGACCACCCAGACCACAATTTGCAGCAGCCCCAGCAAACCGAGCGCCAGGATTTTACCGGCCAGAAGCCGGGTGGGGCGCATCCCGGAGATGAGAATTTCAATCAGCCGGGTTTCCTTTTCCTCGATGATGGTCTGCATCAGGTAGCCGTTGGTGGTGAAGACGCTCAACATCAGGGCGACGGCGAACACGTAAACGACCACAAAATCGGTATCGAAATTCGATGTGGTTTCGCCGCTGGCGTCGCGCTGAAGGTTGATTTCCTGGATGTTGGCCGGGTTAACCAGCCGGTTAAACAGGTCTTGGTCTACATCCCGTGCCAGATGGCTGAGAACCAACCGGCGGACGGGCGCGTCGGTCGTCTGGCCGAGCGAGAAGCGCGGCATCACCAGGGTCACGTCGCCGGTTTCCAGGTAGTTGGCGGGAATGATGTAATATGCGTCAATCTCGCCGGCATTCATGGCGGCAGCGGCAGCGGCTTCGTCCGGGTAGACGGCCAGGATTTCGCCAAGCTGCTCATCCGGGCTGGGGAACAGACCTGACAGATCAACATAACCGGCTTTTTGCAGGGTCGCAAACTGGTCGCTGCCCAGGATTTCCTGCGCCGGGTCGGGGGCCTGCTCGTTCCCGGCAGTTAGGTTGGTGATAATCTGATAGCCGAAAAACAGCACGTAAGCCAGCAGTGGGATGCCGAAAGTCGTGAACAGGAATCCCTTGCGCCGCAGGTTGCGGCGCAGTTCGTACAAAAAGACCTGAACTGAATGTTGTTTCATCGCGCACCCTCCTGCGCGCTTTGCACCAGTGAAATTTCGGCTTCGGGCGATTTACGAATGACGCTCAGCAGTTCACGGATGCTGATGCGCTTGCCGTAACGCAGCAGCGCCCAGCGGAATACCCGCGCCGATGCCCAGACAGTGAGGGCAGTTGTCAGCAGTAAAATTGCCAGGCTCAGGATGATCTGCCAGACAGGGACGGCGGTGAATCCCAGGCGGAGCAGCGCCGTCGTCGGCGCGGTGAAGGGGATTAACGTCAGCACGACCGGCACCGTCCCGTTAGGATCGGTGAGGAAGTTGATGATGAAAAAGAACGGCAGCACCCATAGCAACGAAACGATGGATGACCACTGGCGGCTTTCCTGTTCCGAACCGACCACCGCGCCGATTCCGGCCATCAGGCCAGAAAGCAGGAAGTAGCTGAAAATGAAATAGATGACAAAAATGACCATCAGATCAACCGGGACGGCGATGCCTTGCAGCAGCGGCAGCGTTTGCCCCACGTTCAGCAGGATGACAATTGCCGCGCCCCAGACCAGGATTTGCGTCAGTCCCAGCAGTCCCAGGCCGATCACTTTGCCCAGCAGCATCTGCATCGGGGAGATGCTCGTCACCAGGATTTCCATGATGCGGTTGGTTTTTTCTTCGACCACGCCGTTCATCAGAAAGCCGCTGGTGACGCCGGACGCCATCATAAAGATCATGGCAAAAACCAGCGGCATCAGGATTAGCGCCGGGATGTTGGCTTCGGTTAAATCGCGCCCGCTGTCGGCGACGTGAACGGTCATATTGACCGGGTTTGCGATGCGCTCTAGCGGTGTGCCAGGAGGAGCCTGCCGGCTGACATTCGCCAGCATCAGGCTCTCGATGTAATCGTGGAGTGCTTCGGGAATGCCGGCATAGCTGTAGGTGCTAAGCTGACCGTTGGACAGATAATCCGGCTGCACCAGAAAATAGACGCTGATTTTTCGGCTGTCCAGGGCAGCGCGTGCGGTTTCTTCGCTTTCAAAGGCGACCAGTTCAGGCGGTGTTACGTCCGAACTGACTTCGGGCAGCGCCAGGTTGTCCAGCACGCCGGCTTCGTCCACATAACCGACCTGCGCGAAGGAGTCCAGGTTTTCTTCGTTGGAGGCGGTTACAGCAAAGATGATGACCCACATCACGAAAGTGAACAGCGGCACGCCGAATACGGCGAACAGAAAAGCCGGACGCCTGAGGTTGTAAAGATACTCGCGCCGGGCGACAATCCAGGTTTTGTTCATTTTTCGTGTTCCTCCACGACGCGAATGAAAATATCATGCAGGCTGGGTACGGCCAGTTCAAACCGTTCAATGCTCATGTCGCGCGTGGTGGCGATGGCCGCCAGCACCTCATCGGTGGTAGTCTGGGGCTGAAGATAAAGCAGCGTGCCTTTGCGCCCGTTTTCCACCGTCTCGATACGTTCCACGCCGGGCAGCGCCGCCCAGTTGCCCTGGCCTTCGACGATGATGGCGTGCAGCGCGTATTGTTTACGGATGTCCTCGACCGGGCCGTAAAGCTGCTGTTCGCCCTGATGGATCATCAGCAGCCGGTCGGCCATTTCTTCAACCTGCCACATCTGGTGTGTACTCATAACGACCGTGTGGCCTTTGTTGCGGAACTCCAGCACCAGGTCTTTCAGGGCCAGGGTATTGATCGGGTCGAGGCCGGAAAACGGCTCGTCAATGATAATCAGTTCTGGCTCATGCAGAACGGTGACAGCGAACTGAATCTTCTGTTGCATACCTTTGCTCAGTTCGCTGACTTTCTTTTTGGCGTGTTCGGCCAGGTCGAGCCGTTCGAGCATGGCCTGGCTGCGTTTACGCGCCTCGCCCGACGAAAGCCCCTTCAGGGTCGCCAGATATTCCATCATTTCCAGCACGCGCACGTTGCGGTACAGACCGCGTTCTTCCGGCAGGTAGCCAATCCTGTCTTTGAGTGTGTCCGTTAATGTCCCGCCCAGCACCTCGATTTTGCCGGAATCTGGCTTGAGGATGTCCAGGATCATCCGCATGGTAGTTGTTTTGCCGGAGCCGTTCGGCCCCAGCATAGCGAAAATTTCGCCCCGATAAACTTCAAAGCTCAGGTCATTCACGGCGCGAAAATCGCCATAAGTTTTAGAAATATGCTCAACACGAATGGCTTTTTCGGGTTGCATATTGGGTATCTCCTCGATTGGTTTGCAGACGTGCCAGTATAATATACGAAAAAGGCTGGCACGAAGTTGCATTTTGATCGTGTTAATAGCGGCGCTAATTTGTAGGACGTTTTCCGCCGTGATACAATTCCTTGAGAAAGGCTCAAAAGTCTTCATTGCGCCAGTTTAAGAAATGATGGTAAAATAAAGCAGCCATAAAAATTTGCAATGATCTTAATGGTTGTGCGCAAACGCCAACATGACCGTTGTGCATAGGACATAATCCTGTGGAGGTTTGAATGAAAAAGCATATTCTGGTCGTGGACGACGAGATCGGCGCATTAACGCTGATCGGAATTATGCTTGAGCGAGGTGGTTTTGGCGTTCTGAAAGCCAAAGATGCAAAATCGGCTTTGACAGTACTCGATCAGAATACGCCCGATATGATTATCCTGGACGTGATGATGCCTGGTATGGATGGCATTGAATTGTGCAAGGTCATCCGTGACCGTCAGGATACCGGGGGAACGCCGATTTTGATTCTGTCCGCCAGGGGGGATGCTGAGAGTATCATGCGGGGCATCGAAGCCGGCGCGAACGACTATCTGCCCAAGCCCATCCTGCACCACGACCTGGTTGCCAAAGTTCGCACTATGCTGGGACAGAACGGCGTCGAAGTCTAAGCCAACCCGAATCCGCATTTTGGCGCACCCGAAGACGGTGCGCTTTTGTTGTTGATTGTTTAAGCTAGGCGGCGCCATAAAGGACGCGGTAGATCGCATAAAAACTGTAAATGCGTTCGATATACTGGCGGGTGCTGTCAATGGTGATGGCGATCATGAATGAATCAGGATCGCTGCCGGCAAGCTCCAACCAGCTGATCGCTCGCCCAGGCCCGGCGTTATAACCGGCCAGCGCCGCGTGAACGTTTTCGTCAAAGCGGCGAAGTTGTTCTTCCAGATAATAAGCGCCAAATTCCACGCCCGCGTAAGGGCGAAACAGATCGCTGTGCTGGTAGTCCGGCCATTGAAGCTGCTGGGCAATGTATTCGGCGGTGCTGGGGATGACCTGTGTCAGACCTTTTTCCCCGGCTGCTGCCGTTGCGTAGGTATCAAACAGGCTTTCGTGCCGTATGAGCGAAAACAGCAGCAGCGGGTCTATGTTCCTTCGGTCTGCGGCGTCCAGCACCACATCCAGGTAATAAACCGGATACCGCAGCCGGGCGATGAACGGCGGCGCTTCCAGCGTGCCGACGCCTATTGAACGGATGATATTCGCTGCCGCCAGGATAGACGGCTGGTAAGCGCCGATTCCGCGCAGAAATACGGCCAACTGGAACGACAGCAGCGCGTCCTCCTGGTGGGCATCAATCACGTCGCGGAACTCAATTTCGGCTTCGTCGTGCGCGCCGACCGCCCACAGTTCGTTTCCTCGGATCAGACGCGCGTCGGCTTGCAGCGGCGGTGAAAGCTGCCACAGGCTGCCTTCCTGGGTGATCGCCAGCTTCTCGCGCAGCCAGGTTTCCGCTTCGGCCAACTGCGCCGCTTCGTCAAATTCGAACCGGAAGGCGAGCGGCGGCGAAAAAGCCTGCCGTCCCTGTAAGATATCCTGCGCGCGCGCCGCGAAATAACTGTCCGGCGCGGCGCTGGCGGCCAGTTGGAAAGCCTGGTCAGCCGTCTGCTGGTCGCCCCGTTGAAGCGCCAGCCGCCCGACCCACAGATAAGCGGCGGCCTGATCTTCGGCGGTGGTCGTCACCGCCAGTTTGGCGTAAAGCCGCTCAGCCCCGGCCAGATCATTGAGTTTGTAGGCTGCTGAGGCGGCCAGAAAAAGGCCGCTGCGCGCTTGTTCAGTATCGGGGTAAGTGTCGGCCAGCCGCTCGAAAACCTGCTGCGACTCGGTGGGGCGGTCGTTCGTGCCGTACAGATAACCGGCTCGCCACAGCGCCTCGGCGGCCTGCGGGATGTAACCATAGTTATCGGCGATACTCAGATAGTGGGCGATTGCGCCTTCGATGTCGTTGGCGAGGAACTTCGTGCGCCCCTGTTCCAGCAGCGCCTCGCCAAAAACGGAGTCGGTCGGGTACTGATTTATCACGGTCTGAAAAGCCGTGACTGCCGCCGCGCTGCTGCCGATTTCCCGGTAGGCGCGGCCCAACAGCAGGTGTAGTTCCGCCGGGATTTCGGATAGGATATGGCCGGTCGTGTAGGCGTTAAAGGCGTCAATCGCGCCTTCATAGTCCCCGTAAAAGTAGCTTACGCGCCCGCGCAGGTAATCATCCAGTTCGACGCCGTTCGCGGCCAGTAATTGCATGGCCTGATAAGCCTGCGGCGTATCGGGATAGGTATCAAAAATCGTTTCCAGACGCGCCAGCCCGGCCACCTGATCGCCGCTTTCAAGCAGCGTTTGCGCCGCTTCATATTCGATCTGAGCGCGGTAGGGCGCGTTGCGCGCTGCGGCCAGGATTGCCTCGTACTGAGACAGCGCCGCGTCCGGCTGCCCGGACGTGCGGTAAATGCGGGCGACTTTTTCGCGCAGCGCCAACTGCGGTACCAGGCTGCGTCCTTCGTCGGCAGCCTGGGCATAGGCGGTAAGCGCCGGTTCGCTTTGCCCCAGCGCCAACCGCGCGTCGGCAATCCGTTCGTGCGCGTAGCTGTTTATCAGACCGGGGCGCAGGGATAAATACATCTCGAAGTCGGCCAGGGCTTCCGCCCATCTGGACATTCCCAGGTGGGCATCCCCGCGCAGAAAGTAAGCCTGCGCCAGCCTGCTGTCCTGCGGGTACTGGCCGATGAAAGCCGTCAGCGCGTTCACCGCGTCGGCGAACAGCCCTTCGCGCAGGGCAGAGCGTCCCAGGCCGAAGGCCGCCGCTGCGCCGATGTCCTGAGACACACCTGCTCCCTGAGCCAGAATCGTCTGGTAAGCCGCGACCGCGTTTTCGTAATAGCCGTTAACGAGATAGCGGTCGGCCAGACGCAGCGCGACCGCTGGTTCGATGGTTGGCGTAGGCGGGATGGTTGGGGTTGGGGCGAGCGTCGGGGTAGGGGGCGGCCCTTGCATCACGGCGGGAGTAGCCGTTAATACGATTACCTCAGGCTGGCCGCTGAGGTTGCAGCCCGCGACCAGGACGCTTATAGACATCAGTAAGGCCGGTAGAACGTGCTGGAATAGGTTTCGCATGGCTGCATTATGGCAACCGGGGTGGGCGGTGTCAATGATGCTTACCCGACGTTAAACCGACGGTGGCAGCAGGTCGCCCGCCAGCCAGGGTATCCCGTAGCCGACGACCAGATGCCCGGCTTCGGCCAGGGCGCTGCCAAGCTGCTGCGTGCTGCGAAACGTCCACCAGTGATCGGCGGACGGCAGGATTGCCACGCCGAAGTCCTGGACAACCAGCGCATCGAGCGGGCGCCGGGCATACAGCGGCGACGGGCTGGCGGCGGGGCTTGGCCGGTCGCTGCGGGTCAGTATCACCCGGAAGCGCGACGGATTGCCGGATGCCCAGGGCGTATCGGTGTAATTGAGCAGTTGAAATTCGATGAAGCCGTACAGCCCATTTTCAAGTGGTTTGCTAAAACGGAACAGCCCGCCGGCCCACTGCACCGGGTTTTCGTCCAGCCGGTAGCCGGCGGCCTCGAAGGCCTGGCCGACGACGGTTAGCAGAACGAAGCGGAAGTAATCGAGCGGCGATTGGGTATCGCTCATAATACCGCGCCCATCCACAGGAAGCCCGCCGTCTGCGCGAAGATCATCATCATCGAGGCGCGCGCGGTGGGATGCGGATTACGAATGCACGTGTACTGCCGGGCGGCGATCACCACAGCGGGCAGCGGCACGAAACTGACCAGCGCGACCTGCGGCGGCATAATTCGCCACCAGACCAGCAGCGGCAGCAAGGCAAAGCTGGTCGCCGATACCAGCACATAAATCCGGCGCAGAGAAACCTCCGGCATCCAGGTCGCCAGGGTGCGTTTGCCAACCTGCCGGTCGGCAGCGCGGTCGGGGTAGGTAGTCGCCATCGCGGTCGTAAAAATCAACAGGGCATAAGGCAAAAACACGGCGATCACGTCCCAGTCCACGCGCCGAGCCAGCAGTGTGTAACCGTACAGCGGCAGCAGCAGTCCGCCGAGCGCCGCGTTGGCGGCCTCTGCCGCGCCGTTCCAGGCCAGTTTTAGCGGCGGCAGGGAATACATCCAACCGCCGACAGCGCCGAGCGCCAGCACCGACAGCGCCGCCGGGTTAAGTATTCCCAGCGCAGCGCCGAGCGCCGCGATACCCAGGCCGAGCAGCAGCGATACCCAGGCCGCCTGCAAGGCCAGCGCGCGCGGCACGCTGCCGCCGGGCAGGATACCGCTGCCACCGGAATAACGGGTTTTTTCGGTGAGAGCATCCGTCTCGAAATCGGCGTATTCGTTGGCATAGTTCACCGACGCGCCGGCAAAAAAAAGCGCCACAAAGCCCCAGACCAGTGCCGCCGCGTCCGGCGTGTAACCCCTGGCATAGGCCATCGCCGCGCCTGCGCTGTGAACCATCAATACGCCCAGCAGAATGATCGGTCTGCCCAGGCCGAACAGCGCCTTCAGATAGGTTTTCTGCCACAGCATGGATTTACCTCATTACCTGTTCCGGTCTGCTCGTAAGCAAAAACGGCGCATGTGAGTCCGGCATGAATTCCTCATGAGGCAATGTTTACGATTGGCCGAGCTGGTCGCGCAGGGCTTCCGGCGTAGTGACCGGCAGCCGGCAGGCGAAGTTCCGGCAGACATAAACGGTTGGCTCGCCGCCTTTGGTGACGCGGTGGTTCAGCAGCGGGAGGATGTGTTCGCCGTCTACGTCCTGTGGGGCGAGCGCGGCGATGGCGTTCGGGCGGTAAGGCCGCCGGATGACCGCCAGCAGCGCTGCCGTTTGTTCGTCCGCAGGGTCGCCCACGACGGCCACCTCGTCCAGATCGTTCACCAGCATATCTGCCGCGCTCAACGCTTCGCCAAAAGCCTGCGGATACTGGCGCAGCGCCTCGGAAAGCAGCGCCAGCGTCCGGCGGGCAGATTCTTCGTAGCGTGTTTCGCCGGTATAAGCCGCCAGCCGGAGAAGCTGTTTCGCCATCATAGCATTGCCGGAGGGCGTGGCGTTATCCTGTAAGTTGCGCGGACGCACGATCAGCTTTTCGTGGTCGTCGCCGGTATCGTAAAAACCGCCGTCCGGCGCGGGGAAATGCGCCAGTACATGGTCGGCCAGCCGCCGCGCTTCGATAAACCAGCGTTCATCGAAGGTGGTCTGGTAGAGTTCGATCAGACCATCCGTCAGATTCGCGTAGTCATCCAAATAAGCGTTGAGTTTGCTCACGCCATCTTTGTGAGTGCGGAGCAAACGCCCGTCCTCGGTCTTCAGTTCCCTCAGCAGAAAATCGGCGTTTTTGATGGCGGCCTCGCGGTAATCGGCGCGCGCCAGGACACGGGCGGCTTCGGCCAGGCTCGCCAGCATCATGCCATTCCAGGCGGTCAGGATTTTATCATCCAGCCCCGGCGGCACGCGCTGCGACCGGACGGCGAACAGCCTGTCCCGAATAGCGGCGATTTTTGCTTCCAGGTCTTCGCCGGTCAGCCCCAGCCGTTCAGCGACAGTGGCGTTTTCGCTGGGGACGTAAAGGATATTATGTCCCTCAAAATTGCCACGCGCCGTCACGCCCCAGTATTCAACCGCGATGCGTGCGTCGCCCCCCAGGATTTCCTGGAGTTCGCTTTCGTCCCAGACGAAAAACTTACCCTCTTCACCTTCGCTGTCGGCGTCGGTCGTACTATAAAAGCCGCCTTCCGGCGCGGTCATCTCGCGCAGGATATAGTCGTAAATCTCCTCGGCAATGCGCCGATAGAAGGGTTCACCGGTGATCTGCCAAGTGTGCAGGTAGACGCGGCTGAGCTGCGCGTTGTCGTAGAGCATCTTTTCAAAATGCGGCACCAGCCAGATGGCGTCCACGCTGTAGCGGTGGAAACCGCCGCCGATCTGGTCGTAGATGCCGCCGCGCGCCATCTTTTGCAGCGTCAGCGTAACCATATTCAGAGTGTTCGCGTTGCCGGTGCGGGCATGGGCGCGCAGCAGAAAATCCAGGTTCATCGGCTGCGGGAATTTCGGTGCGCCGCCGAAGCCGCCGTAGTTTTTGTCGAAAGCCTGCTCGAAACGCCGGACGGCTTCATCCAGCAGATCCGCGTTCAGGGCGTCGGCGTCACCGCCGATACCCAGGAAATCACGGTTGAGCGCCTCGGTCAGATTACCGGCAGCATCGTCAACCTGGCTGCGGCGGCTGTTGTAGGCGTCCGCTACGGCGGCCAGGATTTGACGGAAGGCCGGCATCCCGCTGCGCGGCTCGCGCGGGAAGTAGGTGCCGCCATAAAAAGGGCGGCCATCGGGGGTGAGGAAAACCGTCATCGGCCAGCCGCCATGCCCGGTCAGGGCCACAACCGCCTGCATGTAGATATCATCCACATCGGGGCGTTCCTCGCGGTCTACTTTGATGTTGACGAACAGTTCGTTCATCATCGCGGCGGTCGGCTCATGCTCAAAACTTTCGTGCGCCATGACATGACACCAGTGGCACGCGCTGTATCCGATGCTCAGCAAAATCGGCCTGTTTTCGGCCTGGGCGCGGTCGAAGGCTTCCTGACCCCAGGGATACCAGTCTACGGGGTTATCGGCGTGCTGGCGCAGATAGGGGCTGGTTTCGTGCTGAAGGCGATTCAAAAGGCACTCCTTTTTGACGAGGGTGATCTGTTTTATTTATCATGACAGGCCGGGGCGAAAAAATCAATCGCCTACCAGGTGAGTATCTGTGGCGGTTCCGGGTCGGCGGGTTCGGTCTGCCACAGGGTTTCCAGCCAGTCGAACAGCCGGTTGGCCGCTTCAGGGGTCAGGCGCACAGCCGCTTCAAAGTTGTGCTGCGAAAAGGCATACAGGTTGATGAACCGCTTGTGTAGGATGCAGATCACGTAGTCTTTTTCCCAGCGCGATTCGCCCCACAGAAAAGCCACGTCGTCTTTTTCGCGCCGCATCCGTTCCAGCCAGTTCTGGCGATCTTTGCTGCTCAGGCTGTCCAGCTTAAAACTGAGCGTCAGCGCCGAGGCATAGGAAAACGCAAAGGTTAATCTGCCGGTTGCATCGGCATCAAGCAGCAGGGTGGCGACGCCATCCTGGGTGGTCAGCGACGCCAGTCCATGCCGGGTATCCAGGCTGCGCAGGCGCAGCACCGACAGCAGCGGCAGGCTGGGGTAGCGGCGGCTGAGTTCTTCGGCCAGGTTGATCTGGTTGGCGAAAAACTGCTTCAGCAGCCAGGGGGCGCTGGATGACGGCTGGCGTTGTGCCGAAGAGTCCGGCGGGCGCGGCAACGGCTCGTCGCTGAGGCCCTCAGATATAGCCGGGAACTGGCGCGCGGGTATGGTGAGGTCGTCATCAAACGAGGGGTCGTGAGTTTGGTTGGACATGAGTTTTTCCCGGCTGTTTGAACAGACATAAGCAGATGATACTATTCAGCTTATAGCAGGCGCGGCATTCACGCAACCGTCGGCTAACGCTCCAGTGGGTACATCTCGATCACGCCGTCCGCGCCGGTGTACACCCGCGCGCCGCAGTTCCCGCACAGCCAGGTCTGTTCCCGCTGCTCCAGAATCTGCGCCCGGCAGCGCGGGCAGCGCAGCACTTCGGCTAATGGGCGCCCGCCGGTCACCGGGGAACTTCCTGCCTTGTATCCCCAGACCTTCCGGTAATCCACCTGCCAGATCTGCGCCTGGGCATCCTGTATGCCGCATTCGGCCAGCAGTTCGAGAATCTGGCCGGATGACCAGACTTTGCCGGGCATCAGGCGGGTGTTGATGCGCTGGCTGACGAGCAGCAGCCCGCCGGGACGCAGCACGCGCGCCAGTTCGCCCAGGACGATTTGCGGGCGCACCATAAATTCCAGGGCTTCCAGGCAGGTCACCACGTCGAATGTATCGTTAGGAAAGGGCAGGTTTTCCGCCGATCCCCAGATGAAGGTTACGCGATCATCGAAGATATAAAGATTCCGGGCGGCCTGGCGCAGCATCCGGCGGCTGAGGTCGAGGCCGATCACCCGCCCCTGAAAGTGCGCGTGGCGCAGCAGCGCCAGCGGCAGCCGCCCCGTGCCGGTCGCCACGTCCAGCACCAACGGCGACCGGTGCGGCGCGATGCGTTCCATGACCGGCTGTGCCAGATACATATGCTCGTATTCGCGGTAGTAGTTTTTCACACGGTCGTAACGGTCGGCGAACAGATCGTATAACCACACGACGACGCGCCGCCCCAGGTATACCCCTTCGGTAGCGATCAGCAGCCACCAGCCGAGCGCGATGATCGCCACTGCCAGCAGCACCAGCAGCAGCATCGAGAGCCAATCGTTCAAGGCAGCAGCCCTTTTTCGCGCAGCCAGGGTTCGCAGCGCCGGATGCCGTCATCGAGGCTGACGCGGGCTTCCCAGCCCAGCAGTCGGCAGGCTTTGTCCATTTTGTACGTTTTACGCCCCTGCAAAAAAGGGATGAGCGCCGGCACGTCCTGAGGTTCGCCGCGCAGCGTGAGCGCCAGTTCGGCCAGCGGCGCGATGATCCGAAACGGCAGCGCCGGCAACCCCCGCCAGTTCTGGTGGCCGGCCAGCGCGGAATAACCGCCCAGAAATTCGCGCCAAGTCGGGGCCGGGTCAGGTGCGCAGTTGAAGGCCTCGCCCGCCGCCGCCGGATGGGTGAGCAGCAGAACGGCCATATCCACCACGTCGTCAATATAAATCGGGTGGACGTAACCGCTGCCGTCGCCCAGGAAAATTGTTGGGCTGCGTTTGCCCAGGTTGAACATGAACATCGTCCACATGCCGGAGCGCGGGCCGTAGATCATGCCCGGACGGATGATGCTGTAGGGCAGGCTGTTGTCCGCGCCGACTTCGCGCACAACCTTTTCGGCTTCTGATTTGGTCACGTTGTAGGGGACGCGGCCCGGCTTCTGAGGCATGTCCTCGGTTACGTCGCCAGTGTAGCCGTACCCGTAGACCGCAATGGTGCTGACATGCACCACACGCCGGACGCGCGCCGCCGCCGCTGCCTGCATCACACTGCGCGTGCCGTCTACGTTTAGCCGGCGCTGGTAGGTCATCGAACCGCCGGTCGCCGCCGCGCAGTGGAGTACATAGTCGCAGCCTGCCGCCAGTTCGTTCATACGTGCGGCATCGGTGATGTCTCCCATGACGATTTCAACATTCGGCACGTCCCGGATGTAAACGTCCCGCCCCGGACGCCGCGCCAGCGCCCGGACGCGCGCGCCTTCGGCGGCCAGCCGCCGCACAATATCGCCGCCCAAAAAACCGGTCGCGCCGGTGACGAGCGCGGTTGCGCCTGCTAAAGTCATAAACCCTCTCAGAATTGGTGTTCAACGATAATCGGCTACAAAGATACCTTATGCTAAAAATCACCGAAACCTTTTCGGGCGATTCAGCCTCTTATATGAGTAGAAAGACGCTCACAACCAGGGGGTGCGTATGCTGCTGATCGTTTTGCCGGATGTCGCAGTTGAAGATGACCTGCTGCTCCGCCTGCGGCGCGGCGACGAAACCGCTGTGATCGAAACCTACGAACGCTATTTTGCGCCCCTCTACCAGTATGCCCGCTTCAGACTTGGCGACCGGCAGCAGGCGCAGGATGTGGTGAGCGAAGTCTTTCTTAAACTGATCGAGACAATTGGCAAACCCAGCGCGCCGCGCGAGAACCTGCGGGCGTGGCTGTTCAGCCTCACGCGCCACCAGATTTTTCGTCTGTACGGCGAGCCGCGCCAGTTGTCGTTAGAAGAAGTGGAGGAATGGATGCCCTCGCCATCTGACCAATATCCCGAAACGATGCTGGGCGAAAACATCCCGCTGGAACGGGTACGCCACGCCCTGCGGATGCTCAACGCCGACCACCAGGAAGTGCTGGTTTTGCGCTTCGGCCAGCGGTTGAGTATGAAGGAAACCGCCGACCTGATGGGCAAAAGCGTCAGCGCCGTTAAATCCTTGCAGTTCCGCGCGCTGGATACGCTGCGCCTGATTCTGATCGAACCGGAGGTGCATCATGGCTGAACTTCTGGATGCGCTGGCCGACTGCCTTGACCGGGTGCAGTCCGGCGAAAGGCTCGAAAACTGCCTACGCGATTACCCGGAACATGCGGGCCGGCTGCGCGATCTGCTCAAGACGGCTGACCTGGTTTTCCGGGCGCAGCAGGATGCTGATGCGGAAACCGCCGATGAGCAGTCCCAGGTGCGGGGACGCTTGGAGCAGGCTTTACAGAAGCGGCGGCTCCACCAGCAAACACAGCCCCGCGTCTGGGTGCGCCGGCTGGGGCTGCTGGCGGCGGCCTGTGTGGCGCTGGTTTCCGTCTCGCTGGTATTCCTGGCGATGCTGGGGCCGAGTGTCGGCAGCGTTTTTAGCAATATCGTTAATGCCTACGGCGGGGTAGCGTCCTATTCAACGCCGGTCCCTGGCCGCGATTCGCCGCCGAGGGAGCCGGTTACGACCTCGGTCGCGCGGATGACGCCCGCGCCGCCAATGGATGGTTTATCGGGCGTCACGGCGCTGCCGGTTGGCCCGACTGCCGGGTTTTTAGAGCCGCAGGCCGCGCCGACACAGATGGCGCTTATGCCTCTGAGCGCGGGCGAGATCAACGACAACGCTCGCTGGGATGATTACCTGCTGTACCGGCGGAACTTCCTGCCGCAGTATGGCCGGACGGTGCATGACGTGGACGTGAGCGGGCGGCAGATCATTATAGTGGCCGACGAAAAGGGGATGCCGGTGCTGGGCGCGCGCGTGCAGGTCTACGCCGGGCAAACCCTGATCGGCGACTCGCGCACCTATGCCACCGGGCAGACGCTCTTTTTCCCGTCGGCGCGGCCTGAGGCGCAGCACGCGCAGTCGTTCCGTGTCGTGGTCAGCAAAGGGGAAATTGCCCGCCAGTTCACGCTCGATCCGCAGCGCAGCTCAGTCTGGACGGTCACGCTGGCGCAGGCCGAACGCTCCGCTGCCCGGCTGGATGTGCTGTTTTTGCTGGACTCGACCGGCAGCATGGGGGATGAGATCGCCCAGTTGCAGAATAATATCCTGAATATTTCGTCGCAGATTGCCGACCGGCTGGCGAACGCCGACGTGCGCTACGGTCTGGTGACGTACCGCGACCGGGGTGACGCCTATGTGATCCAGACGACCGATTTCACGCCAGAGGTGTCACAGTTCCAGGCCAGCCTGAATGCCGTGCGCGCCGACGGCGGCGGCGATACGCCCGAAGCGCTGAACGAGGCGCTGCACGAAGCGGTGCATAACGTAAGCTGGCGGGGCGATGATACGGTCAAGCTGATTTTCCTGGTTGCCGATGCGCCGCCGCACCTCGACTATCCGAACGATTACGATTATGCTCAGGAAATGGTGGCCGCCGCGCAGCGCGGCATCAAAATCCACCCGATTGCATCCAGCGGCCTGACGTTGGACGGCGAATTCATCTTCCGGCAGATCGCCCAGTACACGATGGGTCACTTCCTCTTCCTGACCTACGAACAGGGTGTGCCGGGGACACCCGGCGAGTCGCGGCCTGATCTGCACGTCGGCGAACCGGCAGACCCGGAAACCGGGCGGCAGGGCGATTACACGGTCGAGCAGTTGGCCGACCTGGCGCTGCGCCTGATTACGGACGAACTGGCCGCGTTGAATCGCAAGGCCGAAATCGCCGCCGGCGCTGTATCACCGGCGCTTCGCCCCGCCGAGCCGCCGCCCACGCCGACACCTGTTTTGCCGCCGGCGCAGGAAAGCGGCCTGCAACTGCCCGGCCTGGAAAGCCTGTGGCGGTCGGAACTGAGTCTGCCGGTCGCGCTGCTGGTGGTTGGCCTGGGCGTTTACCTGGGGTACACCGTCCGCCGCCCCGCGCCTAAACGCAAGCGCAAAAACGACGAGATCATCGAAGACTGATTGAAAGCAGGGCAGGGCGCTTTTCGCAGGGTTGAACGTCCCGGAACGGAAAGCGCCCGCTCATTTTTCAAGCGCCTCGATTTCCGCTAGCCAGTCCTCGCGGAACTGCATCCCATAGAGTTTGGCGTACAGGCCATCCAGCGCCATCAAGGCTTCGTGTGTGCCGAGTTCGATGATGCGCCCTCGATCAATTACCGCGATGCGGTGGGCGATTTTGGTCGTGCTGAGGCGGTGGGCGATGATGACGGTCGTCCGGTTGGACATCAGCCGCCCCAGCGCCTCCTGCACCAGATGCTCGCTTTCGCTGTCCAGGCTGGAGGTGGCTTCGTCCAGCAGCAGGATTCGGGGGTCTTTGAGGACGGCGCGGGCGATGGCGACCCGCTGCCGCTGCCCACCGCTGAGGCGGATGCCGCGTTCGCCCACGATGGTATCGTACTGGTCGGGAAGCTGCATGATAAAATCGTGCGCGTTGGCGGCCTGCGCGGCGGCGATGATTTCTTCCTCGGTTGCATCCAGCCGGCCATACCGGATGTTCTCGCGGATGGTGCCGCCGAACAGCAGCGTTTCCTGCGGCAC
Source organism: Chloroflexota bacterium (assembly GCA_013388735.1). Taxonomy (GTDB): domain Bacteria; phylum Chloroflexota; class Anaerolineae; order Aggregatilineales; family Phototrophicaceae; genus CFX2. The sequence goes on along the minus strand of JACAES010000087.1, from coordinate 30,833 downwards.
GATGCCGATCTGCTGGCGCAGGCTGGCCTGGGTGATCGTTCGCAAGTCCTGGCCGTCCACTTTGATGCTGCCCTCGGTGGGGTCGTAAAAACGCGGGATGAGGTTAAAAATTGTGCTTTTGCCCGCGCCGCTTGGCCCGACCAGCGCCAGGATTTCGCCGGGCGCGATGTCTAGGTTGATGTCGTGCAGCACTTCCTGCCGGTCGTCGTAGCTGAAGCTCACACCCTCGAAGGTGATCGCGCCGCGAACCGCCGCGATTGTTCTAGCGTCCGGCGCGTCGGTGATGTCCGGCGGCGTGTCCAGCAGTTGGAAGATGCGTTTGGTCGCACCGAGGGCTTCCTGGAACTGGGTGTACAGGCTGACCAGCGAGCCGAGCGCCCCGGCCACCGTCAGGCCGTAGATGAGGAAGGCGATCAGTTCGCCGCCGGTCAACCGCCCGTCAAGGACTTCCCGCCCGCCGAACCACAGGATCAGCGACAGCCCGCCGAAGCCCATAAAGGCCACCAGCGGGCCGAAGATCGAACGGATTCGCAGCAGCCGCACTGCCGCGCTGAATGCCCGGCTGACGGCGTTTTCGTAGCGGCTGATCTCGTAAGACTCGCGGGCGAAACTTTTCACCTCGCGGATATTTTGCAGGACTTCTTCGGTGACGGTGGTGGCGCTCGCCAGTTCGTCCTGAATCTGCGTGCTGGTGCGGCGCAGCCACAAACCGAATACCGCGCCCATTGCCACGATGACCGGCGTCAGCGCCAGGATGAACAGCGTCAGCCGCCAGTTCAGCGCCAGCATAACCGCCACCGAGCCGATCATGATGAGCGTCTGTTGGAGCAGAACGTTCACGTTATTGGTGAGCGCCGTTCGCATAACGGTCACGTCGCTGGACAGGCGGGATACCAGCTCACCCACGCGCCGGGTGGTGAAAAAACCCAGCGAGAGCGTTTGCAGATGGCGGTAAAGCTGCTGGCGCAGGTCAACCACCAGCCGCTCGCCGATGTAATTCAGGTTATAGTTTTCCAGCAGAGAAGTCACCGAGCGAATAAAAAAGACCACCAGCAACAGGCCGGTCACCTGGTCAAGCAGTTGGAGATTGCCTTCTTTCAACACCGAGTCCACGACGCTGCTGATGACCGCCGGAAAAACCAGACTGAGCGCGGCGCTGCCGATCAGCGCGACAACTGCCAGCGCCAGCCGCGCCCGGTAAGGCGAAAGATAACGCAGCAGACGTCGCCAGTTGATCGGGATGTCCGGTATCTCGGCTTCGGCGTCGAACTGGCGGCGGGCAGGTCGGCGGAACATAGGCTGTTTTTCTTTCTACAATTGAGGACGCAGCGGCATACACGGCTGTTATGATACGCCGGCAGTATAAGATATGGATTAACGTTATGCCGACTGCGCGACGCTGACGACCACGCCCTGCGTATCCAGCGGCAGCACCCAGGAACGCGCCTGCACGCCGGCGTTTTCAAACGCAACTTCCAGCGTGGTAGCAATCGTCCGGTGGTTGTCGGCGGCGAAAACCAGCAGGGCTGGCCCGTCGCCGCTGGGGGTTACGGCGACTGCTCCGGCGCGGCGCGCCATTTCGATAGCGTGGTCGTAGCCGGGGATGTGTGGCTTAAGATAGGGCAGGCGCAGGCGGTCGTCCATTACGCGGGCGATGAGCGACAGGTCGCCCTCGCGCAGCGCCTCGACCAGCAGGGGGACGCGGCTGAGGTTATAGAGCGCATCCGCGACCGGCACGCGCTCCGGCCTGCCCAGGCGCGCTTCGCCGCCGTAGTTTTCCAGTTCCGGCATGATGACGATCACCTGCATGGATGTCACCGGCAGCGAGCGATAGGTCAGCATCTTATCTTCGAGGATGCTGGTCGTCAGCCCGCCCAGGATGGCCGTCACGGCGCTGTCCGGCTGTTTGGAGAACAAGGCCGCCATTTCGAGGATTCGGCTGCGAGGATACGGATTGCCGAGCAGGTTATTCGCGCCGATGATTCCCGCCACCCAAAAGGCGGTTTCCGCGCCCAGGCCGCTGTCCAGCGGGATGTGGTTATCCACACGCACGCCAATACCCAACGGCGCGCGTTCCTGCTGCTGGAAAATCCGCATCACGCCCAGCACGACGGGATGCCGCAGGCCGATGGGATAATGCCCCGCGCCTTCGCCTTCGGTTTCGACCAGCAGCGTTTCGTCGCGGCGTTCCACAATCTCGACGGTACAGTACAGACCAACCGCCAGACCCAGGCTGCGCAGGCCGGGGCCGAGGTTGGTGATGGTAGCGGGCAGGGTGATCTTGATTTTACGCATGTCAGGATCGAACCGCCGGAAGAACAAAGGTGAAGGTGCTGCCCACGCCCAGATTACTGGATGCCCAGATCGCGCCGCCATGACGCGCGATAATCGTTTTGGCAACCGTCAATCCCAGCCCGCCGCCGGGGGTGTCGCGCACGCGCTCATCGCGGGAGCGATACATCCGGTCAAAAATGAGTTCCAGTTCGTCGTCAGCAATGCCGATGCCCCGGTCGGCCACGCTGACATAGGCCTCGTGTTCGTCGCCCCAGGCATGGATGGCGACGGTTTGTTCTGGCTCGGAATATATGAGCGCATTGTGGAGGATGTTGTGGGTGACAATTTTGATGCGCTCCGGGTCGCCCATGACCAGCGGCATCGGGTCTTGCAGCGAAACGGCAATCGTCATGCGGCGTTCCAGGGCGACCGAACTTAGTTCGTTCACGGTGCTGGCGATGATCTGCCCCAGTTCGATAGGGCGATGGGCCAGGGGCATCCCGGCCTCGATCCAGGCCAGGTCTACCAGTTCTTCGACCAGATCGTAAAGTTTAGTCGCCGTCTGGCGGATGCGGATGAGAAACTTTTGCTGCTGCGGATTGAGTTCGCCAAACTTGTCAATCAGGTCGCTAAAGCCGCTGAGGGCGGAAATAGGATTGCGCAGGTCGTGAGAAATGGTCTTTAACAGAGATTCGCGGCGGGACTCTAACTCCTGTTTTTCGGTGATGTCTTGCAGCAGCACGATGCGTCCTCCATCCGGCAGAGAGGCGGCGATGCCCAGCGCGAACCGCCGCTTGGGCAGGCGGACGTTTAAGGTCTGATCACCGCTGCGGGCAAACAGGTTAACCAGTGCTGGATTGTGCCGAAACACCTCCTCCGGCTTTTTGTTAATCGTTTCTTCGACGGTTATGCCCAGCATGGCCGCCGCAGCCGGGTTGATCTGCTCGATGATTTGCTGGCGGTTGGCAACCAGGACGCCATCCAGGGTGCTGTGAAAGATGAAATCATGTACCGGATTACCGGTCATTATGTTTCCGTCCCCGCTAGGGTTCAGGCGAGTTTGGAGTCTACAATTTCCTGCCAGGTGTCGTTCATCACTTCGACGGTATGGCCGGATGGAAATTCCACCAGCGTCCGGTCGGAGCCGCGCCGGACGGTCACGCCGTGCTGACTGATCGTGACCGGGGAGTCCCATACGAACGGCCCGCCCGTCCATACTTTGCTCGGCGAAATGATACGCACGCCGATAATGCGCAGCAGCAGATGGAGCGGCACCAGTCCGCCGACATGATCGCGTTCGCCCAATCCTCGCGGCTCATCACTATGATAAAACTCGGCAAAGGCTTTTTGTTCCTTAAGAACGGCGGTTTGCACGGCCAGCAGGCGCTTGAGTAACTGCGCCGCCAACTTTGCCCGGTTATATTCGATCAATCCCTCGCCGATCAGCGTCAGCCAGAACGGCCAGACGCCGCCGCTTCCGCTGGTGTTCGAGGGGTCAAAATTAGCATCCTGCGCCGAACACATGGTCACGCCGTTCGCGCGCCAGAAGTGTGCCGGGTCGGTGAGCAGGCTTTCCAGTGCGGCGGTTTTTTCCTGGGGAATGCCGACTGACCACAGAGGGAGCAGCGTGTTGATGTCCATGCGGCTGGTGTCCATCGTATGGACATCCACCCGGTAAACGCGGCTCAAGCCTTCCAGGGACACTCGATCAAGCCGGGAAAAGACGCGCCGGCTGGTATACGCGCCCCGGCCATGCGCCCACAAAAACGCGGCGCTGTCGGCGGTTTCGCTGATGTTCTGCCCGTTTTCGTCAGCGCCTTCCAGCCGCAGGGTCAGGCGCGGCGCGAGATTAACACCACCGGAGATTTCGACGATCAGGCGGTTGGGCGGGTCCAGCACTTCCGCCGGGATGAGATCGTCACCGCCGCGCGCGTCGTGAATGATCTGCACCGCGCCGGCTGTCCGGTGGGTATCCCGATCCCGGTAAGCATAACGCGAGTCACGCCAGAGCGACTCCAGCGCCGCCGTCAGGCTGTTGATGCGGGCTTCGAGCTGTTTCTCGGCGCTTGTGTTGTGCAGGTAATAAGCGATTTCTTTCAGGCTCTTGGCTTCGGAGAGCAGATAAGCCAGCAGGTCGGGCGTTTCCGCCATGCGGATGTCGGCCTTCTGTCCCCAGGTCTGCCAGGAAGCAAAGGTCGGGAAAAAGACGTAGCCGGTCTGCTGTTCGTTCTGCCATTCCGGCAGGCCGTCACCATCGGCATCCAGGTCAGGCTGGAACCAGCGGTCGAAAAAACGCAGCAGGCCGGGGAAGACTTCGTTCAGGAAGGGCGTGTCTTCGGTATATTGAAAGATGCCCCACGCCAGCCGCGCCAGGATGGGCAAACACAGGATGCCCTGACGCTGCCCGCCCAGGCCGGGCTTCCAGTCAATCCAGCCGTCCGGCTGCTGAACGGCCAGGTAATTGCGAACGATACCCTGTGCGACGTTCGGAGCGATTGAGGCCATGCCCAGCGATACCAGATAAGCCAGCGTGGGCGGCTGTCCCGCCCAGGCGCGGTCGTGGTCGCTGCCATCCCCACGCGGGCTGAAGCCGCGCGCCGGGCCGCGCACGGCGACGAAGGAAGGATGCGGTAATGCCCGCCCCGGTTTGAAAATACTCTGTACCAGCTGTTGAACGCCGAACGCGATGGTCGCGTCCAGGTCTGCGTCGCCGGTTTCAAAAACCGGCAGGGCGCTGGCCGCCTGGGCGATTCGTTTGAAATACGTGTCCCAATCCCGTTTCAGCCAGTCCGCAGCCAGCGCCAGCGAGTCTTCAGCACTGGTCAGACCGGCGTGAACCCAGCGGAGCGCAGCTTTTTTGCGGGCTTCGACGGTGATGGCGCGGCCAATTTTGGGCGTCGGGAGTACCGTCTCCGGGGCGGAGGGTTCGGCTTCATCCAGCAGGACGACCGGGCGCAGATTGCCGATTTTTCCCAGCGCCAGCGCGCTGCTGCCATCGGGCCGCTTCAGGGTTCGGACGGGCTGCTCCTTGCCGCTCATGCCGACATGCCCGAACAGGTCAAGCCGCACCGTCAGCGGCTCGTCGCCCGTGTTAGCGAGGGTGAAGCGCGCCCCGACAGCATGAGACTCCATCACCCAGTATTCGGCTTCAAGGGTCAGTTGTGGGGTCAATGCCGCGTGAAGGCAGATGTAGCCGGGCGCAAAGGCCGTGACTTTCGGTGGCGTGGTGTAGGCCTGTGCCTGATAAATGGCGCTCCCGTCCCTGTCCCACATCGGCACCAGGCTGACCAGCCCGGCGCGCCCGCCATAACGAGTTTGCAGCACCAGCGCCGGCGACTCCTGGCTGCCAGGCGACAGCTCCCAGGATTGGTCATCGGCGTAATCGGTAGAACACAACCGGGCATCGGCAGCCAGTTGCAGCAAAAGCGGGTTGGATGAGTCCAACTGCCAGCGGCGAAGAGTTTGCATACTGCCCCCACTTATGTGCTGTTAATGTGTTAAGAGACGGTTTCCCAGGTCCCGTTGGTTTCGTTGAAGCGGAATTTTTCTTTATACAGGCTGTACAGGATATGATAGCCTGGCGCAAGCGCATCTATCGTGCCGCCTGGATGATACTCGTAATCGCTGACATAACCAAATTCTGGCGTCACACCCCAGCCCAGCGCATCTCGAATGTCCTGGTTGGCGCGCCATAACTTGCCAAAACCGCGCTCCGGTTGGTAGAAGCCGGTTGGTGGCACGATAGCAGGGTCGGATTCCATCTCGCCTTCTTTAAAGGTATCATCAAAAACCAGCCACCGCCCCTCTCCCTGCTCCAGGTCCTGCATGACCCAGATCTGCTGGCGGGGTTGAATCCACAGCATCCGCCCATGCTCAAAGACCTGTTCGGCGATTTGAATCTGGCCGGTAGTAGGGGTCGGGCGAGGGTCGGTGGTAGAAGTTGGCTGGAGAGTGGGGGAAATGGTCGGCGTTTCGGTAAGGGCTGTGGCTTCCGGCGTCATCACCGATGTTGCCGGTTCGCCTTCGGAGGTTGCGGTGACGACGAGGACGTATACGGTTGGCGGCGGTCCCTGGCATCCGCTGATGAAGAGGGCAGTGAACAGGGCAAAACAAATAAAAAGACGTAAACGCATGTACCGCTCCATTGGGTGAGTTTCATCCTCGGCTGTTCGATTGTATCAAACCCCCTCTTGTACGCAAGGCCATACAGAGTTATCGTAGAATTATCGGTGGACAGGCGTTGAAGTGTGATACAATTGTGATACAATAGTGTAGGAAGCATTAAGTAATATGGGGTCAACAATGATTGGTCTGCGACCGACGGGGATAACGCTCAATAAAACCGACCGGGTTCTGGAGATTAGCTGGAGCGATGGTGCGGTCTGTTGTTATCCGCTGTCGGAACTGCGCGAGGCCTGCCCGTGCGCGGACTGTCGAGGCGGGCATGAGTTTATGGGCCGGGAATACGACCCAAAAAACCTGCTCGAACTCAAGCCCAAACGTTCCTATACCGTCACGTCGCTCGAATTTGTTGGCAACTATGCGCTTCAACCGACCTGGGATGACGGTCATCATACCGGGATCTACACCTGGGAATATCTGCGCCGTCTTTGCCCTCATGAGAAGGACTAGGCATGATCGAAAATTCCCGGCTGGAAGGCCTGTTTTTACTGGCCGAACTAAGCTACCTGCGCTCCGAGGCGATGGCTTTGTTCGAGCGCTGCCTGACCGAAGGCAGCCCGGATTACCTGATACTGTTCATTGAAGAGCAGATTTCCCAGGAACCGCCGCGTCTGGATGTGCTGCGCGATCTGGCAGAGGATTTACACCAGCGGCTACTCGGTTTGCGGGAGTATCACTTTGATGTCCGCGAGCGTGTTTTGAAGACGCTGCGGGATGATTTCCACATTGACCTGAGTCCACTTGCGCCCTCAAACGCGCTGGAACGCTATCATCTGTTACAGGTTGAAAGCGTCATCGGTTATCTGCGTGAGCAGAATCCCCGCTTGACCGCTAAAGAGGAGTTGCTGCTGCGGAAGATGGTCGAAGCCTCGCTGGAGATGGCGGCGCAGCTCCACGACGATGTGGTGATGACCGAAGATCTGTTTTACTGTGTTATGGATTGGATAGATGGGCTGAATGCGACGATTGCCCGCCGGTTCTGGATGGAGGACTGGTTTGGGGAATATGGCGCAGACAGCGTGATTCACTAAGCCATAACCTAGCCAGTTGACCAGTAGACAATCTCCTCAGACGGCGGATGCGCGTGAGGAGATTTTGTTTTAAAGTGAACGGAACTATCAGGACAGGGTAACGCGACCGCGACAATGAGCAGCAATCTCCGGGTTCTTGTGGCCGACGATCAGGCTGATGTTCGATATGCTCTGCGGACGCTGCTCCAACTGGCCGGGGAACTTCAAGTCGAAGTCGTGGGAGAAGTGGCCGATGCCGGCAGCCTGCTGAATGCCATCGAATCGCTCCGGCCTGATGTGCTGCTGCTGGACTGGAAACTGCCCGGCCTGCGGGCGGTTGCCTATCTGCGAATGTGTTATCCCAATCTCCGTATCATTGTTTTAAGTGTGCGCGCCGAAGCCCGGCAGGCCGCGCTGGACGCCGGTGCCGATGCCTTTGTGTTTAAAGGCGACCCGGTGGAGCGGCTGGTAGAGGCAATCCAGCAGGTGCGGCGGACATTCGACGAACCCTCGGATACCTGATGCTGCGCCCGGCATTTTGTAAAACTCGTGCAAAATCCCCAAATGATTCTTAATTGTCCCAGTAGCATACTTCCTGTTCATGCGTTATCATTGGTTGCCAGTGATGCTAGAGGACTATACAGCGCCAGCCACGTATTGGGCTATTACATAATGCAGACGAGTTGGCGGCTTTTCTCCCGAATGTGTCACCTTCGATATAACATTTAAGCAGGTAGCCTAGGAGGATTTTCTCATTATGAAGTACGGAAAGTTTGTATTTGCGGTAGTAGTCGTTTTGCTGGCACTGGGCAGCTTCGGCTTCGCTCTGGCGCAGGATGCCGAGACGCTGGTGATGTGGAGCCAGGATGGCGACGTGAACGACGCCGTTCTGGCCGCGCAGTTTGAGGTGTGGAAAGAAACCACCGGCTCGACTTTCAGCCTGGAAATTGTGAACAAGGAAACCGAAGTCCTGCGTAACGACCTGCAAACCGCCGGCCTGGCCGGTTCCGGCCTGCCCGATATGGTGCTGGGCCCGAACGATGCCATCGGTGTGTTTGTGGACTCCGGCCTGCTGCAGCCGCTGGACAACCTGTTCGATCTGACGAAGTACCCGATCAACCTCGGGGCGGCACAGGTGGCCGGCACGACTTACGGCGTGCCGACCAATGCCGGCAACCATCTGATGCTGATGTACAACAAGAGCCTGGTTGAAAAAGCGCCCGATACCTGGGAAGAACTGATTGCGACCGCCAAGGCAATTGAAGAAGCCAACCCCGATGTCCAGGGGTTCGCCTATAACCTGAACGAGCCGTTCTGGTTCCTGCCCTTTGTGCATGGTTTTGGCGGTGGCACCTATGATGCCGATGGCAACATGGTGCTGGACTCGCAGGCCTGGATTGACGCTTACCAGTTCGTCCAGGATTTGAAATTCAAGGAAGAAATCGTCCCGGCGGAATGCGACTATGCCTGCGCCGATGGTCTCTTTAAAGAGGGCAGCGTGGCGATGATTATCAATGGCGACTGGGCAATCGCTGACTACAAGAATCTCGAAACGTCACCCGCGCTTGGCCCCGACAACCTGGGCCTGGCCCCCTGGCCGAAACTGCCCAATGGCGAGCGTCCGAAACCCTTCACCGCCGGCAAGTTCATCAGCATTCCGGTGGGTGTGGAAGGTGAAAGACTGGATGCCGTCGTTTCCTTCGTCACCTGGCTGACCACCGACCCGGCGGCGGTTACGGCCTATGCGCTTGGCACCAGCCGTCTGCCGGCGATTGCCGAAGTGACCGTTGACCCGGCTGCCGACCCGCTACTGGCTGCTTCTAACGAGGCGCTGCTGACCGGTGTGGGTATGCCTGCTGACCCGACTCTGCGCTGCATGTGGGACTCGGTGCGCCCGAACCTGGAAGGCGTGATGAGCAACAGCGTCACCCCGGCGGATGCGGCGGCGGAGGCCCAGATCGCGGCTGAGGAATGCATCGAAGGTTAACTTCGCTGCGCCGATTCATCTGCTCAAGATTGAAACGGGGGTGGGGCCAACGTCGCCCCACCCCCGTTTATTGACAGGAGATAAATTATGGAAGGTATAAGTGGGTTATCAGGTGATGTAATCCTCGATACCTTGGGTCAGATTATACCGCTTGTTATTGGCGTCATTGTCGGCGTGGTTGTGCTGGAGTTTCTGCTCTACAACCTGCTGGCGAAGACCTTCAAACTTAAAAATGCCCTGGCCTATACGCTGCTCGCCCCTGCTGCGATTGCCATTCTCGCCTTCATGCTCTATCCGCTGTTTTTTAATGTCTTATTAGCTTTTTCAGACCTGAAGCGCGATACGTTCAACTGCTACAGCCCAATTGCCCTGGGAGAGTGCGAACTCGATCATCTTTACGGCCTGGACTATGCCGTCGAAAACTTCACCGACGTGTTCTTCCGCGTCCGTGATGGCGAGATCATCGGTTGGGGGCGTCTGCTGCGGACGGCGGATTCCACCTTCCCGGTGCTGCTGGGGCGCACGATCCTGTGGACGGTGGTGAACGTCATCTTCCACTTCTCCGGCGGGCTGGCGCTGGCGCTCATCATGAATCAAAAGATACGCTTTAAGGGCATTTACCGCGCCCTGATCGTCATTCCCTGGGCGCTGCCGGGCGTCATCACCGCCCTGACCTGGAAACAGGAATTTCACGCCGAATACGGCTTTGTCAACACCCTTATGCAGGGCATCGGCCTGGAGCCGATTAGCTGGCTGCGCGACCCCGTAGCGGCTTTCGTGGCGGTGGTATTCGTCAATATCTGGCTGGGCATCCCGTTTTATATGGTGATGCTGTTGGGCGGCCTGCAAAGCATTTCGGTGGAGTATTATGAAGCGGCGCAGATGGACGGCGCGGGCGCGTTAGAGCGTTTCCGATTCATCACCATGCCGCTGCTCAGGCCAATCCTCATCCCGGCGGTGACGCTGGATGTAATCTGGACATTTAACAAACTGGACCTGATCGTCATCATGACGGGCGGTGGGCCGGAAGAAAAGACGAACATTCTGGTATCGGCGTTGTATAATGCCGCGTTTGGCACGGCGGCCACGCAGCAGCTTGGCTTCGCGGCGGCCTTTTCCATTGTTATTTTCTTCATCCTGTTCCTGTTTGCAATCGTCTGGATTACGTCCAGTGGTGGTTTGAAGGAGATTTACGACCGATGAGTACCATTACCCAGCCTAAACCAACCGCTGTCAGACGCCAGCAGAATGGCCTCACTTCTCAGCAGATTCGCGCGGTCATCGGCGCGGCTATCGCCGTTGGTGGCCTGGTGCTGATGGTCGCCAATCAGATGAATGTGGCTTTTTTGCTGGTCGGCCTGCTTCTTGGCCTGCTGGTCTGGAAGCCGTTTCACGGTGTGCTGGTGGCCTATTCGATCATCTCCGTCTATCCGGTGCTGCGGATTGTCAGCATTTCGCTGCGCCCTTCGACTGGGCTGCTGTCACGTTCGCTGGACATCATCCCCGCCGGCGCCAGTCTGCAAAGTTACAGCAATCTCTTTAACGAAGAGCCGTTCCTGCAATGGGCCTGGAACAGCCTGTCTATCACTGTGGCGGTGTCCGTCATCGGTGTGGCGGTGGCGGCGACCGGCGCGTATGCTTTCAGCCGGTGGCGCTTTTTTGGGCGTCGTCCGGCGCTGATCTTTCTGCTGACGACCCAGATGATTCCGGCGGGTATGCTGGTCATCCCTATCTATGTGATCGTGGCGCAGTTGGGCTTAACCAACCAGATTATCGGCCTCGTTCTGGCATACATCTCAACGGCGGTGCCGTTCAGTATCTGGATTTTAAAGGGCTATTACGACACGATTCCGCCGGACCTGGAAGAAGCCGCGATGGTAGACGGCTGTAACCGGATGGAGGCCTTCTGGCGGATCATCCTGCCGCTTTCGACCCCGGCGCTGTCTATCGTTTTCCTGTTCAACTTCCTGGGCGCCTGGTCGGAATTCATCGTCGCCAAAGTGATTCTGACGGCGCAGTCGGTGATGACCTGGCCGCTGGGCTTGAACCAGCTCATCGGCACGTTCCAGACGGACTGGGGCAAATACGCCGCCGGGTCGGTGCTGGTGACGGTGCCGGTTTTGCTGCTGTTCATGTGGCAGTCGAAGTACCTGATCTCCGGCCTGACGCTGGGCAGTGTGAAGAGCTAAAAGTCGGCAGTCTTTGGTCTGTAGTCTGTATAGGTACGACTGAACGCTAGAAACCGATCACGAACAGAGGTGAGCAAACACAGCCCGCCTCTGTTCGTCGTTTTTGACTATGGACTGAAGACTGCTGACTGTTGACTCTCATCCGTCAAACGTCGCCGACATCAGCTCGTCAATCAGCGGGTTGCCGAACAGGTCGCATTCCGGCACGGTTTCCTGGCGGATTTGTTCCAGCGGCGCGGTTGGATTGTAGTAGTTGTAAACCGTCCGTGTGATCTCGGCGATGAGGGGGAACGACTCGGAGAAGTCCAGCCAGGTCGGATTGTGCAGGATGGCAACCAGGGCGAAGTTCCCGCCCGGCGTGAAGACAATTCCCGCATCCCCATGCGTATCGGCAATCCAGCCGTGTTTATGCGCCACGCGCGTTCCCGGCGGCACGCCGGCTTCGATGAGCGCGCCGATTTTGTTATTGCTCATAGCCTGGATCATCTGGCGGCATTCCAGCGGTGTGTAAGCGCCGGGGAATTTTTCCAGCAGCGGCCCACTTTCGTTATAGGCGCAGGTATACAGGCTGCCCAACAGCCAGCCCAGGTTATCCACCGTAGCCTGATTCCAGACGTCTGGTTGGGTGATGTTTTGGTCGGCGCTGGTGACGGGCGCGACGACCGGGGCGGGCGGCGTGGGGATGTTGTTCGGGTCAATCACAAACGGCGCGACCAGAAACGTATTGCTCAGCTCCAAATCCTGCAAAAAGCGCGTGACCGCCTGCGCGCCGGCGTAGGCATCACCGCCGCCGATGATGTTGAGCATGTCGTTGGTGGAGGTGTTTTCGCTGCATATCATGGCGCTGGCGATGGTATTGGCCTGCGCCAGATCGGGCGGCTGGTTCAGCACCCCGTAAAGCTCCGCCAGGATGGCGATTTTGTTCAGGCTCATGCCGCTGAAGGCGATCTGATTGCCGAAGGTGATGGCTTCGCCGGTTTGCAGGTCGAGCAGAAAAAGCGCCCCCAGACGGCTGGTTTCCGGCTCGAAACCGGCTTGTTGCATCATCGCCCACAGTTGGTCGCCCAGCGCACGAAAGGCCGGGCTGATAGCGACCGGCGTTTCGTTGAGGATGGTGCTGGCCTGGACGACCGGTTGGGTCGGCGTCAGCGTCGGCAGGTCGAAGCGCGTCTGGCTGATCGGCGGCAGGGTGAACACATCTCCCTGAATTTCGAGCAGGTCTTTCGCCACCCAGCCAAAGCCGTTAGGCGCGGCAGGATAGCGGATTTGCAGCCAGGGCAGCTGTGTGTGCCAGCCGGTGATTTCAAAGCTGTCACCGACGCGGGCGACACCGATGCGCGGATAATCCACGCCCGGCCCGTAACGGATGTTGATTTCGCCGATGACGCGCCCGGTGATGCCGGTCTGCGCTCCTGGCGTGGTCGTCGGCGGGGCGAGCGTAGCCGATACCGGCGCGGCGGCGCTCAGGGTTGGGGTGGGGGAAGCTGCCGGCGCGCCCGTTTCGAGGGCCGAGAACGGCACCAGGGTCAGTTCACCGTAGACATTCACCAGATCGCGGAAGACCCAGCCTAGAGGCTGGTTGGTGGCTGGGTCGGCCAGCAGCAGCCAGGGGAAAAATTCACTACGCCCGATTACCGGATAACGCGTGCCGCTCTGGATTTGCCCGACCAGCGCCGAGTTTACGTCGGCAGTGGCGCGTAAATTAGCCTGGCCGATAGCTTCGGCCTCAACCCCGTTGATCTGCGCGCTCACCTGGACAATGCCCAGAGCGCACGCCATCAGCAGCAGTAAAAGATAGATTCGGGTGTTTCTCATTGTCGTTGGTGTCATCCCTTCAACATCAGCTTTCCCATGCCGAGGGTCAAGCGCGGGGCATTATAACACATCTGCGTTTTCTGAAAATCCGGCTTGACATTCTAAAGGGGTTTGCTAGAATATCACTACTTCCTGCCGAAGTGGCGGAATTGGCAGACGCGCTACGTTCAGGGCGTAGTTCTCGAAAGGGAGTGTGGGTTCGACTCCCACCTTCGGCACAGACCTGGCTTTAGGCCGGGTTTTTTGTTTCTGGCACTTAGTATCATAAATCATAGCGGCCCTGCCGGTTTGTGAAGCGGGCGAGTCTGATGTACTCTCGTACTGGTGAGGACGAATACAGGATTGGCACATGCAGCCGGAGAAAAAAACGCGCAGGCGCACCGGCCAGTTGTCGGGCGTACAGGTGATGTTCGCCGCGATTCTGGCGATTGGGCTGGCGCTGGCGATTAACCTCAGCAGCCTGATTACGTCTGCCCAGCCGCTTCAGGAAAAATATCGCCAGCTTTCAACCGAAATCGCCCGGCTGGAGCGCGAACAGGCGGCGCTGGTCATCGAGCGCGATTACGCCCGCAGCGATGCATATGTCGAAAGCTGGGCGCGCGCGGAGGGCAAAATGGTCAAGCCGGGTGATGTGCTGGTGGTGCCGGTGCCGTCCGGCATCGGTGTCGAAGCGACGCCGGAAGCAGCAGCACCGGGGGTCGCCATCGAAACCGCGCCGCCCGAACCCGAAGCCTGGATGCTGTGGTGGGCGCTCTTCTTCGACGGCCCGCCGCCGGCGTTCGGAGGTTAAGGTTGGGGCGGGGTATCCGGGCTGTCGGGGAGCATTGGCTGCGTCCCTGCCAGTCCGGTGATGGTGGCGGTGATGCCCGCGTCGCCTGCCGAAAGCTGGCCGCCCGGTGCGGCCAGCCCAAACCGGACAAAACCCAGGCCGAGATGCTCGCCGTCCGGCGTGGTCACACTGCTGGTGAGCGTCCCGGCGGTTTTCCCGGCTTCGTAGAGTGCTGCCGGCGCCTGGACAAACTGCTCCAGATGCAGCATAACCAGCACCTTCGCCAGTCGGTTACGGCTTTCCATACGGGCGATGATCTCCTGCCCGGTGTAGCAGCCCTTGCTAAAACTCACTTCGTCCCACAGCCCGGCTTCCAGCGGGATATAATCGGTGGTCAGCTCGCTGCGCGCCGCCGGACGACCGGCGCGGATACGCAGCGCGTTGTAGGTTAACGACCCCGCCAGCCGGAGGCCGTAAACCTGACCGCGTTCCAGCGCCGCCAGCCAGATAGTTTCAGCCGCGTCGAGCGGCACGATCAAAATCCAGTGCGCGCCGGATATAGGCGCGCGGCGGGCGACAAAAACCGGCGCGCCGGCGATGGTCGCTGCCAGCCCGTTGAAGCCGGCCAGCCCAGAAGCGCCGGGGACGAGTCTTTCCATCACCGCGTCGGCCTGGGGGCCGTGCAGGGCGAACAGATGCGTGGTGGCGGCCAGGTCGTTCAGCCGCACATCGTCGTTGAAAAAGATGTTGCGCTGGAGATACTGAAGCAGCGCCGCGCCGCGTCCGGCCTCGGTGACGAGCAGCGCCGCGCCGGCACGGTTGTAGACCATCGCCCGGTCGAGAATACGCCCGTTGGGGTTGGTGAAAATGGTTGGACGGCCTTCGCCTTCGGACAGGCGCAGCACATCGTTGGTGGACATGCGCTGAATCAGGTCGAAACAACCGCCGCCTGCCGCTTCCAGGCGGCCTTCATGCGAACGATCCATCAGTACGACATGGTGCAGCGCGGCCCGATATTCCGCGCGCTGGTCGCCGTAATGCAGCGGAATATGATCGGCGGCCAGCGCCGCGCCCTGTCTGCTGTGGAGTTCGGGCAGGCTCATAATGGGCAGCCTCTTATGACAAACCTTCCGGCATGAGTCTTTTCTGCTCGTCCAGGATGTCCAGCACTGTCTGCGGCAGAGCCGCTTCCCGGCAGGGAGTCCATGTCCAGTGTTCCGGCGGCATGATACGTTCCGACATAGCATACAGGTAGATGAAGACCACCTGTTGGAAGTGTTCCTGGACGACGGTATCCAAAGCCGCCGGCAGGATGAACGAGTCGAGCGGCGTTTTGGAGAGATAATCGGTGGATGGTGTGATGCCGATTTCGTTCCTGAGCGCGCGCAGCGCGGCCTCGTGCGGAAATTCACCGTGTGTCGGGTAGCTGGTCGGAAAATGCGGCTCGTGGTCATGGCACAGCACTTCGCCATTAAACATCGGGATCACCATCGTTGCATAGACGAACTTGTGGCGGGGCAGATTACGTTCAACGCGCAGGTTCAGCAGCGCGCGGTGACTGCGCTCTGCCAGCACGATGGCATACAAAATCTCGCTGGCCTCATCCAGCTTTTCGTTGGTGATGAGATAATCGCACAGCGGCGCGTACTGCATTTCCATGTCCACCCGGCGCAGCCGTTTGGCGATTTGCTCCGGCGATTCGCCGCGTTTCGCCATTCGTTTATTAAGTTCATCAAGCGAAGGCGGTTGGATAAAAATCAGCACCGAATTATCCGGGTAAAGCGAGCGCAGGTACGTAGCCCCCAGGACTTCAATATCGGCGATCAGGTCTTCTTCGTTGGCAATCGCCTGTTCGACGGTCGCACGCGGCATCCCGTACAGTTCATCGTGAACGGTCTGCCACTCGATGAGGGCGTTGGTTTCGATCAATTTCTGGAATTCCAGGCGGGACACAAATAGATGCTCGCGTCCGTGCAGCTCGCTGGCGCGGATGGGGCGGGTGGTGGCGGTGGGAAGCTGGCGCAGGTTGCCGATGCGTGGCAGCACCTGTTTCATGATTTCGTTCTTGCCCACCCCTGCCGGGCCAACCAGCACGAACAGAAGTCCCTGGCGTCTTTGTGAAATCGTGACCATTTAAAGCAGTCCTGTGGCCTGAACAAACGCAGCTTATGGTTTAGTCTAGCAGGAGAAACGCGCTTCGACTATAGAAAGTTGGTGAGAAAAGCAAAGGGCGACCGTATTGTGCCGGTCGCCCTTATGGTTGAACGGTTGGTTTGAGGCTTAGTTGTTCACGCTGATTTCCGTAATCCACCAGCCGTCGCGCACGCTGCTGCCGGTATTAAGCCGGAAACGCAGCCCGACAAAATTGCTCGTGCCTGGGCGGTTGCCATAGGTGCGAAGATCATGCACGCGCCACTGCCAGTCGTTGGGCGGCAGGCGGTCGCTCCAGCCGGTGATGGTCGGGCTGCACGTCGCCCCGGACGGACAGTTCTGGTTCAGATTATTCTGAGTCCAGCTCAGGCCGCCGTCAATCGAAACCTCCGCATTGGCCGAGTTGCTGCTGCCAAGCTGCCAGTAGGTGTAGTAGCTGAGCTTGGGCAGCCACAATGAAGACGGCATACCACTTGGGCGGTTGAGGTTCAGCACGCCGTCGAGCATGAGCGACGAGTTGCCATAAGCCACCGACGGCAGGGCATCGCTGAGCAGGCTGGCGCGTGGGCTGTCGCTGAAGGAGAAATTGTTGTTGCCGGCCTGCAGGATGATGGCCGCGTCGCCGGTAGCTTCAAACCATTCCAGCACGACGTTATAGCTGCCTTCGTTCAGGGTGACGATCTTGTACTGGACGGTGCGGGACGTCTCCTTCCAGTAATTGAGGATATTCCAGTTATACGGCGAGGTGATGTCCGGCGTATCCGCCGGTTCGTAACGCATCCGCACGCCGTCGTCGGAGGTGGTGGCGAAGAGGTATTCGCCCGACAGCACGCTGATCTGGCGGATCCAGCGCCCGACGTACTGGTTATCCCAGGCGTTGCCCGCCGTACCCAGCGGCGCACCCGGCGGCCTGCCGGTCGTGCCGAGGTCGAAGACCACATCGTTGGACTCATACATCGGCAGCACCTTGGTCGGGTTGGCCGCCACGTAGGCGTTCATGGCCGCCACTGTCGGCGTCAGCCGGTTCAGGAAGTTATTCGCGTTGGATGGGTTTTTATTGACCGAACAGTCCACGACCACGTTGGACGTATTGGTACACTTCAGGAAGTAACCCTTCCAGGTGTCCGGGCCGAGGTTGGCCGGGCCGCCGCCGGTGCCTTTCCACAGGTCAGGCGCCAGTCCCCACAGGCCTTCGGTGATCCAGTTCTGGGTATTGGCCGCCGGATCGAAGAAGGGGAAGGGCATGATGCGCGTGGACTTGTGTTCGATGCGGATGTCGTCAATGTACCAGCCATCCCGCAGGTTGCTGGAGCTGTCCAGCGCGTTCATGACGAAGCGGATGCGGATACGTTTGCCGGCGAATTCGGACAGATCAACCTGCTCGCGCACCCAGGTATCCACGCGGGCGTACTCACCCTTGCTCCAGACATCCTGCCAGGACGAGTAGTTCGGCGAGGCGTAGGACTTATCCGACCCCCAGCCATACAGGTAGCTGTAGCCGGTGCGGGTGCGCGTCGAGTCCTGGACGGCGACCTCAACCCGGATTTTGTCTCTGGAGCCGACGCTGTAGTGATTCCAGAAGTACAGGGTGGGCTGGTCGCTTGCCAGCGCGCCGGTCAGGTCAATGATCCGGTTCATCTCCAGGACGGAGTAAGTCGCATGACGGTAGTAGGTATCGTAGTTATCGCTCACGGTTGGCGGCGGGCTGTCGTGAAAGGCCGCGAAGCTGTTATGGGCTTTCCACCAGTAGGGCATGGGCGGGTTGGGTATCTGCCAGTTGGCGCTGTCCGTGCTGGCCCAGTCGCCACCGTTGCGCCAGCGCGTCCACCATTCCGCCGGGGTATCAATGTTGTCCACGAAGCGCGCGCCGTCGCCACCGGCGGAGATGTCCCACAGACGATGAGATGTTTCGGAGTAGTTTTTGATGTCTATGTTGTCTATATAGATGCCGTCGGCAACGCTGGTGTTGGAACGGGTATCCAGACGGATTCGGAAGTAGAAGTCATCGTCGTAAGCGTTGCCGTTGGTCTTGAGTGTATTCCAGTCCGTAGTGACGCCGGTGCGCGTGAAGATGGCATCCAGGATGCCCCGTTCCATCTCGATCTCAACCTGTTCCCAGGCCAACTGCACCCGGTTGGTGCTGTTGTAGACGTAACTCCAGATCGGCGTCCAGTCCACCTTCGCCGTGCCGGAGGCCGCATGGGCGGGCCGCATGACATCCACATAGAAGGACTCGTTGGCCGCCAGATCGCGCCAGTGCCAGAAGGTGAGGATCGGGCGGACGGCTGCGCCGGATGGGTTTTTGTTCAGGCAGTCCTTGTTGCCGCCCCACACCGTCAGGTTCTCTGGCGTGTCGTTGTTAAAGTCAATCGGGTAGCGCAGTTCGATCCAGGTTTCCTGGCCGTGCGGGTAGTTGCCGATGGGGCTGTCGGTGAAAGCGCGGGAACTGCCGAATGCGCCGGGCTGGGCGCTGTTTTCCCAGCCGCCGGCGGTCAGCCATTTATCCATGCTGGTTTCCGCGCCGTCGCAGAAGGGATACTCGCTGTACCGCGCGACACCCTTGCGCGCGAACACGATGCTGTCAATCCACCAGCCGGGTTTGGCCGGGGTTAGGCTGTTATTCACCTTCATGGCGAAGCGCAGCCGGAACGGCGACTGCCACCAGTTGGGTACAGCGCCCAGGTCTATTTCAACCTGCTTCATGCTCAGGTCGGTGGCCGCGCCGCTTACCAGCGACCGGAGGGTTTGCCAGTTGGCGGGCGTCGTGCCGACCGGGTCGCGGGTGTACTGGATTTCCAGCGACGTGCCGCTTTCGATGTTGTAGGCATGGTAAAACCGAAGCTGCGGAATGCCGTCATTGCCTTCCCAGTCCGGGATGCCGCCGAGGCCGTTTTCGTCAATATTCTGGAAAACCACCTGACCGTTAAATTCGATGGAATAAACGCGGTTGTCGTCGGCCTGGCCGGACGGCTGCTCCGGCCCAAAACGCACGTAGGACGAACCGCCGCTGGAATCCCAGGAGGTGCCGGTGCTGCCGAAATGGTTGGTGGTCGTCAGCGCCCAGCGCCCGGACGTGATGAAGTCGGCTTTCTGGCCGTCATTATCAAGATGCCAGTAATTGCCGCAGGCCGCCAGGCTGCCGGTGCAAACGCTGAAGGTGCGGGTGGGCATATTGAGAATAGCGATGTCGTCCACATACCAGCGCCGCGTGCCGCCACCGCCGCCGCTTTGCAGAATGAAGCGGTAGGCGATGTTTTTGTTGTAGTAGCTGGTCGGGATGTCCACGTAGTTGCGTGTCCAGGCGTAGTTCCTGCCGCCGCTGCGCAGGGTTATGGACGTGCCGCCGGCCCAGTTCGGGCCGCTGTTGGGGTCAACCGTCCCATCCGGCAGATAAACATAAGGCGCGTACTCCGCGATTTGCAGCGTCACCGAGCCGCCGCCGCCCAGGTCCCAGACATCCCAGAAGGCCATTTTGGGGTTGGACTGCTTGGCGGTATCCAGGAACACGTAACCGCGCAGTTCCAGGTTGCAGCGCATGTTGGCCGGGAAGCCGCTGCCGGTGCCGCCGGGGCTTTCCTTCCAGGCCCAGGCGACCGTATTGGGCTGGCTGCCGTTGATGCGCGTCCATTGGCAGTTGGGATCGCCGGAAGCCAGATTGGCATCGTCACGGACATTGCCTTGATAATGGTTGACATCCAGGTAAACGGCGGCGTCACCCGTACCGACGTAATATTCCAGTTTGAACTGGTGCGTGCCGGGGGTGAGCGTGAAGGTCGTTGCCAATGGGGTGCTGTTGAGGGTTCGGTTCGACCAGTCGTTGAGCTTGAGGTCAGAGTCCACCCAGAACCGCACGCCGCCGATGGACGTGATTGTGGCCGTCAGGGAGATGTCCTCTGTTCCGGCGACGTAAATCGTCCGCGTCCAGCGAACCGAGAAGTTATCGGTTGACCAGCCGGCAATCGGCCCGCCCGCGCCCCAGTCGAAGTTGATGTTGAACTTGTGGATTTTGTCGGGGGTGAGCTGGTAGTTCCACATCTGCTCGTCGGGTGCGCCGGACAGGTCTTTGTTGGGGTAATACTCGCCCCACCAGTCCTCGCCGCCCAGGAAGATGCTGCTGTCCACACGCCACCATTCGGGATGGTCAATCGGGTCTATAAACGGGATGGTGTGGCCGAAATCTTCCGGCGTATTGGTCGGTTTGTCGGTGGCGGTGGGCGGAAAAGTCGCCGTCGGTGTTTTGGGCGTTGGCGTCGGTGATGGGCCATCGGTAGGGAGAGGTTTGGTCGGGAATGGTTTATTGGTTGGGATTGGCTCTTCTAGCGGCGGGTTTTGAGCGACCGCCGTGACGGTTTGCCAGAAACTTTCCGGCCCGCCGCCCTGGTCTACCAGGCTGTCCGGGTCGCAGTCCTCCAGGCCAACCAGGTTACAGACGGTGTTGCTAAAGACGTTGGCGATAGCCGGGCCGGTCGCCAGCAGGGCGGCCAGCAGTGCCATCGCCACCAGGATCAAAATCAGCGCGTATTCAATGAGCGCCTGGCCGGCGGCTCCACGCCATAAAAGCCTGAGCTTTGATTGTGGATTCGTCATCTCGACCCCCTACCCAATCAACTGATCGGTTACAATGCAGGGATGTTGTGGAGAAGGAATCTTCCCCTCTATCTATGTTACTCGATTACCGGCCAGAGGCGATGCTTTTTTGTCGGTGAGTTGTACAAATGCGTTGACAATTCATCAATGAGCAATAGTAACCTTCATCACTCGTCTATACTTTTGGCGTATGTTATGCTGAAAGCAAGGATAGAAAGTTTTTTTCACCGGGACAAACTACATATTATCCCGGCTAATAAAGTTGAGGAAAACGATGACTGCGACAATTATTGACGGGAAGATGATTGCCGACCGGATGCAGGCCGAGATCGCCGCTGAGGTCGAACAGTTTAAAGCGCGGTTCGGTTATGCGCCGGGCTTGGGCGCGGTGCTGGCCGGGGATGACCCGGCTTCCGCCCAGTACGTGCGGATGAAACGCCGCGCCTGCGAAAAAGTGGGGTTTACCTCGGTCGCGCACACCATGACGGCGGCCAGCACCCAGGAAGAAGTCGAGGCGGTGGTGAGGGCGTTAAACGACGATGCCTCCATTCACGGCATCCTGGTGCAGCTTCCGCTGCCGAAACATATCCACGAGGAGCGCGTGTTGCGGCTGGTGAGCCTGGATAAAGACGTGGATGGTTTTCACCCGGAGAACATCGGTCTGCTGGGCATGAAAGGCCGCGAGCCAACCTTCACCCCGGCCACGCCGACCGGCTGCATGGTTATCCTGAAGGAAGTCGGCGCCAAGATCGAAGGCGCGAACGCGGTGGTGATCGGGCGCAGCAACATCGTCGGGCTGCCGGTGGCGCTGATGCTGTTGAAGGCCAACGCGACCGTGACGGTCTGCCACAGCCGGACGAAGGACATCCCCGACATCGTGCGCCGCGCCGACATCGTGATCGCTGCCATCGGTCAGCCGGAGTTTGTGAAGGGCGAGTGGATCAAACCCGGCGCGGTGGTGATTGACGTAGGCACAAACAAAATTGACGATCCGCAGGCGGAAAAAGGCTACCGCTGGGTGGGCGACGTGGAGTTCGAAGCGGCCAAAGAAGTTGCCAGCGCCATCACGCAGGTGCCGGGCGGGGTTGGGCCGATGACGATCACCATGCTGCTGCATAACACTATGAAAGCGGCGCGGCGCATCGCGGAGCGGGCGGCAGTGTAAGGCCAAGCGCCGAGGGTTTTAAACCCTCGGTGCAATCTATGCTGCGCTGGAATATACCGGAGAGTAAACGGTCGAGCGTGTTATAATCGGCTGTAAACCTGACGCTGCAACGAGAAATTTTATGTCAACCCTTCTTGTCAAGAATATTCATACGCTGGTGACAATGGACGCCGCGCGGCGGGAAATCCGCGACGGGGCGGTGTTTGTGGGTGATGGCGTGATCGAAGCGGTCGGCGCGCTGGCGGATATGCCGGCGCAGACTGCCGACAGGGTGCTGGACTGCCGCCGCCATATCGTGCTGCCGGGGCTGGTGAACACCCATCATCATATGTACCAGACGCTCACGCGGGTGATCGCGCAGGATTTGGAACTGTTCGGCTGGCTGAAGACGCTGTACCCGATCTGGAGCCGGCTGACCGGCGAAGCGGTGTACGTATCTGCCAAACTGGCGATGGCTGAACTGCTGCGGTCCGGCTGCACCACCTCCAGCGATCACCTGTATATTTACCCCAACGACGTGACGATTGATGATGAAATCCGCGCGGCGCAGGAGATGGGCATTCGTTTTCATGCGGCGCGCGGCTCGATGAGCCTGGGCGAGAGCAAAGGTGGGCTGCCGCCGGATTCGGTGGTCGAAGAAGAAGCGGCAATTTTACGGGATACGCAGCGGGCGATTGAACAGTTTCACGACGCCAGCCG
This sequence comes from Chloroflexota bacterium, assembly GCA_013388735.1. Taxonomy (GTDB): domain Bacteria; phylum Chloroflexota; class Anaerolineae; order Aggregatilineales; family Phototrophicaceae; genus CFX2. The sequence continues at coordinate 8,005 of JACAES010000087.1, read as the reverse complement.
CCACGCCATGCTTCGTATAGTCGTTGCGCCGTGTTCGCCGTTCAGCGTCACGCCGGACTTGATGCGCGAATCGGCGGCGCTGGCGCGCAGCTACGGCGTTCATCTGCACACGCATTTAGCCGAAAATGATAATGATGTCACCTACAGCCAGACTGTATTCCACAAGCGCCCCGGCGATTGGGCCGAGGATGTGGGATGGGTCGGTGATGACGTATGGCACGCACACTGCGTGAAGCTGGACGAGGGCGAAATCAGCCTGTTTGCCCGTACCGGAACCGGCGTGTGTCATTGTCCGGGCAGCAACATGCGGCTGGCATCAGGAATTGCGCCGGTGCGCCGGATGCTGGACTTGCAGGTGAGGGTCGGCCTGGGCGTGGACGGCGCGGCTTCCAACGATGCCGGGCATCTGCTTAACGAAGCGCGTGAGGCGATGCTGCTGCAAAGGGTAGGGGGTAATCCGGCGGGGCTGTCCGCGCGGGAAGCGCTGGAAATGGCGACCCTCGGCGGCGCGGCGGTGTTGGGGCGGGACGACATCGGTGCGGTAGCGCCCGGTATGGCGGCGGATATAGTCGCGTTCCGGCTGGATACGGTCGGCTTCGCGGGGGCGCTGCACGACCCTGCCGCTGCGCTGGTTTTCTGCCAGTCGCCTCAGGTAGATTTAAGCATCATCAATGGACGCATCGTCGTTGAAGATGGCGCGCTGCTCACAGTGGATGTGCCGGTGCTGGTCGAGCAGCATAACCGATTGTCGAAGCGGCTGATTGATGGGGATTAGCCGGGCCATGTTTTTATCATACAGGCTGTTATGTCCTTTGCCACTCCAGCAGGGCGATGAAACGGCTTTTTACGCCCGCCCGCTTTTTGCCCTCACCCCCGTCGCCTCTCTCGAACGGGCCTTCGGTACCGGGAAAGGGGCGAAAACGCACACAAACGTGCTTTCCTCCCCCCTCGCCCAGCCAGGAAGTGGTGCTTGGGAGAGAGGGAACGAGGGGGTGAGGGCGAATTGACAGCGCCGAAGGGCATAACACGCTCTAGACACAGCGAATTTGCAGGGGCGGCTTTCTCAGTTCGCCCTTTGTGCAAGAATGTGAGGACGATGACTTTTTTACGGTTAGGCACGGCCTGTGCGGTGCTGGACGACGAGGGACGGGTGCTGCTGTCGCAGCGCGGCGATCTAAGGGTATGGAATCTACCCGGCGGACGGGTGGACGCGGGTGAACTGCTGGCCGAAACCGCCGCTCGTGAAGTGCGGGAAGAAACCGGTGTGATCGCCCACATCGAGCGTCCGGTTGGGCTGTACTATCTGGCGGGCTGGAACCGGCTGAACGTGGTGTATGCCGGCTGGCCGCTGGGCGGCAGTCTGCTGGAAAAAACCAACGAGAGCCGGGCGAACGGTTATTTCGATCTGCGGCATCTGCCGGACAGCGTTCGTTGGGAGTGGCTGCTGTTCGACGTCATTTCCGACGAACGCCCGCTGCCGCGCATCATCGAAACGCCGCCGGATGAACTCAGGCGCGTGCGGCGTCAGTTCCGGCTGCGATGGTTAAAAAATCTGTTGTCCGGGCGACCAGAGCCGCGTTACCCGCGTTTTGAGGTGCGCGTGGTCGGGCTGGTGTGGGACGAAGGCCACCGGTGGGTACTGACCCTGCCGGATACACGCGGACGCACGCTGCCACGTGTGGTCTGCTCCGGCGCGCGCGCCCCCTGGGATGAACTGGCGGCGGCGCTTAGTCGTTATGGCAATCCGATTTTTCACTGGGTTGGGTTGTGGCAGGATGCTGCGCGGGACAAACTGGAATTCGTCTTCGCCGCAACGATTGAGGAGTCCGACCTGCCGTGGCCAGCCGAATGGTCTACGGCACGTAACGCCGCCCTGACCGGACAGGACGCTGCCTACATCGAGCGCGTGCGGCCTGCTTACGCCCGCGACCCGGTATGGACGATTGTGCAGGAGGCCGAAACCATCATTGAAAGCAAGGAGGCTGTATGAGTCTGGTTGACCGACTGGCGGCGGCGCGAGGGGATAAACCTGCCACCCTGGCATTACGCAATGCGCAGTTAGTGAATGTGTGGGCCGGCGAAATTTACACGACGGATGTGATCGTGCAGGGTTCGCACATCGCGGCCATCGGGGCGGGTTACGCCGCCGAACATGACATTGATCTGAAGGGGCGCTATCTGTGTCCTGGTTTTATTGACGCACATGTGCATATCGAAAGCAGCCTGTGCACGCCGCCGGAGTTTGCGCGGGCGGTGCTGGTGCATGGCGTGACGACCGTCGTCACCGACCCGCACGAAATCGCCAACGTGCTGGGCCTGGAGGGTATTCGTTTCATGCTGGAACGCGCCAAACACGGGCCGCTCAATATGTACGTGATGGCTTCGAGCTGCGTGCCGGCCACGCATATGGAAACCAGCGGCGCGCGCCTGGAAGCCGAAGACCTGGAGCAGCTTCTAGGCCATCAATGGGTGTTGGGGCTGGCCGAGGTGATGAATTATCCCGGCGTCGTCCAGAGCGACGAAGGGATGCTGGATAAAATCGTGCTGTTCCGGCACAAGGTGCTGGACGGCCACTGCCCGGCGCTGACCGGCCAGGCGTTAAACGCCTACGTGGCATCGGGCATCGGCAGCGAACACGAATGCACCACCGTCGCGGAAGCGCAGGAAAAACTGCGCCTGGGGCTGACCATCTTCATCCGCGAAGGCACGACCACGCGCAATCTGCGCCCGCTGCTACCGCTGGTGACGCCGGAGAACCACACGCGGCTGTGCTTCTGCACCGATGATCGCCAGCCGAACAGCCTGATGGACGAAGGCTCGATTGACTTCATGATCCGCGTCGCCATCGCCGAAGGGGTTGACCCGATCATGGCGATTCGGATGGGAACGCTGAACACCGCGCAGTACTTCCGGCTGCATGATTACGGCATGATCGCGCCGGGCAAGTGGGCGGATATGGTTGTGTTCAGCGATCTGCGCGACATCCGGGCGGAGATGGTCTTCCGGGGTGGCGAGCTGGTGGCGGAAAATGGCCGCATGATGCGCGAAAAACCGCCGCTGCGCCCGATTGACCTGCGGGGTTCGATGAACGTGCGGTTCGAGAGCTTGGATTTTACCATCCCGGCGCTGAGCAGGCGCGCGCGGATGATCGGCGGGCGGGGCGACCAGGTGGTGACGGATCACCTGCTTGAAGATGTGACGGTGGTCGAAGGAAATGCCGTCGCCGATACCGGACGCGATCTGCTGAAGATCACCGTTGTGGAACGCCACCGCGCCACCGGCGGAATCGGCAAGGGGTTTATCAAGGGGTTTGGCCTTAAGCGGGGGGCTATCGCCGGGACGGTGGCGCACGATCATCATAATCTGGTGGTCATTGGGGCGGACGATGCCAGTATGCGGAACGCGGTCGCAGCCGTCATTCAGATGGGCGGCGGGCTGGTGGCAGTGGACGGCGAAAACGTGCTGGGGCGGCTGCCGCTGCCGGTGGCCGGATTGATGACCGAAAGCCCGTTGGAGCAGGTGCGGCGCGATTACGATGCGTTGATCGCCCACGCGCAGCAGCTTGGCAGCACGCTGCCGGATCCGTTCATGACAATGAGCTTCATGGGGCTGGAAGTCATCCCCAAACTGAAGCTGACCGATGCCGGGCTGGTGGATGTCGAGCAGTTCAGGGTTGTTGATCTGTTCGTATGACCAGGACGCCATAACCTGTGGAAATATCCCGCCCGCGCATAGCGGCCCTGTTCGCGGCGCTGACCGTGATCGGCGCGCTGCTGCTGTTCCAGCCTGTCGCGGCCTTTGTAGCCTATCAGGACGTGGATTATAACAACCACCTCGGCTATCTGCGGCTGGCACTGAACGGCGGTTCGCTGCTGGAACTGCTGTCTTATATCCCGCATTTTCTGTTTTTTCTGCTGGTGGCGGGTCTGCATTCAGCCGGGCTGTCGCTCAACGACGCCGCACTGTGGGTGGCAGTTGGCGCTTATACCGCCGGAACATGGGCGATTTTCTGGCTGCTGTGCCGCTTTGCCGGCGAGCCGGGAACGCTCCTTCAAGGGATAGTGTATTTTCTGGCGTCCCTGGCGGGAATGCTGGTCATGCCGTTTAATTTGCTCACGCCGTCGAATCTGTATCTCGGTTACGTGGTCATCCACGCTTATCACAACCCGACGATAACCCTGTTAAAGCCGTTCGCCCTGCCGGTTTTCTGGTTTGCCGCAAAGGCGTTTACACCCTCGGCACAGGATGAGCCAGCAGGCTTCAAGGCGCTGTGGGGGGTGGCGCTGCTGGCCGCCCTGTCGGTGATGGCAAAATCGAGCTATGCGCTGGCGCTGCTGCCTGCGCTGACGCTGCCGATGGCTCTGTCCTTGTTCCGCCGCCGGGCCGTGAACTGGCGGCTGCTGGCGGCGGTTGTTCTGCCGATGGTCGCCGCGCTAGCCGCGCAGGCCGTCCTGTTCCGCAATACCGGCGGCATCGTGTTCGCGCCGCTGGCCGTTATCCATCACTGGGCAGATCGGATTAATCCGCAGGCCGACGCTGATTTGCCGCTGAAACTGGCTGCTTCGATACTGTTCCCGGCGGCAGTCTATCTGCTCTACCGGCGCGAGGCAGCGCAGAACGTTCACCTTAACCTGGCGTGGCTGGCGTTTGTTTTTGGCGCGGCTTATATGTTCCTGCTGGCGGAGTCAGGGGATCGGCTCGGCCATGCCAATTTCACCTGGAGCGCGCAGGTCGCGCTGTTTGTGCTGTTCGCCGCGTCGCTGGCCTTTCTCGTCCGGCAGGCGTGGTTGAGGCGTTCGCCGGCTCTATTCGCGGCGCTGGCGGCACTCGCGCTGCATGTCGTCAGCGGTCTGAACTGGTATGCCATCCACGTGAATGCGGTTCATATGGGCGATATAATAGCTAACCTTTGGTGATTAACAAGCGAGGGTACTCATGATTGAGCAGCAGACGATCAGAACGATGCAAACCCGCGTGGCGGCGCAGCGTGAAGCCATCATTACTTTCCTGCGCGAGTTGTGCGCCATCCCCAGCTATGACAGCCAGATTCGGTCAGTGGGGGAGCGCGCTGAAGCTGAGATGAAAAAACTTGGTTTTGATGAAGTATGGTGGGATAAAATGGGTAACATTGTCGGGCGCATCGGTGATGGGCCGCGCAAGCTGCTCTACGACAGCCACATTGATACGGTCGGCATCGGCGACCCGGATAGTTGGGAGTGGGACCCGTTCCAGGGCAAAATCGAAAACGGCGTGTTCTTCGCGCGCGGGGCGTGCGACGAAAAGGGCAGCACGCCGGGCATGATTTACGGGCTGGCGCTGGCGAAGGAACTGGGCCTGCTGGACGGCTTCACCGGCTACTACTTCGGCAATATGGAGGAATGGAACGATGGCAGCGCCCCACACGCTTTGGTGGAAGTGGAAGGGCTGCGCCCCGATTTTGTCGTCATCGGCGAGCCGACTAAGATGCAGGTCTATCGTGGGCATAAAGGCCGCGTGGAGATGCAGGTGGTGGCGAAAGGCAAGAGCGCCCATGCGGCCAGTAACTTTTTGGGCGACAACGCCATTTACAAGCTACTGCCGGTTATCGAGGCCATCAGCAAACTGGAACCGGAACTGGGCGATGACCCTTTCCTGGGACACGGGCGCATCACCGTGACAGACATGTGCGTAAAAACGCCCAGCATCAACGCCGTGCCGGACGAAGCGACCATCTACATTGACCGGCGTATCACCTTCGGCGAAGACCCCCAGGCGGAGCTGGAGCGCATCAAACGGCTGATCGGCAGCCGCAGCGACATAGAAGCCTCGATTCTGCTGTATAACGATCCGAGCTACACCGGCTTCGTTTTCCCGCTGGATAAAATTTACCCAGCCTGGGCGCTGCCGGAAGATCATCCTTATGTGCAGGCCGGGGTGCAGGCCGGGGCGCTGCTGTGGGGCGAACCATTGCCGACCGGCAAATGGGATTTTTCCACCAACGGCACCTACTGGGCGGGCAAAGCCGGCATTCCAAGCATCGGCTTTGGGCCGGGCGACGAAATTCATGCTCATACCGTGATTGACCAGGTGAAACTGGATGACGTGGTGCGCGCCACCGAGTGGTACGCGCTGCTGCCGGGACTAATCCAGAAAGGGTGATGGGGTGAACCTCATCTACGTCATGCGGCATGGCGAGAGTGTGGTGAATGTTGAACGCCGGCTGACCTGCCGTAAACTTGAGGGCGATCTGTCGCCGGCGGGACGCGAACAGGCGGCGAAGGCTGCCGTCTGGTTAGCCGATAAAAACATCCGGCGTATCAGCCACAGCCCGTTTCACCGCGCGCAGGAAACCGCCTATATCATCGGCGCGCGCCTGAAGCTGATGCCTGCCGCCGCCGATGACCTGCGCGAGATGGACTGCGGTCATCTCGAAGACCGTGCCGATCAGGCAGCCTGGGACATCTGGACGCAGGTTTATCATCGCTGGGAGGCCGCCGAGTGGGAAGCGGCTTTCCCCGGCGGCGAGACATTCTTACAGGCGTTTGAGCGCCTGAGCCGGGCGCTGGCCGCCGTAAAACCGGACGAAACGGTGCTGCTTGTGAGTCACGGTGGCATCACGCGCGTGGTGATTCCACTGCTGTGCGTGAATGCCGCCGCCTTGCAGCGGCGCGACTATCTCGCCAACACCGGCATGATCGTGCTGGAGCCATATGGCGATGGCCGTTTTATCTGCCGTGCCTGGAATCTGGCTGAACACCTGGCTGTGTAAAAGTCTTAACGCCTTATGGTACAATATCGCGCATACCCGATCCCACTTCAGAGGAGTTGTTTTTACCATGCAAACCGACCTGCGAGGTCGTGACCTCATTACCACGCAAGAATGGACGCGCGAGGAAATCGAAACGCTGCTGGATGTGGCCTGGGACCTCAAGCGCAAGCGCGCGCTGGGCGAGCCACATCCCCTTTTGCGCGATAAAGTGCTGGCGATGCTGTTTTTCTTCACCAGCACGCGCACCCGTACCAGCTTCGAGGCGGGCATGGCGCAGCTTGGCGGCCATGCCATGTTCATTGACAGCGAAACGACGCAGATTTCGCACGGCGACACCGCCAAAGAAATCGGCGAGATTGTTGGTCGTTACAGCGATGGCATCGCCATTCGCCAGTGCGACTGGAACTTCGGCAACCGGTATATCCGCGAAGTGGCCGCCGCCAGCCGTGTGCCGGTGCTGAACATGCAGTGTGACGTGTACCATCCCTTCCAGGCGCTGGCCGACCTGATGACCATCATGGAAAAGTTCGGGCGCGACCTGCGCGGCAAGACCATCAACGTCAGTTGGGCCTATGCGTCCAGCTACCAGAAACCGCTGTCCGTGCCGCAAAGCCTGATTCTGCTGATGACGCGCTTCGGCATGAACGTGCGGCTGACGCATCCGCCGGAGTTCGGGCTGATGCCGGAGATCGTCGGGCAGGCGCAGGAAAATGCCGTGACCAGCGGCGGCTCGCTGGAAATCCTGCACGATTTTGATGCCGGTTTTAAGGATGCCGACGTGCTGTATCCGAAAAGCTGGGGAAGCTGGATGACCACCGAGGATAAAGAAGAATCGGCCAAGATCGGCAGGCAGTACGCCGACTGGATTACCGATTCGCGGCGGATGGCGCTGGCGAAGCGGGAGGCCGTGTACATGCACTGTCTGCCAGCCGACCGCAACATCGAGGTGACGGACGAGGTGATTGACGGCCCGCAGAGCGTGGTCTACGACGAGGCCGAAAACCGCCTGCACGTGCAGAAGGCCGCCATGGCGCTGACGATGCGGTAAACGGTGCTGCCGGTAAGCAGTTGTCAGTTTCCGGTTTAGAGATTGGGAACTGGCAACTGTGTTTGTCCGGACAGGTACGACGAGGATCGGATTGGGCGAGCTTATCGGGTACAAGCTTGGGAATTGGTAGTGCTGTGTCAGGATATGCCATGAACATCAGCAAGCTGGAAATTGTGCCGGTGCGGGATGCCTTCCGGCACGAAGCGCAT
>JACAES010000154.1 GCA_013388735.1 Chloroflexota bacterium | reverse complement strand
GGTGTATCCGTTGGTGTATCGGTCGGCGTGGGTGTATCCGTTGGTGTATCGGTCGGCGTGGGTGTATCCGTTGGTGTATCGGTCGGCGACGGCGTCCGGGTCGGCGTGAAGGTGGGCGTATCGGTGGGCGCAAGCGCCACCGGCACGCCGCGCACGTTGCCAAACGTAACGACCTGAGCAGAAGCCGAAGTCATCCAGCCGGTTGAACCATCCGGCAGAATCACCCGATACCAGTTGCCATCTTCGCTGATGCCGGCGATTTCAAGCTGTTCGTTGGACGCCAGTGAAGCGATCACCGGGTAGCCGGTGCCAGGCCCCTGGCGCACCGGCACGTTATCGCGCACCGCTTCGGCGACCGGGGTGGCCGGGGTGGCCGTCGGTGTCTGGGTCGGCGTATGGGTAGCGGTCGGCGTAGCGGTCAGCGTGGCCGTCGGCGTGACCGGCGTCGGCGTATCAGTCGGTCTGCGGGTCGGCACAATCGCGCCCGGCGTAGCCGACGGAATGAAGGAAACCACCTGGGGCGTTGGTGTACCGCCGCAGGCTGCCAGCGCCAGTCCTAACAGAACGAACAGGATGCGGTAGCGCGGAGTCAAGGCATCTCTCCAGACTTAAAGCATGGCTATGACTTCACCACCTATTGTAATGAAGTCTGCCCATCTTGGCGAATGCACCTACCGGAACAAACGTCTTAAACCGGGCGAATCGCCCGGCCTTTCGCGCCCTTAACCCCCTTCAGCCCACGCTGCGCCGCCACTTCCAGCAGGTTCGTCTGGTAATTGTAGGTGCTGCGGCGTTTTTCGGCATGCGCTTCCCTGGCGAATTCCACCAGTTTATCCACCACCTGCTGCGGCGAAAGGCCGTCCTCCTGCCACAGATAAAACGCCAGCGAGCCAGGCATGGTGTTCAGCTCGTTCACGTAAATGGTTCGTTCTTCCGGTCTGACCAGAAAATCAATCCGCGCCGTCCCCCGGCCATCCACCGCGCGGAAGGCGCGAATCGCCATCTGCCTGATCTGTTCGGCCAGATCCGGCTCCAGCGGCGCGGGAATCAGGCGTTCGGCGCTTTTCATGCCTTCGCCGCCGCGCAGGTATTTTTCCTCGTAGGTCAAAAATTCTTCCCACGAAACCGGCTGTTCCAGCACCGAGGCGCGCACGTCCAGCCCACTGCCCATTACCGCGCAGTTGATCTCGACGCAGCCGGTGACGGCGTTTTCGACCAGGATCAGCCGGTCGAGGTTGGCAGCCACTTCGATATAAGCCCGCAGCATGGTTTCGTCGTTCGCCCGCCCGATGCCGATGCTCGACCCCAGCGTGGCCGGTTTGATGAACAGCGGGTACTGCGGCAGTTCGTGGGTGATGTGGCCGATGACCTTATCCGGCGCTTCCTGCCATTCCGCCCGGCTGAACGAAACACCCTCGACAATCGGAAGTCCCTGCTGGCTGAGGACGATTTTGGTCATGATTTTGTCGTTGGCGACCGCCGACGCCAGCACCCCGCAGCCGACATACGGGATGTCCGCCAGTTCAAACAGCCCTTGCAGCGTGCCGTCTTCCCCGTGAGAACCGTGAACCGCCGGGAAAACCACGTCCAGCCGTTTGATGCGGCTGCGCTCAAAACGCCCGGAAGTTGGGTTGATAATCAGCCCGTGATGCTCCACGCTAGGCGAGATGACCGCGCTCATCACACCCTTATAGCTGGTGATTTCGTCCTTGAAGTTTTTTAGTTCCAGCAGCGGTTCGCCGGTATACCACCGGCCATCCCGGTTGATGTAAACCGGCACGACCTCGTACCGCTCCGGGTCGAAGGCGCGCATCACCTGATGGCCGGTCACGACCGACACATCATGTTCGACGCTGCGCCCGCCGAAGATCACGCCGACTGCTGTTTTGCGTTTCGCGCTCATGCGGGAAATTTCTCTCCTAAATGAAATGGCAGGGGCGCAGCGTGCTGCGCCCTTTTAAGATAATATCGCTGCTCATCCTGTCGTCCACAGGCTGACGATAAACACGCCGAACATGATGAGGCACGTCACGAACTCCACCGCGAAGCCCACCAGATACAGCCCGAAGGCCGAACGCCCGGCCTCAACCGCCTTGCGCACGTCGCCGATGCGCACAAACTCCACCAGCAGCGACCCCGCCACCGCGCCGGTGATCGTCCCCACCAGCGGAATCGGCAGCAGAATTGTACCCAGGATGCTGCCAAACAGCCCGCCGATCACGCTCAGACACGGCATACCCTTCGACTGTATCCCCAGCATCGGCATCCAGATTTCGGTCGTCGAGCCGGCAGTCATCAGCAGCGTCATGAGGATGATGGCCGCCGGAGTCGCCCGCTGAAAATCGGTCAGGATGGCGAACACGACGCCAATCGCCCACAGGATGGCCGGCCCCGGTATCATCGGGATGATCGAAAGCAGCAGCGTGATGCCCATCGCACCGATGGCAACGGCGATCAGGACAGACTCGGCAAATTCCATAACCGCTTCGCGCCTCGCTACCGCATCCACTGCCGCAAAATGTAATCGTAAAAGGCAGCGGTGTCCACCGTGTCCAGCGCCGTGATGATGCGCCCGCCCGGCTGCACCTTCGTGCGCCCCTGGCTGATGCCGGCAGGAATGATGGCCGTTTCCCAGTCGCGGGTGGTGTACAGGTCAGGCCGGCCCAGATAGGCCGTCGTCAGCACATCCCAGAAGTAATAACCGCCCTGCTTCATCACCAGCGCGTAACACAGGCTCGCCACCTCCGACACCGGAAACTGCCGCTGCCGCCCCAGCCGGTAAATGAACTCGCTCGTCACCGGCACGTGATTGGTGATGTCCAGCGGGCATAACACCAGCGGAATGCCCGTCTGCCAGATTTGATGCGCCGCCGGCGGGTCCCAATAAACGTTCCATTCCGCCGAGCCATCCTGCCCCGGCTCGCTGATCGGGTCAACGTTGCCCGGCACGTTCAGCGCCCCGCCCATCCAGACGATGCGTTTGATGTTCCGCTCAATCTCCGGCGCGATGTCCAGCGCGGCGGCCACCGTCGTCAGCGGCCCGGTCACCAGCAGCGTCACCGGCTCCGGCGCTTCGGTCAGCCGCCCGGCCATGAAGGTCTGCCCGGACTCCGCCGCCAGCGGCGTTTCAACGGTCATCCGGTCATTCAGCACCGGGAAATGGTCAACCACAAAAGCGGACTGCCGCCATTCACGCGGGAACGGATTAAGGCCGCGCACGGTGCTTTCCGCCACCGGGATGTTCGACTTGCCCATCACGTCCATCAGCTTGCGCGTCACGCTGACCGCCGGCTGGATGTAACAATCGGCGGGCGTCACCACCACGCCCAGCACGTCCACCTGCTCCATTGCCAGCAGCAGCGCCAGCGACAGGAAATCGTCAATCCCGCCGTCGTGATCCATCAAAACCAGTTCTTTGTCTGCGGCCATGTTCTACTCGCCTATCGTTTTCATCTGTAGGTTTATAAACCCGCCCGCCCCCCTACTCATCCCTCATCACTTTTTAACTGGAATACGTATCCGGTAGATCGTTCAAAAACAGCACCGTGTCGCCGGCTTTTAAGGTATTCTGATACCAGTTGACCGCTTCCGCCAGCGTCTCCACCACCTGTAACCGCTCCGGCGGGAAATCGGCGGCCAGCAGCCCGGCTTTGATCGGCTCCACCTGTCCCGCGCCGACCAGAATCACGTCGGTCGCGTGGGCGGCGGCGATTTCGCCCAGTTTGCGATTTTCGCTGTCCATCAGCGGCCCCAGTTCCACCATGCCTGGCGTAATCAGCAGCCGCCGACCGGCCTGGTGCAGCGACAGCACCCGCAGGGCGTAAGCCGCGCCGACCGGGTTGGCGCTGTAGGCGTCGTTGATGATGGTGATGCCGCCTGGCGTCGTCTGCCGGACGAGGCGGCTTTCGGCGGGTTGCAGGCTGCGCGCGCGCCGCGCCACATCCCGCAGCGGCATTCCCTCGTGGACGGCCACCGCCGTCGCCAGCAGCAGATTGGTGACGTTATGCTCGCCCAGCAGCGGCGTCACAAACGGCTCGCGTTCGCCGGTCTGTACATCCGTCACCGTAAAACGCAGCCCGTCCAGCGTTTCGTCAATATCCGATGCCACAAAACGCGGCCCGCCTGGCGGCACGTCCGCCGGGTTTACGGTTTTGCTGATCGCCAGCCGTGTCCCCGGATAACCGCGTTCGTACATCTCGCGCACATAGGGGTTGTCCCAGTTGAACACCCCCACGCCATCCGGCGGCAGCGCCCTGATGATTTCGTACTTGGCTTTGGCGACGTTTTCCAGCGTGCCGAAGCGTTCCAGGTGCTGCGGCCCGACTTCGATCACGATGCTGATGGCCGGGCGCGTCAGGCGGCAGATGCTTTCGATCTCGCCGGGGATGTACGCGCCCATCTCGGCCACGAAATAATCCACGCCGTAATCGCCGGCCAGATCATTATTGATGGCGAGGCAAATACCCATCAGCGTGTTGTAACTTTTCGGCGTCGGGTACGCCTTCCAGCGCCCGTTGAGGATGTGCGCCAGATAGGTTTTGGTGCTGGTTTTGCCGTAGCTGCCGGTGATGCCGATCACTGTCGGCTGTACCTCGTCCAGCGCGCGCGCCGCCCGGCAGACGAACTGCCGTCGAAAGGCCGCCTCGACCGGCGTCATCAGCAGATTGCCGAAAACCAGCCACAGCGGCGCGAACAGCCACAGCGCAAAGCCCGCAGTCAGCAGCGCCGCCAGCCGCAAATCGGACACGTCCGGCAGATGCGGAATGACCACCAGCACCCCGACCGCCGCCAGCGCTGCCCATGCGAAAGCCGCGCTCAGCAGCCGCTTTGCCCGCGCCGTCGCTTTAAAGCCTTTTTTGACTTCGCCCTCATCCGGCGGCCACACAGCGATCATGCCGCTTATCACGCCGACCGCGCTCGGCACAAAACTGCCCGGCGCATCGCTGATGAACAGCGCCAGCAGCAGCCCAACGAACCACGCGCCCGCCGGACGCGCCGGCAGCCAGCGGCCACGCCGCGCCAGCAGCCAGCGCAGGTAGCGCCCGCTTTTATATTCTTCGATCTGGTAAAAACGCGCCTGTCGGTAAATGCGAATCATCGCCCCGGCCAGCCAGATCATCAAAATAACAGCTTGTGCAGCATCCATCCGAACGCTTTTTGCCTTTTCCCGACGACTATTGACCGAAAAAATGATGCATCACCCGCGCCGTGTCCGCCGCACGTTCCAGATAGCTGTAATGTCCCGCGCCTTCCCACACCACCAGCCCGGCGTCGGGAATCGTCTGTTCCAGCAGCCGGCCTTGTTCCAGCGGCGTATCGGCATCCTGGTCGCCCCAGAATAACAGCGTAGAGGCTTTGACCCGCGCGGCATACGGCAGCAAATCTTCGTTCACGACCTCAACGAACGTTTCGCGCATCACGCCCGCAGCGGCTTTATAATCCGCCGACCCGTAGCGGCTGCCGTACCAGCCGCGAAGCCGCTCCGCCTGCGCCTGCAAGCCGGCCCCGCGCAGGGCGTTGAGCGCCGCTCGGTACACCTTCAGCCGCAGGCTGCTGCTTGCAGACGGCTTCGACCGCACGCCCGCGCTGTCCGCCAGCGCCATTCTGATGAGCCGTTCGGGATGTTCTGCGCCCAGAATCAGCCCCAGCCGCCCGCCGAACGAATGCCCGAACAGGTGAACGCGCTCCAGGCCGTTTGCGTCCAGGTACGCCAACACCCAGGCGGCGTAATCAAACACCGACCATGCCTGCGGCGGCGGCGGCGTCTGCCCAAAACCGGGCAAATCCGGCACGTAACAGCGGTAACCCAGCGGCGCGAATCGCTCGACCAGCGGCCAGACCAGGCCGCTGTGCGCGCCCCAGCCGTGTAACATTACCACCGGCTGCCCTTCGCCGTGTACAATCTGCGCGATGCTGATCCCCTTCACGTCAAGCGTCGTGATGGGAGGCTGATTCCCTCGCGTTTTCTGAAGACCATCCCCGTTTACGGGGAGAGATTCAGGGAGCGGTTCCTGTCTCATACCGCCGTGATCCGCGCCCCCAGCGCCCGCAGTTTGCCGAACACCCCCGCGAACGTGCGTTCGATCACTTCAGCATTGTCTATGGTGGATTCGCCCTGGGCGACCAGCGCCGCCGCCAGCAGCCCCAGCCCGGCGCGCACGTCCGGCGAATCGATGTAGATGCCATACAGTGGAGCCGGCCCCACCACAATCGCCCGGTGCGGGTCGCAGAGGACGATCTGCGCGCCCATCGCTTTCAGCTTGTCCACGAACAGCAGCCGGTTATTGAACAGCTTTTCATGCACCAGCGACGTGCCGCGTGACTGCGTGGCGATCACCGTCGCCATCGCCACCAGATCGGACGGGAAGGCCGGCCAGGGCGAGGTTTCCACCGACAGATCGGCGTCCTCCTCACGCGGCGACAGGCTCAGGCTTTCATGTTTCGGCACAAAAATCGCGTCCTCGTCCATGTCCAGGTGAATGCCAAGCTGCCAGTAGGTTTTGGCAATCATCCGCATATCCGCCCGGCGAACGCCGGCGATCTGCACGCGCCCCCCGCACATCGCGCCGATGGCCGCCGCGCTGGCCGCTTCGATGTGATCCGGCCCGATGGTCACATCAGCGCCGTTCAGGGCGGGCGGGCTGAGGACGCGCATCACGTTCGAGCCGATGCCCTCGATATGCGCGCCCATCTCGCACAGAAAATTCGCCAGTTCCTGAGCGTGCGGCTCGCAGGCCGCGTTATGGACGATGGTTTCTTTGCCCAGGCAGGCCGCCAGCATCAGCACCACCGCCGTCGCCGTAACACTGGCCTGCGTCAGAATGATCTCTTTTTTCTCCCAGGGCGCGGCGCGCACTTCAACCGCCCCGCTGGTAGTGGTCACGTCCTGCCCCAGATCGCGCAGGGCTTCCAGATGCGTCCGAATCCGGTTGAGCGGAAAATCAATCTCCACCCGCACCTGCTGGCGCAGCCGCAGCATCGGCGCTAGGTACAGCAGCCCGCTCACCAGCCCGCCGGTATCTGCCGGGGTCATCACGCGCCGGTTGATCTGCTCAGCCTGGACGCGGATGGTATAACGATCAAGCCGAGTGATCTTAACGCCCAGCCGTTCGGCCAGCAGCAGCATCGTGCGCGTATTGATGGTATCCGGCATGTTCCGCAGCGTCACCGGCTCCGCCGTCAGCAGGGATGCCGCCAGCAGCGCCATCGCCGCATTCGGGTTGCCGGACGGCTGGTAAACGCCGTTCAGGGGGGTTTTGCCCTCAACGCGAATCCGCATTCAAAATCCGCCTCTTGTTTTCCGATAAACCGCCGCCGCAGGGTTTTACGCCTGACGCAAGGCTGTGACGATTATACCAATTCCGGGCGGCCTTTGTCGCCTGTAGCATCTTGCACAAATCACGCCGGATAACATTTCATATCCCTGTACATTGACAGGTCTTGATGAGCATGTCACAATCGCACTACTTTAACTTCAGGAAGCAAAACGTGGGCAAGCTGAACAAAACCACCGACACCAATACCACCGCACCACCCGGCGGCGGGGGCTTGCCACATCCAGAAACTCTGTGATGGAAGCACCCCGCAAGGGGTGTTTTTATTTTTCGACGGGGCGCAGCGCGCCTGTATCACATCAATTGGAGGTTGCTGTTGGTTACGCAAGTGAATGTAAGCCTGGACACGCCGCAGTTTGTTGTACCCCCGGAAAACCGCGTGCCCGTCCACACCTACCCGGCCCAGATGCAGGCCATCCCGCCCTCGCGGATGTTCCTCATCCGGGACGCGCTGAAAAAATATCGCGCCAAAGTGGGGGAAAACGCGCCCACTTTCGACGCCTCTCAGGGGGACGGTGGAGCCAGCCTGCCGGGCGTGCCGGTGGAAATCCTCGACCGCGCTCATGCCCTTCAGCTTCAACACGGCACCGCCTACGACCAGCCCTGGGGTACGCCACACTTCCGTAAAGCCGCCGCCGAATCGTATTGGAAGCTGGAGGCCGCCTCCGGCTGGGGGCCGGAAAATATCGTGTTTGTCCAGGGCGGGCGCGACGGCCTGCAAAAGGCTTACGCGGCCATGGTCGCGCTCAACGGCGAAGTCGGCGATGCCTTCGTCGTCTCCCGCGTCCCCTGGATCAGCTACAACTGGGGCCCGTATGCCGTCGGCCTTAACGTTCTGCTCGCCCCCGGACATCCAGAAGAGGGCTGGCGCTACACGCCGGAAGCCATCCGGGCTGCCGCCAGCTACGCCGCCGCCGAAGGCCGCAAGGTCGCCGGGCTGCTCATCACGTCGCCGGATAACCCGACCGGACGCACGCTTCCGGTCGAGGAACAGATCGCGCTGGCGCGTATCGCCCTGGAAAACGGCTACCCATTCGTCCTCTTTGACTGGATGTACCACTACATCACCGACGGCGGCCACACCGACATTAACGGCGTCCTGCAAGCCTTTTCCCCCGACGAACGCGAACGCCTGATCTTCCTGGACGGCCTGACGAAAAGCCTGGGCGCGTCGAACATCCGCAGCGCGCACCTGCTGGCCGGTAAAAAAGTGGTGGATTACATCACCAGCCAGGCTTCACACGGCGTTATTCCGGCCTTTTATTCGCAGGCGGTCGCCATCGCCGCCTACGAAATGGGCTTCGAGCAGGCCGCCGCCAGCATCATCGAACCCTGCCGCCAGAGCCGCCAGGTCTTACGCCGCGAGCTGTCGGCTTTCGGCATCCCGTTCATCATGGGCGATGGGTATTACGCTTTCGTGGACTGTTCCAAATATATCGAAGCCGGCAATCTGGGGGACTCGGAAGGGCTGATGACGCATCTGGCGGAGAACTTCGGGCTGGCTGTCGTGGCCGGGGTGTACTTCTCGCCGGCAGGCGCGAACTGGATTCGTTTTTCCTACGCGCTGCCGCCAGAAAAAACCGAAGGCGCGGCCAAACGCCTGTTCGACGGCCTGAACGCCCTGGTGTGAAGGCGGCAATACAGAGACACAAAGAACCAGAGACGCAGAGAGAACACCAAAAGAACGGGATACACCCCCTCTCTGCGCCTCTGTGTCTCCCGGTCTCTGCGTTATGTGTGTTCCTGCACAAATGCCCGCAGCGCCTCGACACCGGTCAGCGCCAGGCCCGGCGCAGCGCGGTTGATGCGTTTCATCATCCCGGCCAGCACGTCTTTCGGCCCCAGTTCGATGAAACGTTCCGCGCCGGCAGCGATCATGGCCTGCACCGACTCCGTCCACCGCACCGGGTGGGTGAGCTGGCGCTTGAGTTCGTCGCGGATGGCTTCGACCGTCATCAGCGGCGCCGCGCCGACGTTGCCATACACCGGCAGTTCCGGCGTCTGGAAGGCGGTCTTTTCGACCGCTTCGTTAAAAGCCGCCGACGCGGACTCCATCAGTGGCGAATGCGAAGCGATGCTCACCGCCAGT
>JACAES010000147.1 GCA_013388735.1 Chloroflexota bacterium | reverse complement strand
GTCGTCGTTGTCGCTGCTGTTGTCGTTGTCGTCGTTGTCGCTGCTGTTGTCGTTGTCGTCGTTGTCGTTGCTGTTGTCGTCGTCGTTGTCGTTGGCGTTATCCGACGCCGGGGCAGGCTCACGCGGGACGAAGATCACAGTGTCGGCAAAAATCAGGCGAGGGTCGGCGATGCAGTTGACGATCAACAGGTCATCGAGATCAGCACCGCTGCGGGCGGCCACGCTGGACAGCGTATCGCCGGCGCGGATGGTGTAGCTCGTCCAGCCCTGGGGCGCGGTGGCGACACACTCGTCCGGCAAAAAGTCGTCATCGTCATCCGAGGATTTGTGTTCGATTTTGAAGGCTACATACTGATCGCCAGCGAGGCCGAGCTTGACTTCCACCAGCGCGCCCGGTACCAGACTGCCTTTAATTTCCGCGCCGCTGGTAGCGATGCGAATGCCGGATACCATGATATAACCATCGCCGATTTCCGTCAGCGTGCCTTTAAGTTCGAATTCGTCATCGTCGAATTTCGTGGTGTCCTCGGCGTTGTTGCTGCCGGTATCATCGCTGTTGTCGTCAGCAGTGTCGTCGCTCACATTATCGTTCGTATTGGCATTGCTGTTGTCGTCGGCGTCATCGTCATATGCCTTAACTTCGCGGGCGACTAACGAGCCATCGTCCGCAGGCGAAACTTTGATTTTAACGATCTGACCGGCGACGACAGTTTCCGCGATTTCTGTGCCGCTGAGGCTGATAGCGCGTCCGGCGATGACGAGGGTCGTGCCGTCCATGCTGGCGATCTTGCCGACGATTTCGATTTCGCCGGGGCGCAGGCTGTCGTCATCGTCAGCTTCGGCGGCTTTTAAATCATCCGCCAGCAGACGGCCATCCGGCGTGAGTGTGGCTTCAACTTTGACCACTGCGCCGAGCGCCAGCGGTGTCTGGAGCTTCAGGCCGGTGATGTCAATCACCTGACCGTTGATCGTAATCGTAGTGGGTGTCATGGCTTCGATGATGCCGACGAACTCGATCCTGGCCGCAGCCGTATCATCCTGCGCCTGCGCCACGCCGCCGAAAATCGTCAGCAGCAGCGCCATAACCGCTAACAGCAGACCCAACCTGATTTGACGTTTACCTGTGGACATAACCTTTTCTCCTTGTGATATCACTTATTCCAACTGTGTTTGACTGTGACGCCAATACCGACTGGAAAAGCGAGAAAAGGTTTTGTGGTACTCTGGTACTATTCGGTTTTCTTGCGGCGGTGGGGCAGAAAACGAGCGAATAAACTCGTCCAGCGGCGGCTCAGGCGGCGCAGTCGCATCTGCCACCGGGCGAACAGGTAGCTGATCTGGCGGCGCTGCTGGTTAATCAAAGTGGTCGCGCCGGGTTCGGGCGGGCGCGCGCCCGTCCACTTCACGACCATCGAAGCCCAGGTGAGGCCGCCGCCGAAGCCGACAAAAACGATGTTCTGCCCCTCGCGGATGCGCCCCTGTTCGATGGCCTCGCACAGCGCAATTGGTATTGAAGCCGCCGAGGTATTGCCATAACGATCCAGATTGCTCATGAACAGATCGGTTTCCACCTTCAAAGCGCGGGCGGCGGCCTGGATAATCCGCTGATTGGCCTGATGCGGGACGATAAGCGATACGTCGCTCATCGTCAGGCCGGCTTTTTCCAGCGCCTGATGGACGCTTTCGGTGATGACGCGGGTAGCGAATTTAAACACCTCGCCACCGTTCATGTGCATTTTGTACATGCGCGGACGTGCGTCGGGGGAAGACGAAAGCTCCACGCTGGGGGTGGTCAGGCCGGCGGTGGGGCGCGCGCCGTTGACCGCGCTGAAAGCGTTGCGTAAATCCACACTGCCGACGGTGGGCAGACCAAGCATGTCGCTGCCGCCGCCGTCCGAACGCAGGACTGCCGAGAGGATGCCCCCTTGGGCCGCGCTGGCGCGCAGGACGACCGCGCCCGCTCCATCGCCAAACAGAATGCAGGTGCCGCGATCCTGCCAGTCGAGGATGCGCGTCATCGTTTCCGTACCGATCACCAGGGCGGTCTGGATGCTGCCGGATTTGATGGCCTGGGCGGCCATATCCACCCCGTACACAAAGCCGGAGCAGGCGGCGCTGAGGTCGAACGCCCCGGCTTTGACCGCACCCAGCGAATGCTGAATGAGGCTGGCGGTGCTGGGAAAAATATTCTCCGGTGTGGATGTGGCAACGATGATGAGATCAATTTCGGTCGGCTGCAAATCGGACACATCCAGTGCGCGCTGGGCTGCTCTCAGCCCCAGGGTGGTGGTGGATTCGCGCTCGCTGGCGATACGTCGTTCTCGGATGCCGGTGCGCGTGCGAATCCATTCATCGCTGGTTTCGACAATGGCTTCCAGGTGAGCATTCGTCAGCACACCGTCCGGCACGGCCATGCCCCAACCGACGATGTGCGCGTAGATTTTCTGACCGTTATGTGCGTCCATTTTGCCGGTATTTGCCGAATATCACGACGGCATTGTGACCACCGAAGCCAAATGAATTACTCATCGCTATGTTGATTTCGCGGGGGACCCCAACCAGCGGCGTATAGTTCAGGTCGCAGTCCGGGTCGGGGTTCTCCAGGTTGACGGTGGGCGGCACAAAATTGCTGCGAATCGCCATAATCGTGAAGACGGCCTCGACCGCGCCCGCCGCGCCCATCAGATGCCCGGTGACCGATTTGGTTGAGCTGATCGGGATTTCGTAAGCCTGTTCGCCCATCGCGCGTTTGATCGCCAGGGTTTCACTGCGGTCGTTAAGAGGGGTGCTGGTGCCGTGCGCGTTGATATAGTCAATCTGCTCCGGTGTCAGTCCGGCATCATCCAGCGCCAGTTCGATGGCTTTGGCTGCGCCCTCACCGGTGTCAAGCGGGGCAGTCACATGATAAGCATCGGAAGTGTGGCCGTAGCCCAGTATTTCGGCATAAATTTTTGCGCCGCGCGCCAGGGCGTGTTCCAGGTCTTCCAGCATCAGCAGCGCCGCGCCTTCCGCCACGACGAAACCATCGCGTTCGCTGTCGAAGGGGCGCGAGGCTTTTTCCGGGGCTTCGTTCCGGCGCGAAATAGCGGTCATGTTGTTAAAACTGGCGATGGCGATGTCTACCAGCCCGGCTTCGGTGCTGCCGGCCAGGATGGCTTTGGCAGCGCCGCGCCGGATGATTTCGGTCGCTTCACCGATGCAGTTGTTGCCGGTCGCGCAGGCGGTCGAAATGGCGAAGTTCGGGCCGCGCAGGCCGTAGGTCATCGAAACCTTGCTGGATGGGCTGTCGGGTAACATCATCGGGACGAGCAGAGGGCTGACGGCTTTTGCGCCTTTTTCGATGAAGGCCTTAACGCCCTCGAAAATCGAACTGATGCCGCCGATGCCGCTGCCCATCACCACGCCGATGTCGTAGCGGTTTTCGTCGGTAACAACCAGGCCGGAGTCTTCCATCGCCTGCCGGGCGGCATACAGGCCAAGCTGCGTCACACGGTCGGTGCGGCGGGCTTCCCGGCGGCCTAATTCCTGTTCGGGGTCAAAGTTTTTCACCTCGCCGCCGAAATGGTTTTCCAGATGCGAGGTATCGAAACGTGTGATGCGGCCAATGCCGGTTTTGCCTGCGGCAGCGTTCGCCCAGGCTTCTTCCGGGTTGTTCCCTGTCGGGCAGATGATGCCCATTCCGGTTATGACGACGCGACGCCTATCCACAATTTCCTCCACTACACGGCGCTCCGGTTGGCCGCGTTGACTGTACAATATTGTGACTGGAATTTACACTCAATAACCCCCTAAACAGACAGGAGTTGCTGGTATTTTATCCCTTACAGCCTGATGTTATAATGCTCCGCGATGGAGGGCGGTTGATGATTCTCGTGACCGGCGCAACAGGCTTTATCGGCAGACATCTGGTAGAACGGTTATTGTCCGAAGGCTATCGTGTGCGGTGTCTGCTTTCCGAAGATAAGCAGAAACACCTGCCCTGGTCCCAGCCACCGGAGATTATAACAGGGAATTTGCTGGATGAAGAGGTGCTTTTTAAAGCGGCGACCGGGGTTTATACCATCATTCATCTGGAAAGCGGCCAGTGGTGGGGACGCCCGCGCGACCTGGAACGTATCGAGGTGGTGGGAACGCGCAACCTCATCGCTGCGGCGCGGGCAGCGCGTGTAGGGCGGATCATCATCGTCAGCCACCTGGGGGCTTCCTCGTCGTCCGGCTACACGCTCATGCGGATTAAAGGGCAGGTTGAAGAACAGGTGCGCGCCAGCGGGCTGGCCTACACGATCATACGCTCCGGGGTAGTATTTGGCGAGGATGATGCTTTTGTCAATCATATTGCCATGATGCTGCGGTCGAATCCGTTCGTGTTCCTGATGCCGGGGCGCGGCGAGGTGGTGCTGCACCCGCTGTATATCAGCGACCTGATTGAAGCCATCGTCCGCAGTTTAAGCCTGATTGACACGGTGGATACCACGCTTGAAATCGGCGGGCCGGAATACATCACTGTTGAAGACCTTATTCGCACCGTGATGCGCGTCTCGCGGACGCGCCGGTTGATTCTGGCGGTGCCGCCGTACCTGCTGCGGGCGCTGGCGGCGGTTTATAGCCGCATCTTTCCGCGCTCGCTGGTGACGGCGCAGTGGTTAGACCTTCTGGCGACCAATCGCACCGCCCAGCTTAGCAACACCTTTAATTATTTCGGCATTCGACCGCGCCGCTTTGAAGATACGCTGCTGACCTACATGCCGGGACGACGGTACGGATGGCCGATGCTGCGTTATGTTTTGCGGCGGCGTCCAAGAGGGATTTAGGAGTCGCATGAGTTCAATCGAAATCAGACCGCTGTATTCACTGGGTGATCTGCGCGCAGCCGTTGAACTGCAAAAGGTGTATTGGGGACACGATCTTGAGTCGGTTATTCCCGCGCACATGCTGTTTTCGCTGGCGAACAACGGCGGGCATGTTCTGGCGGCCTTTGATGGTGAAAAACTCGTCGGCGTGCTGGTCGGCTTCCTGGGCACCAATATGGAAGAAAGTAACCGCCCGGCGATGGCGAACCTGCAAGTGGTTTCCAAACGGATGGTCATTCTGCCGGAGTATCGCGGGCAGGGCATCGGCTACCGGTTGAAGCTGGAGCAGCGCAGGCTGGCGATGCGGCAGGGCATTCGGCTGGTGGTGTGGACGTTTGACCCGCTGCTGGCGACTAATGCACATCTGAACATTCGCAAGCTGGGGGGTATCAGCTATCGCTATCTGGAAGATTATTATGGCACGTCCGCCGATGGCGGGCTGGCGCGTCTGGGGTCATCCGACCGGCTGCAGGTGGAATGGTGGGTGACAAACCGGCGCGTCGAAGAACGTATCAACGGCAAGCGGGGTGATCTGACTTTGCGGCAGTACCTTGAAGCCGAAACGCGCATCACTAACCCGGCCACCGTCGGTGCCGATGGCCTTGCTCGGCCTTCGGATACGATCAGTCGGCCGGCGGGAACGCTGGCGCTGGTGGAAATTCCCGCGCAGTACGAAACGCTGGCGGCGCGCGATGCCGCACTGGCGCAGGTCTGGCGGTTGCATATCCGCGAGGTGTTTAAGACATTATTAGGGATGGGTTTTGTCGCAACCGATTTTCTGCACGAAACCCACGAGGGGCGTGAACGGGCGTTTTACCTGCTTAGCCAGACCAACACGCGCCAGTTCGAGCAGGTAGACTTCAGCCGGAATTAAGCAAGTGTGTTATGGTGTCAGGCGGGTTTCTAAACCTGCCCCGACCGTTATTTTTGACGAGGCGGACAATGCAATCCATTACGGTCAAATCTATTCAGCTATTCCCGATTGCCATGACGCTGGTCGAGAAACTGCGAACCAGTTTTGGCGAGGAGCCGTTTAAAGCCTGTATCCTGGTGCGGCTGGAAACTGATGAAGGCGTGGTCGGGTGGGGCGAAAGTTCGGCGGAAACGCGCCCCGGCTACAGTTACGAAACGGTTGGGACATCCCTGCACGTCCTGAGCGAGTTCCTCGTGCCGGCGCTGCTGGGCAAGCGTCTTTCCAGCGCCACCGAAGTGCCGGCGCTGCTGGCCGGGACGCGCGGGCATCCACTGGCGAAACATGCCGTCGAAGCCGCCGTGTGGGATGCGCTGGCGAAAGCCAACGATATGTCACTGGCGCAGGCCTTCGCCGCGCATCTGCCGACCGGCCATGCGTCGCGCGGTTACGCGACGGTTGGCGTCAGCATCGGTATCCAGCCGAGCATCGAAGCCACACTACAAATCATCGAAAAACGGCTGAAGCAGGGGTACGGGCGCATCAAGTTGAAGATTAAACCCGGCTGGGATGTGGAACTGGCGCGCGGCGTGCGGGCAGCCTATCCCGACATCGTGATGATGCTGGATGCCAACAGCGCCTACACGCTGGCGGACGCCGATCATCTGAAGCAGTTGGATGCTTTTAACCTGCTGATGATCGAACAGCCGTTGGGATATGACGACATCTACGAACACAGCAAACTACAGCCGCAGCTTCAAACGCCGATCTGCCTGGACGAAAGCATTCACTCGGCCAACGATCTGCGGCTGGCGCTGGAGCTGGGCGCGTGCCGGATTTTGAACCTCAAACCGGCGCGGGTGAGCGGTTACACCGAAAGCCTGGAAATCTATAAAATCTGCGTCGAACACAACCTGCCGCTCTGGATCGGCGGCCTGCTGGAAACCGGCGTCGGGCGGGCGGCGAACGTCGCGTTTGCCTCGCTGCCGGGCGTGACGCTGCCGTGTGACATTTCCGCCACCGACCGCTACTATGACCCGGACATCACCGAGCCGCCGTTTGTGCTGGGCGCGAACAGTACCCTCAGCGTGCCGACCGGGCCGGGTATCGGCGTTGAAGTGCAGATGGAGCGTGTCGAGGCAGCCTGGAAACGCTGGCAGGACGAAACACCGTACCAGCATTAGGCTTCAGGAAAAGTCGAACCACCAAGACGCCGAGGACGCCAAGAGAAAAGGGCCAGGAAAGCGTGAAGCCGGTTGAAGGCTGTAGTCTTTGTTTTATGATCGAAGATAAAATCTGTATCATTCGATAAATTTCTCGGCTCTTTTAGCTTTTTGGCGGTTCAAAAATGAAAGAACCCGACAAAATTGTTGGTCGAATCGCCCATGATATTATCGGCGCGGCTATAGAAGTCCATCGAACGCTGGGGCCTGGCTTCCTGGAGTCGGTATATGAGGAAGCGTTGTGTATTGAACTGCAACTATGGCGGCTCTCATTCGCCCGGCAGCTTTCGATAGGCGTAGATTATAAGGGTCATACTGTGGGCGAAGGGCGTCTGGATATACTGGTCGAAAACGGTGTTATCGTCGAGCTGAAGGCGGTTGATGAGCTTGCGCCCATACATACCGCACAGGTCATTTCATACCTTAAAGCGACCGGCTATCCTTTAGGATTGCTGATGAACTTCAATGTTCCAATTCTAAAAAACGGCATTCGTCGGATTATTCTATCCCAGCTTTCTTGGCGACTTGGCGGTTGATTACAAAAAGGGAATAAGCTCATGCCATTTCAGAACATCATCATTTCCTTCATCGGCAGCGGCGTGATGGGCGAAGCCATGATTCAGGGCTTGCTCAATAAAGAGCTGATGCGCCCGGAGCAGATCATCGCCGCCGACCCGCTGGAGTCCAGGGGGCGCGAGCTGGGCAGTAAATATGGTGTGCGCTTTACCACCGATAACAATGAAGCCGCCGAAGCCGCCGATCTGCTGGTGCTGGCGGTTAAACCGCAGGTGCTTCAAGAGGTGATGCCGGTCGTGCGGCGCGGGGCGCATTCCGCCAAGCTGATTTTGAGCATCATTGCCGGGGCGAAAATCCGCACGATTGCCGACGGCGTGGCGAACGCCAGCGTCGTGCGCGCGATGCCGAATACCCCGGCGCAGATCGGGCAGGGCATTACGGTCTGGACGGCCACGCCGGAGGTGGCGCACCAGCAGCGGCAGCAGGCCGAAGCCCTGCTGGGCGCGTTTGGCGAGCAGATTTATGTGGATGACGAGCGTTATCTGGATATGGCGACGGCGCTCAGCGGCACGGGGCCGGCTTACATCTTCCTGTTTATGGAGGCGCTGATTGACGCCGGGGTGCATCTCGGTTTTTCGCGGCGGGACGCGCAGCGGTTGGTGCTGCAAACCATGCGCGGCTCGATTGAGTACGCCGCCGCTTCCGGGCTGCATCCGGCGGAACTCCGCAACCAGGTGACGAGTCCGGGCGGCACGTCGGCGGAGGCGATTTACCATCTGGAAAAAGGCGGTCTGCGGACAGTGGTTTCGCGGGCGGTGTGGGCGGCTTATCAGCGTTCGGTGGCGTTGGGCAGCGGCGAAAAAGGCCGCAACCCCGACAAGCTGGACGGCGACCGCTAACCGGTCGTTTCGGTCGGCGCGGCCAGCGTAAACCAGAAGGTGCTGCCTTCGCCCGGACGGCTTTCGACGCCGACCCGCCCGTTCAAGCGTTTGACGATGCGCAGACAGATGGACAGTCCCAGCCCCAGGCCGCTGGCCTCGCCCTAATGGAAACGCGCGAACATCTTAAACAACTGTTCCTGATCCTTTGGTTCGATGCCCAGGCCGTTATCCTGCACTTCGTAAACCACGCCATCAGCTTCCTGTTTGCCCTGGATGGTGATGCGGGGGGCGGGATTGTCTTTGCCGATATATTTGATTGCGTTGCTGATGAGGTTGGCGAATACTTCTTCCAGCCAGCGGGCATGACCGAGCGCCGGTGGCATATCCGGCATGATGTTGATCTGAATGCCCCGATTTTTGATTTCCTCCTGAAAACGTTCGGCGGCAGCGGTGGCGACCGGCGTCATTTCGACGGGCGTAACAACTTCACCGATTTCACGCACGTTTGCCAACTGCAGCAGTTCATCCACCATGTCCATCAATTTGACCGAAGATCGCCGGATATGCTGAATGTACTGGTGAACCTGTGGATTCAGGTTTTCGTTTTCAAATTCAAGCGCGATTTCGGTGTAACCATAAATGGTGGAAAGCGGCGCTTTCAGATCGTGGGCGATGGTGTGTCCGAAAGCATCAAGTTCGCTGTTGCGTTCTTCCAGTTCGACGGCATAACGGCGGATCATGGCTTCGGCTTGCCTGGAGCGTGTGACATCCCGCAGGGCGATGATGCGACCGGTCTGTTCGCCCCGGTCGTTGTAGAACGGCGAAATCCGCAGATCGTAATAGCGTTGGTCGTCCCCGCTCCTAAATACCATCTCCCCCTGCGCTTCTGGAACATCCCGATAACGCTCAATCAGCTCAGGATTCTGAGCGAAGACGCGGTCTGCCGGCTGGCCGATAAAACGCACAGCCTGTATGTCGAACAGCTTTTCCGCCGCCGGATTCAGGGCAATCAGGCGGTTATGGCTGTCCAGCACGATCACGGCGTCAATCATGTTGTTGACGATGGCGCTGTAGGCCGCCGGCACGATGTCCAGCAGCCGGTAGCGGAACAAACTCCAGGCAATCGGCGCGCAGGCCAGGGCAGCGCCGAAAGGTGTCAGGTCGAGTTTGGGGACAATCGTCAGTCCGATGATGGTTAATATGCTGCCTGCCCAGAAGAAGATGACACCCAGGATGAGCGAGGCGATCTGCCCGCGATACAAACCCGGCGAACGCACCACGAACAGAATCATGATGATAGTCGCAATCAGGATCAGGACATAGAGATAACCGGTGCCGATGAAAAACATCGGGCCGTAAGTGCGCTCGAACAGGGAGACGGTTCCAACGGACTGCGTGCCGACGGTTGCCCAGTTCAGGCCGTGATACTCATTCGTCCAGACGGCGGCCAGATGCAGGGCCGGCACGGCGAACAGCAGCGCGATCCGGCGCGGGTTAAGCCAGGCGGCGCGCCCGGTGTAGGCCAGTGTCAACGACCAGCCGCTAAAGCGGCTGGCTTGTCCCTGACGCACTCGCACGAGGTGGAGCATGGCTCACTTTAACCTAATACGCCGTGTCGAGACAATAGGCTGGTTGACTGGCAGCCCGACAAGCAGCAGAGCTTCGCTAGTCTCGCC
>JACAES010000015.1 GCA_013388735.1 Chloroflexota bacterium | reverse complement strand
TGTCTCGGATGCACCCGCCATCACTGCTGCTGTCACCGAAGCGGCGGGTGCAGCGCCAGGGACAAGCCAGCCGCTTTAGCGGCTGGTCGTTGACCCGCTTCTCTGCTATCTCGATCTCCCGCCTGGGTGTCTTGGGAGTCTTTTTCTGGAACCCGTGTAAAAACACAATCCACCGACCCGTGAAAAAGAAGTACATCACCCGATAGATATTGTCGTTGCTCGATTGACCAATCAAACCGGGCCTGGGTTTTCAGGTCAAGGCTTTGTAGAAAGGCCTCGACCGGGCTATCCCCCTGCTCAGTAGTATAAAACACGATAGACCAATCTTGTTCACAGGTCATGTATACGTATTTTAGTATATTACAAACAAGATGTCAAACGACAACTGCAAAGTTCTCTCCTGGTTTTGGTTTCCAGTTCTGGCGCAGCGACGACCCGGCCAGCCAGTAGGCGATGACGAAAGCCACCACGAACACGCCCAGCCAGTTCGCCAGCAGGTCGGACAGACTGGCCGTGCGCCCCGCCACGAGCTTCTGGTAAAACTCGGTGATCGTGCCGAGCGCCAGCGCCAGTCCTATCGCCGGGGGCAGCGCCAGCCGCCCCGGCAGTTTGACCGCCAGCGCGGCGTAAATCACCAGCGCCAGCAGGCCGAATAACCCGGCGTGACCGGCGGTCGCGCCCAGTTCGGTCTGGCCGATCAGGCCGATCACCAGATGCACGACCGGCACATCATCGGACTGTGTGGTGAGCGTGACCACGAACAGCGCCCAGGCCAGCATCACCAGGGCGCGCCAGGACAGGGACATGCGGCGTAAGTTTCTCATGCTTTCGATTGTAGCCAATCTGCCCGTTTTTGCAGAACGGCCAGGCGACGATTGACCTCTGAAACCGGCGCGCCCCTACGCGGGACGCACCGAGTTCGCAATCGGGTTGTAACAGCTGAGATCACCGAAACCGCGCAGCAGGCCGGCCAGCAGGGTTGATAGTGGGCGCATCGGGTCTACCTTCCAATCTACATTATCTACATTACACCATAACGTAAACCAGTACAGGCCGTTTGCCCTGGGGACTGTCAACCGACTTTTGGCGGAGCTGTACCGATCATTCCTTATCCGGCGGGCTGTCCATCCGCAGCAGGCGGCGGATGCGTTTGTAGAAAACCAGTGGGATGATCGCCAGCACGGCCAGCACGGCATACAGCGCGAGAAGCCGTCCGTAGTCGCCGCCGGTCAGCGTCGAGCCGACAGCGACGGCCAGCGCGGTCGGCAGCAGGCCGCCCACCGCCGTGATGAGCAAAAACTGGCGGTAGGGGATAGGCGTAAAACCCGCCGCGTAGCTGATAAAATCGTACACCGCGAACAGGAACAGCCGCGCATACACCAGCGACCAGGCTTCGCCCGCCTGCCGGTAGAAGGTTTCGACGCGCGCCATGCCGCCCGGCCCGACCAGCCGCGCCACCACCGGACGCCCCAGCCGCCGCGCGATCCAGAAATTGGCGCTGCCGCCGACCACTTCCCCGATGACCGAATAAACCACGCCCGGCGCGAAGCCGAACAGGATGCCCGCCGCGAACTGCACCGGCCCGGTGCTGAGCGGCGCGATGATGAAGGTGGACGCGCGCAGCAGGATATACACCAGCGGCGCGAACGGCCCGGCCTGCTCGATGAGCGCCTGGATGCGGGCCGTGCCGATGGCTTCAAGCGCCAGCGTCAGCAGGATGGTGATGCCCACGAACGACAGCCCGGCCAGCGCCGCCGCCCGCCAGGGAATTTTGTCGGACTCGAAGTTCATGTTAAAGCCCTGTCCGCGTGATGATCCGGCCTTGCATTGTAATCGAGAAATGTGGGCGTTTAAATCGTGGGGACATGCCGCCGCAGGGACGCGCTTCTGCGCGTCCGCTTTAACCCCCTCCGGCGCTCCCGCGCCACCTCGCCCGAATTCAGGGCAGGACGGCGGCGAGTCTGCGGTGCGCCCCTCCCTGAATCCGGTGAGCATATAGGACGCCCTGTCGGGCTATTTTGACCCATTGTGATATACACACAAATTTTGATGCGATGCCCGCCGACTCCCTATTGACAGCCGTGCCGGGTGTTATATAATCATCCCTGAATAGTCAGTTTTGAATAGTCAGGATTAAACGGGATGGATCGAGAGCTGCTGCTGCTGGGGCTGCTGCGCCGCGAGGATATGCACGGCTACCAGCTTACCGAGTTCATCAACCGCAACCTGGCCTCCTGCGTGGACTTAAAAAAACCGACCGCCTACTATCTGCTGGATAAAATGGTCGAGGCCGGCTGGATCACGCGCTCCGAGGAGCAGGAAGGCAGCCGCCCGCCGCGCCACGTTTACCAGATCACGGCGGAAGGCGAGGCGGTTTTTCAACACCTGCTGCGGGAAAACCTGTCCACCCATCATCCGGCGCGCTTCACCGACGACATCGGCCTGGCGCTGCTGGACGCGCTTTCGCCGCAGGAAGCCATCCCGCTGCTGGAACGCCGCCGCGCCGCGCTGGCCGCCGAACTGGAGCAGGCCCGCGTCATCCCGCCCCATTCGGGGGCATGGCAGTATGTGATTGACCATCTGGTTTCGCACCTGGCCGCCGAACTGGACTGGCTGGAAAACCTTCTGCGTCGGCTGGCCGAGGGGCCGCCCGCGCCGGAGGGATGATGCCGAGGCGCGGATTCTGCCGCACCGCTTAACATCCGGTCTTTGCGTGTTTAGTCGAAGGTTCTTTCAAACGGAGGGAAAAAACCATGTCTAAAACCGTTCGTCTGGTGGCTGTGCTGGCCGTTCTGCTGCTGGCGCTGCTGGCCGCCGGCGCGGCGCTGGCGCAGGACGCGACAGCCCCTGCCCCGGACGCCAATTCCGGCCTGATTACCGCCCTGCGCCACCTGCATTCGCTGGTTCGCTGGCTGGTCGTCATCGTGACCGTGATTGTCCTGGTCAGGCTGGGGTTGGGGCTGGCGCAGAACGCCGCCTACGATACGCTCACCCAACGGCTGATGATCGCCTTCAGCGGCCTGACGACCGCGCAATGGCTGGTCGGGCTGGTGTTCCTGGTGGTCTACGGCGCGACGGTCGGCTTCGGCCTGCGCCACTTCTGGGAACATGCCGCCGTGATGACGGTGGCGGTCGCCATCTCGCACATGCACATGCGCTTCAAAAATGCCGAGCCGCGTATTCGCTATCGCAACAGCCTGCTGATCGTAGTGGTGGTGCTGGCGCTGGTCATCGCCGGCGTGGCGCTGCTGCCGCAGGGCTGGCGGCTGTTCCCGCCGACGGCCTGATGATTGTACTGAGCAGACTCCCTCACCTCTCGCTTTGCCTTTGACTGGGCTGAGGATGAAATAAACCGCGTGTTTCTCCCCTCTCCCGGCGCGCAGCGCGTTCGGGAGAGGGCGCGGGGGTGAGGGCAGAAGAATTTCCATCTACAAGGAGTGAGAGACAAAACATACTATGACCACACCACAGACGACGGCAGCCGCCGACAAACTCGACTTCAAACGGATTCTGCCTATTTTCGTCATCGTCCTGGTAGACCTGATGGGGCTGACCATCATCATCCCGCTGCTGGCGTTTTACGCGGCGGCGTTCGGGGCCGACCCGTTCACGGTCGGCCTGCTGGCGACGGCCTACCCGCTGATGCAGCTTTTCGGCGGGCCGCTGCTGGGGTCGCTTTCCGACCGCTACGGGCGCAAGCCGGTGCTGTTGGTCAGCCAGTTGAGGACGTTTGTCGGCTTCATGCTGTTGGGGCTGGCGAACGCGCTGCCGCTGGTGCTGCTCTCGCGGGTGATTGACGGCCTGACCGGCGGCAATATCGTGGTCGCGCAGGCCGCCATCACCGACAGCACCACCGAAAAAACCCGCACGCAGGGCCTGGGGCTGATCGGCGCGGCGTTCGGCCTGGGCTTCATCCTCGGCCCGGTGATTTCCGGCATCGCCCTGGGAGTGGGTGGCAATAACTATCATGTCCCGGCTTTCGTGGCGGCGGCCTTTTCGCTCACATCGGTGCTGCTGACGAGCTTCTGGTTTAAGGAAACGCTGCCTGCCGACCGGCGCGGCCAGAATCGCCAGGGCGGGCAGAACATGGTGGCGGCGGCCTGGCGCGCGCTGCGCAACCCGCTGATCGGCGCGCTGCTGGCGCTGATGTTTTTGCAGCAGTTGGTCTTTTACGGTTTCGAGAGCCTGCTGACGCTGTTCACGCTCACCCGGCTGGGCATGAACGCCTTCAGCAATGCGCTGGTGTTTGTGTTCGTGGGGC
Source organism: Chloroflexota bacterium (assembly GCA_013388735.1). Taxonomy (GTDB): domain Bacteria; phylum Chloroflexota; class Anaerolineae; order Aggregatilineales; family Phototrophicaceae; genus CFX2. The sequence continues at coordinate 11,934 of JACAES010000015.1, read as the reverse complement.
TGATTCTGGTGCTGGTGCAGGGGAAGTATATCGGCCCCTGGAGTCGTAAGTATGGCGAACGCCGCCTGATCTACGCCGGGTTGGGGCTGCTTGCCATCGGCCTCCTCCTGACAGCCTTCACGCCGGGGCAGCCCGTTCCCTGGTATTCACAGAGCGAAATGCTGCGCGAACTGTCCCAGGCCGAGGCATCGTCCGGGCAGGTGAACGTGACCCTGCCGGACGACAGCGCGACCGGCTGGCTGGGTTTCGTCTGGCTGATGATCGCCATGATTCCGGCCAGCATCGGCGGCGGCATCCTGTCGCCCAGCATCAACAGCCTCATCACCAAACGCATCAGCGCCGCTCACATCGGCGGCACGCTGGGCGTCAGTTCGTCGCTGGTCAGCGCGGCCAACGCCATTACGCCCCTGATCGGCGGCACGGTGTTCCAGTTTTTAGGCGCCAGCGCGCCCTTCCTGATCGGCGGCGTGATGATGGGGGTGCTGCTGCTGGCGGCCATCCGACATGTGCAGCCAGGGCCGGAGGAGAGCATCCTCAGCCCGGTTGGATAAAACCTTAACGCTCAAGAAATATTGAATGCCCGTCCTGATATAAAAGGCGGGCATTTTAATTGTACGGGGCTGTGGATAATGCTAGTATAGGCGTCAACGTCGCCCCAAATTGCCTGGACTGTCGGAGTCAAAAAGATGTCGCTTACTGAACCGAGTGATGCTGAACTGGTAACGTTAGTCTGCCAGGGTGATCTGAGCGCGCTGGGTGGGTTGTTTGATCGGTATTACACGCAGATTTACCGCACCGCCCTGGCAATCGCGCAGGATTCCGACGTTGCTGAAGATATTGTTCAGGATTGTTTTTTAAAACTGCATCGTTACGCCGGCAGCATTGATACGTCGTTGCCTTTAGCGCCCTGGTTATACCGGGTGACGGTGAACCTGAGTTACACCTGGATTTCGCGGCAGAAAAAACGGCGTGTTTCGCTGGAATCAATGGTAGACTATTTAATGAGTCCCATGTGGCTTTCGCCCGATCAGGTCGCGGAGCGCCAGGAAGTGCAAAATCAGGTGCGCCGCGCCATACAGGAACTGAACTTCAACCAGCAGATCGTAGTGATACTACATTATATGAGCGGCTTAAGCCTGGAGGAAATCGCCGAAATTCTTGAATGTCCGGTCGGCACGGTCAAAAGCCGGCTGTACTATGCGCGGGAAAACCTCCGGCATAAGCTGACTTCCGTCAACTGGGTACAAGAGGTTGCTCATGGATTTGCATGATGCCGAACTGGACGATCTGTTGAAGCTGGCGCTTCAGCAACCGGCCATCTCCGTCCAGCAAAAGCAGCGCGCATGGGAACGGTTGGAAAGTGCGTTGGTCGGGGAAAAGCAGCTTTTGGAAGCGCCGGCCCGGCCTCTGAACCGGGTCTGGTCGCTGCCCCGGCTGCTGCGCGCCGCCGGGTATCACCTGTATCAACTGGTGTTTGAAGAGGGGCGCTACGAACACGCCCGCCGCGACCGCCACGTGTACCGGTACAGCGGCTTGCAGATCAGTTCAACCTTCAACAGCTTTGATCTGATAATGCCGTTTCGCGTCACCATGATGCGCCAGGTGTTGTAATCTTAATTCATCCTGCATAAACCGCTTCTCGCCAACCCCTGATTTTGGAGTATAATGAAAACGTTGATTTTCGGTTAGCTGGCTGAACAGGATGTTGTATGCCTTCTTTGCCGCGAGTAATAACCGTAGACTCATCGTGGACGATTGCCCGTGTCGTCCGCGCCGCCGTAGACCTGCTGGATATGACTGTTATCCAGGTGGATGTGCCGGGAGGCAGCGAAGCCCTGGACGAAATCAAACGCGGCAGCGCAAACCTGGTGGTGACAGCCTGGGAACTGTACAACGACATTCAGGGGCTTGAACTGGCGCTGAGGATCAAGCAGACTTCGCCGGACACGGCGGTGATTATCCTGGCCGATCAGGAAGACCCGGAAGAACTGGACGCAGAAACGCTGGCCGAATCGCCTTTTGTGTACATGCACCGCCCGGTGGATATTCACAAGTTCCTGCGCGTGCTGGTGGCCGGGATGCGCGGCGAGGATATTTTCCAGGCGTCACAGGCGCCCGTGCAGGCCGCCGCCGCGCCCGATCACGGCCCGGTGCCGACGATTGACGTGAACAACGTGCGCGCGATTGTAGACCGGCTGCTGGCCGACGTGGGCGCGATGGCGATCATCCTGGCCGACCGCGCCGGCGAAACCATCCTGGAACGCGGCGCGGTGGGGTACTTAAACCGCGAACAGCTTACCAACGCCCTGCGCCCGATGATGACGACCACCATCGAAATGGGCGATCTGGTGGGCGGCCAGGCCCAGAGCCTTCAGTTTTACGACGGCGAAGACAAAGACGTGTTCGTGTTTTCCGTCGGCCTGCACCATTTTATGTGCGTCATCTTCGATGGGCAGGCCGGTTCGCGGCAGTTTGGCCTGGTCAACCGTTACGGACGCCAGGCCGTTCAGGATATGATCGCGCTGCTCGGCGCTTCGGCCTTCATGATCGGGCGGGTGGCGCAGGTGGAAGCCGCGCCCCAACCGGACAAAAAATCTGCCCGCAAGGCGAAAGCGCAGCCGGCAGTGGAGGAAGAGCCGCTGGAGCGCATGCTGGAACGCCCCCCGGCTCAACCCCCCGCCCCCGAACCCCTGCGGCTGGACCCGATTATGCAGTTCGACGCCAGCATCCTCGACAGCCTGGGCGAACTGGACACCTCCCAGGCCGATGACCTGTTCGACCCCGACAAGCTGGCCGACCTGGTGAACAAAGGCAGCGGTCGCAAGGAAGTATCGTTCAAAGAGGCGATTGAACTGGGCGTGCTGGGTGACATAGAGGGCGGCGGCAGTTCGTAGCGCCGGGCAGGCGTATATATCGAAAAATTCAGGAATTCTTTGCTGTGCGGCAGGCCGGGGTCAAGTATAATGGGGATGTCCAACCTGCTGCAATCAGCGAGGAATGAGCGTGAGCAAAAAAGCAACCACGCTGACCGATGTCAGCAAAGACCCCTTGATCGGCAAACAATTTGGCGACTACCGCCTGACGAGTATCCTCGCCACCGGGGGGATGGCGAAGATCTACAAGGGGATGGACTACCAGCTTCAGCGGCAGGCAGCGGTGAAGGTGCTGTCCCAGGAAAATATTGACAACGACAAAACGCTCACCAAACGCTTCCAGCGCGAGGCGCGCGCCGTCGCTGCCCTGGAACACGATAACATCATCACCATCTACCAGTATGGCGAGCAGGACAATATCTACTTCCTGGCGATGAAGCTCATTAAGGGCAAAGACTTGGCCCAGGAACTCAAACGCCTTAAACGCAGCAATCAGAAGATGGAGATTGGCCGCGCGCTTCGTATCATGGAGCAGGTGGCCTCTGCGCTGGATTACGCGCACCAGTCCGGCGTGGTTCACCGCGACATCAAGCCGTCGAATATCCTGCTGGACGACAACGATAAGGCCATCCTGACCGATTTTGGGCTGGTGCTGCGCGCATCGTCGGAAACCACGATGGGAACGGCCTTTGGCACGCCGCGTTACATCGCGCCGGAACAGGCGATTTCATCCAACAAGGCCGTCCCGCAGAGCGATATTTATTCGCTCGCCATCATCTTTTACGAAATATTAACCGGTGATACGCCCTTCGGCGGCGAGTCGCCGATGGAGATCGCCCTCAGCCACATCAGCGATCCGCCCCCCCCGCCGCGCTCGAAAGACAAAAGCATCCCCGAAGCCGTCGAACGCGAGCTGTTGAAAGCCCTGGAAAAAGAGCCGGAAAAACGCCATCGTTCGGCAGCCGAATTCATCCAGGCCATCAAAAACGCCTACGGCATCACTACCGACAGCAAGGCCGCGCCGACCCGGATGCAGCCCACCGTCTCGTATACCGACTCGCTGGCGCTGCCGAGCGAAAAGCTGCCCAAGCCGAAACCGGCCAAACCGTCCCGCGAAGGGCGCTCTGGCCGCCGCTCGGTTGTGCTGCTGCTGGCGCTGATCGTTCTGCTGGGGGTGGTGGCCGCCCTGGTGGTGATGGGCGGCAAGAACCGCTTCATCCCGGCCAGCGCCGGGGCTGCCGGCGCGCCGGTGGTGCTGTCCTACGACGACACGGCCTTTATGATCCGCAACAACGGCGATTATACGCTGAACGTGGTGAAGCTGCTGTTTGTGCGCGGGGATGACGGCGGCACCGACGACTACAGCGGCGACCGCATCAAGGGGGATATTGTGCCGCCGGGGGCGTGCGCCCGCGTGATACTGGAGCGCCGGGTCGCGCCGCTGCCGGCCTGCGAGATCGAACAAAGCCGCGAAATTCTGGTAGATGAGCCGAGTCTGTTCTGGCGGCAGGAAAGCCGGGGCGATGGCCCCTACGGCCAGTTCAAGGTATATTATGACGGCAGCCTGCTGGCGACCTGTTCGACCGTTGCGCGCGGCGGCAAAAACGAATGCGCGTTCAACTGGCCGCTCATCCCCACGCCGACGCCGGACGAGACTTAAGCCCTGCTGCTTTTGCCGTTGTGCGCTTCCTGGCCGACCTGCTTGAAGGCCCGCCACCCGGCGGCCAGCCGGCGGCGCGCCTGGTCGCGCTCGTGTACAGAACTGCTTAACGCCTGGTCAAGCAGCGACATCGGCTGAACGGTTTCGTGCGTCAGGGCTTGCAGGATGCGGCTGGCGATGGTCGCCATCAGCAGCAGGCCGACGGTCATCAGCCAGGCCAGCAAATCCATCCGCTCCTTTAAATCGCGGTGCAGGTCGGTGTTCAGGGTTTCGACGTGCGAGTATCGGTTCGCCGGCGTTTCGACCGGCGTTTCGACCGGCAGGTCGCCCTCGATAAACTGCCGCAGCGCCACCCGGATGATTTCCGCCTCGCTCTCGTACAGCTCGTTTTCGACCATTTCCCGGATATGATCTTTGAGTTCGGACGGGACGCTGGCCTGGACTCGTTTATCTAACACGCTATCGCTCATGGTCAGCCCTCCTCGCCAACAGGATTTAAACGTATTTTATACCGATTTTAACATTGGCAAGCAGGGAATCAAAAAAGGGTGAGATCAAACCTCACCCCCGAAGCTCAGATCACGGCCATCTACCGCTCCACCCGGAACGGCACTTCGTAGGGCGCTTGCAGAAAATCCGCCCCCTGCACGATCACCAGCCGCATCCGGTAGTCGCCGGGCGCGAGCGCCGGCACATACAGGTTTTCCAGCGGGCCGTTGACCACGCTTTCGGTATGGGTGCTGCCGATGGTCGTCCAGTTGGCGAACGCCCCGCCGATGATTTCCACCTTGTAGAAGTGCCGTCCGTCATTGGGGAACTGCACCGTGCCGATGATCGCCGTTTCGTCGCGCAGCGTCTGCCCCGGCGCAGGCGCGGTGATGATGGCGGTCGTCACCGCCGGGCCGTAGTTTTCGCCGCCGCCTTGCAGCAGTTCCGGCGAACAGGCCACCGTCGGCAGGAAGGCCAGCCCTTTATCACGCGCGTACTGTTCGGCAGCAGCGGCGTCCTCCGGGATGGGCGGTGGCACGATGAACAACTGATCCTGCGCGCCCTGGCTGCGCGCCACGCCGTCCAGGCTGGCCGGCACCTGGCAGTAAATCGGCGTCGGCGGGGGTGTTTGCCCGGCGGGAGTCTGGAACTGGATTAAACCGGCAATGCCCGGATTAAGCCGGAAGGCCAGCACCCGGAAAACGCCGGGAGAAACTTCCTGCAAGGCCGGCTGGTTCGGGTCAGCCGGCGGCGGCTGCGCCGGCTGGGCGGGCGGGTAATACAGGCTGCCTTCCGCATCGGGGATGGCCGCCGGGCTGTCCAGGAACCATTCGTTCAAACGCGGGCAGTCGGTGGCCGGGTCGCGCAGGTTACGCACGTCGCAGATTTCGCGCAGCGAGATGCCGGACGGCGCGGCCTGTTTATCGGCGAAAAACCGCCCATCTACGGCAAAATCGGCCAGGAAACCCTGGTTGGCGTAAATGCCGGTGATGACCGCGTTCCAGATCGGCGCGGCGCCGGTCAGACCCGACGTGTTGACCATCGCCTCGCCCCGGCTGTTGCCGACCCAGACGCCTACCGCCACGTTGCGCGTATAACCGACCGTCCAGTTATCCTTGACATCGTTAGTCGTGCCGGTTTTGACCGAAGTCGCCAGACTGCCGGTGTTCAGCGGGCTGCTGCTGCCCATCGCGGCGCTGCGGGCGGCGTTGTCGCCCAGGATGTCGCTGATGATGAAGGCCACGCGCGGGTCGAGGACGGGTTTGCCGTAGGCGGACTGGTTGATGGTTTCGGGCGTGGCACTGCCGCGCGGACACTGATTCTCGAATCGGTACAGGATGTTATCGTCGCTGTCCACGATGCACAGGATGGCGGTCGGCGGCACCAGCAGCCCTTCGTTGGCGAACACGCTGTAGCCGGTGGTCAGCTCCAGCAGCGTGATTTCGCCGCCGCCCAGCGTCAGCGACAGCCCGTACTGGCCGGCGTCGTCGCCCAGGCTCTCTACGCCGAAGCGTTTCATCAGTGACAGCAGGCTGTCCACGCCCACGCGCCGCAGCGTTTGCACGGCGGGGACGTTGTAGCTGTTGGCGAGCGCAGTCCGCATGGTCATCGGACCATGAAATGCCCGGTCGTAGTTAACCGGTTCGTACATGGGCTGCCCGGCGATGCCGATGCGGGTCGGCGTATCCCAGATCACGTCGCCCGGCGTCATGCCGGCTTCCATCGCGGCGGAATAGGTGAAGGGTTTCATAGTGCTGCCGGGCTGGCGCGGCGCGGTGGCGACGTTCACGCGCCCGTCTATGGCGTCGTTGTTATAGTCCACGCTGCCCACCATGCTCAGGATTTCGCCGGTGATGGGCTTTAAAACCACGACGGCGGCGTTGCCGACGTTGTTGGCGGCCAGTTTAGCGATCTGATCCCGCGCGATGCGCTGCGCCGAATCGTTCAGTTCCAGATCGAGTGTGGTATACACCCGCAGCCCGCCTTTGGCGATCTGCTCCGGGCTGAAGCCCAGGTCGGTCATTAAGGCCGTCAGTTCGCTCTGGGCGTAAACGGTGAAGTGCGGCGCTTTGAGCGATACTGCCGGGCTGACGAAGTTCAGCCCCAGGCGCAGCGCCTCGTTACGTTCGGCGTCGGTGATGAAACCCTGCTTCTCCATGCGGTCAAGCACCAGCCGCCAGCGAGCATAAACGGCATCCTGCACCGTCGGGTCGGGGTTAAGCGGGTCGAGATCGGCGGGGGCCTGCGGCAGACCGGCCAGCATGGCCGCTTCGCCCAGCGTCAGGTCGCGGGCGGACTTGCCGAAGAAGGTCTGCGCGGCGGCTTCCGCGCCGTAGGCCAGGTTGCCGTAGTAAATTTCGTTCAGGTACATTTCCAGGATTTCTTCTTTGCCCTTACGCTGAGTCAGCACCAGCGCCAGCAGGATTTCCTCGATCTTGCGCTGCGGGCTGCGTTCGGCGCGATAGGCAAAGTCGAACAGCACGTTGCGAACCAACTGCTGCGTGATGGTGCTGCCGCCGGTGGACTGCCCGCCGATGCCGACGTACTGGGCGAAGGCGCGCAGGGTGGCGAGCGGGTCAATGCCGGGATTCGTCCAGAAGTTATCGTCCTCGATGGCGATGGTGGCGTCAATCAGGCTTTTGGGGAAGGCGGAAAAATCCAGGTTGGTGCGGCGACCTTCGTTAAATACCTCGTACAGCAGGCGGCCTTCGCGGTCGTAAAAGAAGGTACTCTGGAAGTTCTGGTAGGTTTCGACCGCTTCCAGACGTTCGTTCGCCAGTTGTTCGACACGGTTGATGCCCCACACGCCCAACCCCGCCGCCAGTAGCGTCGAGCCGCCGCAGAAGATCGCCAGAAAGCCGACGATGATCCACAGGCAGCCCGGCGCGCAGCCGGACGACGCGGCGCGTTTGGGCTGTGCCTGGCGCTGTGGCAGTTTTTGGGGCGGCGCGGTTGTCACCGGCGGCGCGGGAATCGTCTCCTGGCCGTAAGCCGGCTGCGGGCGTCTGTAACGCTCGTGTTCGACGGTCGCCTGTTCCGGGACGGGCGCGGCGTGCGGCAGGGTGCGTTCGTCCACAACCACCGGCTGGTGGCGGATGGTCGCGCCGGGGGTGAAAAAGTCCGGGTTGGGGTCGAGGCCGCCGCTGCCGGGCAGGGTATGTTCCGGGGCGCGGCGGGGCGCGGTCTCTTCGCCTTCCGCCCCGGACGCGACCGGCATGGTCGGCATGTTGTGGGCATCCTGAGAATCGGCGACGCTCCAGATGTCGTCGGTTTCATCGTCGTCTGCCGCGTAATCGTCGCTTTTCGGCAGTTTAAACGGCACATCCTCGTCGTCGGATTGAGGCTCGTCCGGCAGGTAATCGCGTTCTTCAGACATGCAAGGCTCCACACTTTTCTGGTGAGGATATTGTATAACAGGCGGGGAAGGCGCGTCTATGATGCTTACCCCACGCCCGTTCCACGCCCGAAGCACAATTAACCGTCCGGCCAAAATTCGACTATACTGGAAGTATTGTAGAATCCGGTTTTAGCCGCAAGGAAAGGGGTCTCGTGTTACCCGTCGAATCCCCGGCCCGGCAGCCGGCCATCCCTTACCCGGACGGCGCATTGAGGGCGCTGCTGCGCGCCCCGCTGCTGCTGTATCGGATGGGTCTGGGCGACCTGCTGAACGCCATTCACATCATGGTGCTGGTCACGCGCGGGCGCAAAAGCGGCCAGCCGCGTTATACGCCGATTGAATACCGGCGGCATGGCAGCAAAATTTACGTGGTATCCGGCTGGGGCGCGCGTCCGCAGTGGTACAAAAATCTGCTGCATGACCCGCAGGCCGCCGTGCAGATGGGCAGCCGTCTGCGCGCGGCGCGGGCGCAGATCGTCACCGATCCCGCCGAGTCGCTGCGGGCGCTGTACCTGTTCCGGCGCACTGCGCCTTCGCGTTACGATGCGGTGCTGAGCTTCGTCATCGAATCGAGTGTTAACGCGCGCACCCTGCCCAACCTGTCCGGCCAGTTCACCATCGTCCGCCTGGACCTGACGCCGGACGAACCGCCGCTGCCGGGACTGCCGGGCAGCCTGCTCTGGCTGGGGCCGCTGCTGCTGGCCGGCGGCGTGGGGATGATTGCCCTGTTCGTCGCCGCCAGCCGGCGCAAATCGGAAGGATAGCTCTGTGGATTCTGCCGAACACGCCCAACTGCTGCGCCAGGTTCGGCTGGCGCTGCAACAGGCCGATTACCCGGCAGCGGTCGCCAGCCTGGAAAAGGCCGCCGCTGCCGCCAGCGCCGCCGGAGATACCGTCGGAGCCGGTCGCCACCTGGGCAATCTGGCGCTGATTTATCACCAGCGCCTTCAGCAGCCGGACGTGGCGCTGCGTTATTTTGAGCAGGCGCTCATTATCGCCCGCGCCGACGGCGACCGTCTGACCGAAGATGGCATCCTGGGCAATATGGGCAGCATCCTGCGCGAACAGGGGCGCTACGACGAGGCGACGAATCTCCTCTATCAGGCCCTGCTCATCGCCCAGGAAATCGGTGATGTGCGCGGCAGGGGCATCTGGCTTTCCAACCTGGGGCTGGTTTACGACGATCTGCGCCGTTTTTCAGAAGCTATCGAAGTGCATAAAGAGGCGGTGGCGGTGGCACGCCTGCTGCACGACCAGCGCGGCCTGGCCGGGCGGTTGGGCAACCTGGGCAACAGCTATCTTTCCGCCGGACAGCACACGGAAGCCCTGAAGTGTTTTCATGAGGCGGCGGCCCTGTACCGGGAAATGGGCGAAAAAGAGGCAGCAGCCCTGCGCCTGGGTATCATCGGCAATATTTACAGCGAGTTAGGCCGCAGCGCGCCGTCGGAATTTGAAGCTCGAATGTGTTTTGATCTGGCGGTGGATGTCTACCGGGACACGCTGGCGCTGGCGCAAGAACTTGGCGACGTGGCCGCCGAAGCCGAACTGATGAGCAGCCTGGGCAACGTCTATGGCAACATGGGCGATTACGCCCGCGCCGTCGAACACTTCACCGCCAGTTACAACCTATTCGCGCAGTTGGGTTTGCGCGACCGGCTGCCGCACCTCCAGCGCAATATTGACCTGGCCGCCGCCTACCGTGATGGCGGGGTTAATAACGCCCCATAACCGCCCGCCATGCGCCGCTGATGGCGCTGCCGGCGGCGTTCGCCAGCACCAGGATATCCCCGCGCTGCGGCAAATCCAGCATTAAACCCCGCTCGAAAACCTGGAGCGTGGCCGTGCCGCCCGCTTCGGCATCCCGCGCCCAGCCCAGACCGCCGCGCACGTCCGGGTAGGTGCGCCACACTTTGCCAAAGCCGCGCACCGGCTCGACCAGACCCGACGGCGGCGTTTCGCCCCCGCTGAAGGGGTCGGTTTGTGCCTGATAGGTGTCGTCATAACGCTGGAAGCGCCCATCGGCGAACAGCGCGTAAATGGCCGGGGGCGGCCCGGCCAGCCACATCATCGCGCCGCGCTCGAAGTTCTGGTAGGCGCTGCTGACGATGGCCGTCACCGGTGGCTGACCCACCGGGCAGCCGATCTGCTGGACGATGGCAGGGTCGGCGGCGAAAGCCAGCCCGAATCCGCCCGCCGGTAAAATCGGGCAGGTCGTCACCGAACCCGGCGCTTGGGTGGGCAGGCCGGGCGTGGGCGAAACGTACACCTGCTGCGGCGGCAGCACCGTCGCCTGGGCGGCCAGCAGCGCCAGCGCCACGATGCTTTCGTTATCGGCGGTAGGGGGCGGCGTAGCGGTCGGCGGCGGTGTCGGGCTGGCCGTCGGCGTGGGTGTATCGGTGATGGTGGCGCTGGGCGTGACCGTCAGGCTGGCCGGCGGTGTCGGGCTGGCCGTCGGCGTCGGCGAAGGCGTGGCGCTGGGCATGACCGGCGTCGGCGTATCGGTCGGCGTCAGCGTGGGCAGTTCGGCCAGGGTGGGCAAACCGGCAGCCTCCGGCGTGGGCTGCCCCGCGCAGGCGCATAACCCGATCATCAGCGAACACAACAGCAGGAACTTCATAGCGCGTTTTCCGTCCGGGCGGTTGATGATGTACCCCATTATAATGGGGTACACCGAATCCTGTCCGCAACAAGGAATTATTTCCCATGTCCGAAACCCTGCTGACCTTCGTCCACATCAGCGATACCCACCTCAGCCACGACCCGGATTACCGGCCTTTTGACTTCCGGTTTCCGGTTCGGCGCGGAGCCGAGGCGCTGGTGCGCCAGCTTCAAAACCTGCCCTTTACACCCGACTTCGTGCTGCATACCGGCGATGTGGCCTACAACCCCGACCCGCGCGCTTATGTCGCCGCCCGTGGCATCCTGAGCGGCATCCCCTACCGGACGATTTATCTGGCCGGCAACCACGACGACCCCGCCGCGCTCCAGCAAACGCTGCTGGGCGCCAACCCGGTTAAAACGCCCTTCGACCAGGAATTCGACATCAACGGTGTGCAGATCATCGCGGTGGACAGCAACGGCCCCGCCGAACCCCCGGCGGGCATGGTGCGACCGGAACAGCTTGAATGGCTGGAAGGCCGCTGCGCCGCCCACGACGAGCGTCCGCTGGTGGTGGCGGTTCATCACAATGCGCTGCCGGTGGACGTCCCCTGGCTGGACGAGTACATGCGGATGGTCAACGGGGAAGATTTTCACCGGGCGCTGCTGCCGGCCCGCGCACGGCTGCGCGGCGTATTTTTCGGCCACGTTCATCAGAATGTCAGCTTTTACCGCGACGGCATCCTGTACAGCAGCGTCCTCAGTTCGTGGGTGCAGTTCCACGCCTGGCCGGGCCAGGCGGATACGCTGGTGGACGAAGCCGCCGAACCGGGTTTTAACCTGGTCACGCTCACCCGCGATCAGACCTATATCCGCCGCTGCCGCTACGCTGTGACCTGAACGCTCAGGGCATCAGC
>JACAES010000166.1 GCA_013388735.1 Chloroflexota bacterium | reverse complement strand
CGGATGAACGCCCGCTATGGCGAACTGACCGCGCCGCGTTGGCAAAAGGACGGGTTCTTCCTGGCGCGCCCCGGCGATGCCGCCTGGGCGGAACTGGCGGCGGACTGGGAACGCCGGTTAGCCGAGCAGCCGGATGACCGGACGCGGCTGGGGCTGGCCTTCAGCTACCTGATGCTGGGCGACGATACGAAGGCGCTGCCGCTGTGGGCGGCGCTGCATGATGATTACCCGGCGGTGGCGCTGTACGCCGATGCGCTGGCCTTTTCGCTGCGCGAGAGCGGGTCGCCGGAAGCCGGGGCGGATGTGTTGCGGGGGCAGCTAACGAGCAGCGACGAAGCCGCGCGCGTGCTGGCGGCGCGTTCGCTGCTGACCGGCGCGTTTGTGTATCTGCTGGACGAGCCGGGCCTGGACGCGGCCATCGGCGTGACCGAAGCCGCGCCGGATACCTGGGAGCAGCTGGCGGTTTTTGACCAGCCGGACGCACAGCGGCGGCGGGCGGCGCTGATGATGCTGGCCGGGCGCTGGACGACGGCGGAAAACTGGCTGGCGGGCATCCCGGAGGTGCGGCGCGCGCCGCAGGACGTGGTGGCGGCGGCGGCGCTGGCGCTGGCGCAGGGGCAGGTAGAAGCTGCGCTTGCTATTTTAGAGCCGGCCACCGACCCGGATTGGGTGGCGGCCAAACTGCGGCTGCATCCCGATCGCTGGAGTGACAACCTGGCCGCGCAGAGTTATTATCTGCTGCAAGGCGAACGGGCGCGGCGGGATGGTCGCTTAAACGATGCCGAGGCTGCTTACCGGCAAGCCATTGCCTGGGGCGCGGACGAGGCCGGTAAAGCCTTTCTGGAGGGCGCAGCGGACAACACAGCTGTGCCGCAGCCGGTATCGCTGCTGGCGATGGCCGATGCGCGCGCGCTGTACGTGATGCAGCCGGAAGTTCATTACGGCACGGACGAAACCGACCTGACGGTGATCGCCACTTTCGGCAGTCCGCAACCGCGCCTGGCCTACCCGGTGCGTTCCTGGCTGGCGCAGATCATCAGCCCTGACGGTCAGACCATGTATGCCGCTACCGAAGTGCAGGCTTCTTTCGTGGATGGGGCGATGAAACGCGCCCCGCTTGACCTGAGGCTTGATCTGGCGGACGTGCCGCCGCTGACGCCGGCGCTGGTGTATTTGCAGGCGCGCTACGATGCCGCTATCACTTCCCTGCCGGTGATTGCTGATGTGGTATTAAACCGGCCTGAGTCGGCGGTCGTGCCGCCGGATGCCCAGGACGTGAACCGGCGCTTTGGCGCGGACATCTTGCTGCTGGCTTACACCGAACAGCGGTCGGAAGACGGCCTATCGCTGACGCTGTACTGGCAGACCGACCAACCCCTTGAAGACGATTATCATGTGTTCGTGCATGTGATCGGCGCGGACGGGCAGATCGCCGCGCAGCGCGACCGCCGCCCGGCGGACGACCGCTATCCGACGCGCTTCTGGCGGACGGAAACGGTGATTGCCGACACCTATGTTTTTGATGAGGCGCTGGCAGCGGGGGCATATGCGGTGCGTGCCGGGCTGTACCGGCTGGAAGATGGGGCGCGGCTGCCGGTCATGCCTGCTGACGCGCGCGTGCAGGACGACAGCCTGCTCCTGTTCGAGGTTGAGATGCCGTGAATATCGGCGAGCTTTGGCCGATACGTTTGCGGCGAAGCTACGTTTTCAGACAGTTCGACTCCTGTTCTACCAGCCGCTCGTAATGGGCGAAGATTTCGTCCAGTTCTTCATCGGACTGTTTAACCGGCGGTACACCGGCGCGCAGCCGTTCAAGCAGCTCCGTGTCATGCACAAGCCGCGCAATCTGTTCACGCAAATCTGCTGCGTCATTGAGCGTAAACAGAAGCCCGCTTCTTTCGTGATGAACCATCTCAGCCATGCCGCCGAGCCGGGTCGCAATCACCGGCAGCCCGGCGTGTCGGGCTTCCAGGATCACCAGCGGGCTGTTTTCGTACCAGCGTGAAGGCACGATGAGGACATCGAATCCGTCCAGAATATCCCACAGCTTTTCTTTGTTGTAGCGCCCCTTCCAGTGGATCGAAGGGTACGGCGCGGTCATCTCTTTGAGCCTTTCGGTATATTCTGGCACTTCACCATCCGGCCCCCACAGTTCGACCCGGAATTTTTCGCCAGCGTCCAGGAGGGGCAGCACCGCCTCGATGATGAGATCAACGCCTTTGTGCGCCTTAATCTGGCCGATATAGCCGAGGCACAGTTCGCCGGACTTGCGTTGGGGTTCTTTGTTGTTGAGCGGCGGCGTACTGATGCCGTGCCGGATCAGTTCGAACTGTTTTGTATTGAAGCCGAATGACGTGAATTTATCAATCAGGAAGCGCGAAGGGCTGATGACCAGATCGGCAGATTCCAGTGCCTTCCGCAGCGTTTCGCGCCGCAGGGCGACCGCCTCGACCTGGGTATCGGTCAGGTGCGCCTGCTGTGCAATCGCCCAGAAGGCGTTCATCAGATTAGGCGCGACCTGTGCCGGCAGGCGATAGCGCCGCTTTTCTTCAAACAGGCAGCGGGCGCACTTATGATCGCTTTCCGGGCCACTGCACAGCGCATCGTTCGGGTGCATCAGGTTCAGGCGTGGACACATGAACCAGTATTCGGTCAGGGTGATGACGAAAGGCAGGCCGGCTTCACTGGCGACCTGCGCCACCTGGCCGCCGATCAGGTAGCCGCTAATCAGATGAATCAGATCGAAATTCCGATTTTGCAGAATCTGGCGCAGGGCATCTCCGACGGGGGGATAGTCGTAGAGGTTGCGAAATGTGTCGCCCTCTTTGACATCGTAGTACAGCCGGTGAATGATGAAGCCATCCTCCGGTGTGGTTTCAACCCGAAAGCCGGGTGTACTGACGTTTTCGACCGCAAATACTTCGACCTCATGTCCTCTGGCGACCAGTCCTTTAACGATACGCTCGGCGACACGTTCTGCGCCGGCATAATGAGTAGGGGGAAAACCGTGAACAGCTAGTAAAATTCGCACCTGGTATCCTTATGACAATGACAGTTTGGCTTTAACAGCGGCACAATAGCGAACGAATGGCTTGCCGGAAATACTGCGCCTTTTATTGTAACAATAAGCTGCAAACATAGATCTTTCGATGTATTACCGGCTTTGACCGAGTGTGAACAGGTTGCTCTCATGCGCATAATCCGGGTTGTTGCCTTCAGGCGCGCGCCGGAAGGCGCTTCTTGACAAAGCTCACCAGAGCGCCGCGTTCCTCCGGCGAGAACGCCCCTGAATACCAGACCATGACCAGATATGCCGGAACGGCCACCGCGATCACCAGCAGCAAAAACACGTTCAGAAGCTTGAGCGCATAAACGATAACACCCATCAGAGCCGTAACAATCGCCAGCCGCGCCAGCCGGCTGAAGCCCAGCCCGGCGCCGAAGTGTCGGCGGAACAGACTATAAAACTGCGCCGCGCCGGCCAGGTCGGTCAGGACCGTGGAGAACGAAGCGCCGATGATGCCGAAACTTGGAATGAGGATGAGGTTTAGCAGGGTGTTGATGATACCCAGGCTGCCATAAATACGCGCGGCGCTGCCCTCGCGTTTGATGGAAGTGGTCATATTACCACAAAACGAATGATACATCACGATTGGGATGTCCCAGACCAGGATCGCCAGGGCAACCGCTGTGGGGGCGAATTCTGGCTGGTAGAGGATGGCGACGAGACGGTCGGCGGTCAGCATCCCACCGGCGGCCAGCGGCAGCCCCAGAAAGAGCATCACCTTGACCGAGCGGTAATACCAGGGGCGCACCGAGTCGGGATTCTGGACGTGTTCGCGGGCTAGGGTGGGCAGGATAGCGTCGTTAAAACTGCGCGTCAGGGTGAGCAGCGTCAGCGTCAGGTTATAGGCGGCGTTGTACCAGCCGACCTGTTCGTCGCTGACGTTGCTGCTGAGGATGATGGTATCCACCCGGAAGGCGAACGACAGCGAAAGCTGAACGATGCCGAAGGGCAGGCCAAACCGTATCACCGAGAGCCACAGCCGGGGGTTGATGTGAAAGCGCGGCGGGCCGAGTTTGTTGCGGCGGATTGTCCAGTATTGCAGCGCGATCACCAACGGCAGGTTGATGACCGAAGCGACTACCACCCAGGTGAAATCTAACCCCAGGAACAGGAACACCCCGGCGAACACCATGAACAACACCTGGGTGATGACGGTCATGGTCGAGGTGATATCAATGCGTTCGTTGCCGACCAGCAGGCTGGTGAGCGGCGCAAGGACGGCCTGCAAAAAGTAGCTGGAGGTGTAGATGGCGATGGCGATCACAATCGTGCCTGCGTAACCGTTCAGCGCCGCGCCGGCGGTGGTGATGATCGAAGCGATCAGCGCCAGCACAAAACGCAGCGCGACCGTATCCCAGAACAGTTCGTCGCCTTTTTTCGGGTCACGGGCGATTTCCCGACCGAGGTACTGATTAATGCCCAGGTCGCCGATCACCGAGAAGAGGCTGGCCCAGGCGATGACAATCGAATACTGGCCGAATTCCTCGCCGCCGAGTGTGCGGATGACCAGAATGTTGAAGATGAACCCGGCAACGCGAAGGGCGAACTGCGCCCCCAGCCCGAACAGAGTATTTCGAGCAATCGTGCGTCCCGCGCTGCGCCGGGGCTGTTCTGGTTGTGCCACGATGTACCTCCACTGCATATAAACCACTATACCTTAGAAGGGGGCTGAAGGTTGCTTAATCCTTACGCGGTTTGTCTAAGCCGAATGCATTATGCGCGCCCCAGCTAAAATGCGCCTTGCGTGAGTCCTCGCAGAGGCTCGGCAGCGGCGCAAAATCATTGATAATCCATTGTGGTAAAATATTGGCTCCGGGCAGAATTTACGAAATTTTTATAAACTTACGTCAAATTCGGCTATTTGTAGCGTAAAATTGGGCTAATGGAGGTTTTTGTGCAGGATTGAACAACCGGCCTGAGGGGGAATGATGTTTACACTCAAAGATGTGCGCGCAGCGATGAAACAGGGCGATATGCCCCGCGCGGTCGAGATTATCAAAACCATCCTGAAGGAAAATCCGAGTGCCGATGCCTGGTATCAGGCGGCCAGGATGAGTACGGATAATGCAAACGCGCAGAGCTGCTTACGCCAGGCATTGATGCTTGATCCCAAACACGGTCCGTCATTAACGTTGATGCGCAGCCTCGGTGGCGAATCAAAAACCTTCTTCGGCCATCTGAGCGACGAAATCATCATCATGATTTATGAACAAAGTGATAAAAGCCTGCTGCTGCGACGTTTTCCCCGGCAGGCACAGTTAGCGGTAGTCGGTGTGGCAACGGCGCTCATCCTGATCGGGTTTCTGGTGTCCAGCGCCATGCTGGTGTCCTCATTACGGGCGGCCATGCCGCAGCCGTACCCGACCGTCGAGCCGGTCAAGCTGGTGTCGGTCGAGGAAATGCTGGATCGGTTTAGCCAGAGCGGGCTGGAAATGCTGGACGTGCAGGAAACGACGGATGCGCGCGGCGCGCGTATCGTCCAGTTTGATCTGGAGGGCGAGCAGGGCAAACGGTATTCCGTCGTCGTGCGGGTGTACGACAGCGTTTCGGCGCTCATTGCCGAGTGGAACGCGAGCGCGACCCCCGACCCGATGCTGCGCGTCGTTGGTGCGCCAAACGCGGTTCTGCTTTATCCGGTGCGCCTGGATATCTCGCTCGCCAACCAACTGGCGCGGGAGTTTCGTTCAATCGCGGGCCTGTAGCAGCCCGATTATTCGCTTATCGCTACAAGAAGTGTAAGGTGAAATCATGCTTCGGTTTATTTTCGGACACAGATTGCGAGAGGTGCCGCGCCGGGGCACGCGCGGCCAAAGCTTGGTTGAGTATGCGCTGCTGATTTCGAGTGTGGCAATCGCCGCTATCGCGGGGCTTTCCATGATGGGCGGCGCGTTGTCCGATGTGTTCGATGAGATCAACTGTTCCCTGGGCGCGGGCAAAGCCTGCGACTGCGAAACCCACGAGGTCATCACCCAGGGGCCGTCCTATGCCTGCATCGGCGGGGTATTTTCGTTTACCACGCTGACATCCTGCGACGATAAAACCTCGCTGACGATGGTGCTGGACGTGGGCGCCAGCAACATAACCAAAGTATTAAGCTACAACGAATCCACAGGGGTTTTTGAGACCACCTTTGCCGACACCGATGGCCTGTGCGCGACTCTTGAAGACGGGACGTCCATCGGCGGGCATCTGCTGTCCGACCATAAGGAAAGCGAGATCGTCAATACGCTGCCCTTCACGCTCAGGAAAGGTGGCAAGGGCGAGCCTGATCCTGAAAGTGACCCGGAATCCACGCCTGAACCGACTGCCGAGCCAACCGCCGAGCCAACGGCTGAACCCACCGCCGAACCGACTGCCGAACCAACGGCAGAGCCGACGGCTGAACCGACCGAGGAGCCGGGCGGCGGGGGGACGGTTTACACTTTCCGCATGAACGCGGGGTATGCCGTGCAAACCACGATGGACGGCAAAACCTGGGAGCCGGGCGCGGGGTTCTCGGCCTCGAAAGGTGTGCAAACATTCGATATCGAAGTGGTAGAGCCGGCGACCGACAACAGCGTTTACACCAAAGCGACCTATGCCAAAAACGGTAAAGACCTGGACTGGAAGAAAACCGACATTCCGGCGGATACCTACACGCTCAAGCTGTACTTCATCGAAGACGACGCCAGTTCGCCGAGTAAGTTCCATATCGAAGTTCAGGGGGTGCGGAGGGTGGAAAACTACCGGCCTCTGGATGCAGGCTTGAAGGTCGGTTCAGTAGTCACGATTGAAAATGTGGTCGTAGCCGGGGATGGTGTGCTGGCGATTAAACTCGATCAGGTTGCCAATTGGGCGGGGATTGCCGGCATCGAGATCATCAAGGGCGGCCTGGGGCCGGGCAATCGTAACCCGGTCATCGGCGGGTTGCCCGACCAGAGCGTTGACGAAGGCGCGACGCTGACCATCAACATTACTGCCACCGACCCGGATGACGACCCGGTGACGATCAGCCTGCTGCCCGACCCGCTGCACGATTTTATGACCTTTAACGCGGCGACCGGTCAACTGACGGTCAGCCCGGCCATCGGGGACGTGGGAATGTATACCATCACCGTTGAGGCCCGCGATGACCAGGGTGGCCTGGCGAGCAAAACCTTCAGCATCGAAGTCATCAGCACCAATCATGCGCCGGTGATAGACGCCATCGCGCCGGTAGAAGTTGAGGAAAAGGCGACGACGGCGGTGATCGTCCGTGCCACCGATGCCGACAGCGATACGCTGACGCTGACGATCACCGAACCGGCTACGCTGCCGGCCTTCATGAGCTTCACTGCTGCCGGGGGGGACGGTGTGCTGTCGCTCAGCCCACAGACAGGCGACAAAGGCACGTACAGTATCACCGTCCAGGCCAGCGACGGGCGCGGCGGAATAACCACGCAGACCTTTGAAGTGGAGGTCACGGGGATTCGGCGGGTGACGAGCGGGCTGCTGGTGCTGTACGAATTTGACGATATTTCCGGCGGTATTGTCCGCGATACGTCCGGTACGTCGCCGCTTGACCTGACCATCGCCGACCCCAGCAAAGTGACACAGCTTGCCGGCGGCATCTCGGTCAACGGCGCGTACATCGCGTCCAGCGGCGCGGCACTGAAGATCATAGACCCGATCATTTCCAGCCACGAATTCACGGTTGAGATGTGGGTGAAACCGGCCAACACCAGCCAGAGAGGGCCGGCCCGTATGTTCACGATTTCCGCCGGGACGGAACGCTGGAACCGGAATATCATGCTGGGACAGGACAAGACCAGCTATGTTACCCGCGTGCGGCTCAACAGCCAGACCAAAGACAGCGCCGTTAACGAGAAGTCCATCAGCGGGGCGGCGGCTGCGCTCCAGCATGTGGTGCTGACTTACACCACCTCCGGCCAGGCCACCCTGTACATCAACAATGTGGCCGTCAGCACCTGGAGCTTTACGGCGGACTTCAGCCAGTGGAACCGCTCGTTCAAGCTGATCCTGGCGAATGAAGCGACCAACAACCGCGCCTGGGCCGGCGAGATTTATCTGGCGGCAGCCTACAACCGGGCGTTAAGCGCGGCGGAAGTCGCCAAAAACTACAGCGCCGGGGCCAATCCAGCGCCGTAACCCTGCAAAGTGTCTTCAACTGCCCATGACCCTGGTGGCATGGGCAGTTTTGTTTTCAGGGGTCATCTTGACACATCCCGCCAGCGGACTTTATAATGCCTCCACATTCCGCCTGTTTCCCCTGGCAGGCCATCTGCCAGCTACTAATTCTGAGGAGAATCGGCTGTGGGCCCGCTGCCAAAACGCAAAATTTCCAAGACGCGCCGCAACAAACGGCGTTCGCATGACGCTCTCTCGCCGCAGCACCTGGTTTTGTGCGAATCGTGTGGTGAATACCACATCTCGCACCGTGTTTGTCCTAAATGCGGGACGTATAAAGGCGAGACAGTCATTGAGGTTGATGAAGACTAGAAGGCGCTGCCTTCTCTGAGAAGCCGCGCTGGGCAACAGGGCGGCTTTTGTTTTAGAAGGGGTTGATGATGGCGAACTGGTCAGCGACGGTTTTTGTGTTCCCCGGCCAGGGGGCGCAGCAGGTGGGCATGGGTAAAGACCTGTGGGACGCCTTCCCGGCGGCGCGGCAGACGTTTGAGCAGGCCGACGATACGCTGGGTTTCGCGCTGTCGCGCCTGTGCTTCAACGGGCCGGAGGATGAACTGAACGATACGTTTAATACGCAGCCGGCTTTGTATACCTGCGGGATCGCCGCGCTGCGGGCGCTGCAAGCCGAACTGCCGGGGGCGAAACCCGGTTTTGCCGCCGGACACAGCCTGGGCGAGTTTACGGCGCTGGCGGCGGCGGGCGCGCTGGCCTTCGAGGATGGGCTGCGGCTGGTGCGGGAACGCGGGCGGCTGATGCGAGAGGCCGGCGTCAAAAGCCCCGGCGCGATGGCGGCGCTGCTGGGGCTGGATGCGGAACAGGCGCGGGACATCTGCGCGCAGGCCAGCCGGCAAACCGGCGGCGTGCTGGTGGTGGCGAACGACAACTGCCCCGGCCAGCTAGTTGTCTCCGGCGATGAAACGACGCTGGAAGCCGGTATGGTGCTGGCGAAAGCGGCCGGCGCGAAAAAGGTGGTCAGACTGGCGGTGAGCATCGCTTCGCATTCGCCACTGATGGAGTCCGCGTCGGCGGCTTTTAACGAAGCGGTCGAAAAGACCGCCTTCCAGACGCCGGAACTGCCGGTGTATGGCAACGTCG
>JACAES010000181.1 GCA_013388735.1 Chloroflexota bacterium | reverse complement strand
GGCTGCCAGTCAACCAGCCTTTTGTCTCGACACGGCGTATGCGGTTAAAGTGAGCCATGCTCCACCTCGTGCGAGTGCGTCAGGGACAAGCCAGCCGCTTTAGCGGCTGGTCGTTGACGCCTCTTCCTCTCCACGTTCTGAACTGCTGGCAAGAATTTTTTTCAATCGCTTCCAAAAGACCGGATGAGCCAGCATCACCCGTCGCCCGCATCCCAGGCAGCGCAGGCCGATGTCTGCCCCAACGCGATAGACTTCCCATTCATCGCTGCCGCAGGGATGTTTTTTACGCATCTGCACCCGGTCGCCAATCGTGATCTGTCCCGCCATCGGTCACACTCGAACAACCGCTACGCCAACCTACTATACCATATCTTCTTGCTATAACCCCGCCAGGCTGTTTTCGACGCTCATCAGGTACTCAGTTGATAAACCTTCAGGCAAAGGCGCGCTTATGTTATACTCTTTGACATTCGTAAGTGTGGAGACAACCCGTGCTGCTCTTTGGCAACCTCAGCGTTCAGATGTTAATGGCCGTCCTGCTGGCCGTGCTGGCCGGCATGACCATCCACGAATTCGCGCACAACTACATCGGCTACCTGATGGGCGACCCGGTGCCGGCGCGCCAGGGACGCCTGACCTTAAACCCGCTGGTGCATATCAACCCGGTCGGTTTTCTGATGTTCGCGCTGATCGGCTTCGGCATCCTGGGCCAGGCGCCGATTGCCGCCCACCGGATGCGTAATCCGCGCTGGGGCTTCCTGGCCGCCGTCGCCGCCGGGCCGCTCTCGAACCTGCTGCTGGCGGTCGTGGCGGCGATTCTGCTGCGCTTCCTGGGGCTAAGTCCGCTGGAGATTTTCCGGGCCACTTTTCTGGGACAGGTGGAAGGGCCGCTCGGCATCGTGGCGCTGCTGCTGGGGCAGATGGTCTTCTGGAACGTGCTGCTGTTCGTCTTCAATCTGCTGCCGGTCTTCCCGATTGACGGCTGGCACATCGTCCTGGCGCTGCTGCCGCCCGACCTGGCCTACACCTGGCAGCGTTACGCCCAGACCTCCAACTACATTCTGCTCGGCCTCATCCTGCTCAGCTTCCTGCGCATACCGGGGCTGAACATCCTGGGGATGCTCATCAGCCAGCCGACCTTCAGCATCACGCGGCTTTTGCTGGGCTTATGAGCGTTTCCGCCGTCCAGCGCGTGCGGCAGGGGCTTGGCGAACTGCTGGCCTTCGCGCGACCGGTGCAGATGTCGCTGGCGGCAGAATACCTGACGCCGCCGCAGCAGGCGCTTTTCGCCCGCCTGCGGCGCGCCGAACAGCTTCACAGCCTGAACGTGCTGCGCGCTCTGCTGGCGCAGGGAGATACCCCACGCGCGCTGGCGGTGGCCGCCCTGCTGCACGATGCCGGCAAAATCTGCTATCCCCTGACGACCGGAGAAAAGACGCTGGCCGTGCTGGCGCGGGTTTTTTTGCCCGCGCTGGCGCGCCGCTGGATGGATGGCGACCCGCGCCGCCGCTGGCAGCGCCCGTTCGTGGTTTACGCCCATCATCCGGCCTGGAGCGCGGAACTGCTGGCCGCCGCCGGCGCTGACGAAACGGCCATCTGGCTGGCCGCTCACCACGCCGACGACGCCGCGCGCTGGACAGGCCACCGGCATCATGACCTGCTGCGGCGCTTGCAGGCGGCGGATGATGCGAATTGAGCAGGGGCGCGCGCAGCGGCTGTTACGCACTTTGCCACCAGAGCAGGGCGATCAAACCGCTTTTTGCCCTCACCCCCGTCCCCTCTCCCGAACGGGCCTTCGGCACTGAGAGAGGGGTGAAAGACGGGGTTTTTCGTTTTCCCTCCCCCTCGCCCAACCGCCGCTTCGTGGCCGGGCGAGGGGGAACCAGGCGGTGAGGGCAAACCGGCAGCGCAGAAGTGTATAATACGCTCTAATGACTTATGGAGGATTTATCAATGAGCAGCAGGATAAATGAACTTAAACAGGAACTCAGCGCCGCGCGCCATTATTTAAACGCCGTCCTCGACCGGGTGGGCGATCGCTGGGATGAGCCGGTGTATTCCGAGGAGGCCGGCTGGACGGCGCGGCAGCTTCTCATTCACCTGATGGTTTCCGACCGGGGACACAATAACATGCTGATGGCGATTGCCAGGGGCGAAAACACCATCCCGGAGGATTTCGACCTGGAACGCTTCAACCGGCGCTCGGTGGAAAAACGCGCCGAAACCACCGTAGACGAAGCCCGCGCCGCGCTGGCGCAGTCCGCCGCCGAACGCGCCGCCTGGCTGGATACGATTGACGACTCCACGCTGGATAAACAGGGGCGGCATGGTTCGATGCGCATCCTTTCGATTGCCGAAATCCTGCGCGTGGTGGCCGGGCATGACCGGCTTCATGCCGACGACATCGCCCGCGCGCTGGGTCTGAGCTAAGTATTTCTATTTTTTAAGATGCTAAATGCAGTACAATAAGCTGTACCGCCGCTGAAGGGTAAACGTAGCGTTCGCCCTCAAAAAAATGCGAAGGGATGCTGGAAGAATGAAGGCTGCGAAAAAAGTCCTGATCGCTTATGCCACCGTTCACGGCTCGACCACCGAGATCGCTGAGTATATGGCTAAGCTGCTGGGCGAACATCATTTTGACGTGACGACTGCCAATGTCGAAACGCTGGAATCAGTCGCCGGTTATGATGCGTATATCCTGGGGTCGGCCATCCACGCCGGGATGTGGCTGCCTTCCATGTCGCGCTTTCTGGATCGTTTTGAAGATGAACTGGCAAAAGCGCCGGTTTATTTTTTCGTCACCTGCATTCGCGTCCTGGAGCCGGAAGGCGAGCAGCATGTGCTGGAACACTACCTGCACCGGGACACGCTGGAGCGCATCCACACCCGCGACATCGCCGTATTCGCCGGCAAGCTGCGCCTGGACGCGATTGATCTGCGCGACCGCTGGACGCTGGCACTGCGTTACGACGGGTCGCACGCGCCCGGTACAATCAACGACGATTACCGTGACTGTAATATCATCCACGACTGGACGGCGCGGGTTTGCAGCGCACTGGACAAGCCCGCATCATGAGCGACGAAACCGCTTCGACGCGCTGGTTAGCCTGGGTGCAGGAGCTGCAGGCCATTGCTCAGACCGGCCTGGCTTATGAGCCGCATATCTTCGACCGGGAGCGTTACGAGCGCATCCGCGACCTGGCTGCCGAAATTGCTGCCGCTTATACCGGCAGCGACTTCGCGTTTATTCGTGACCTGTTCGCCGGTGAGGTCGGCCACGCCACGCCCAAAGTGGACGTGCGCGGCGTGATCTTCCAGGGCGACCAGATCGTGCTGGTGAAAGAAAGCAAGGATGGCGGCTGGACGCTGCCCGGCGGCTGGGTGGACGTTGGCGAGTCGGCGGCGGAAGCCTGTGTCCGCGAAGTCTACGAAGAGTCCGGCTACCGGACGCGGGCGGTCAAACTGCTGGCCGTCTATGACCGCAGCAAACACGAACACCCGCCGCATATCTGGCACATCTACAAGCTGTTTTTTCTGTGCGAGGCGGACGGCGCGCCGGAACCGCTGGCCGCCAACGTCGAAACCGAAGCCGTCGGGCTGTTCGCGGAAGATGCCATCCCGCCGCTGTCGGTCGGTCGGGTGACGCCCGCGCAGATCAGACGGCTGTTCGAGCATCACCGCCATCCCGACCTGCCGACCGACTACGATTGAGACCGGATTTGAACGTTCTGGCCGGTTCGTTCGTATAAAGCAGGTACGCGGCTGATTGATAACCCCGGCAGTTAATTTAAGCTCAACAAGGGAGCATTTTTTGTGGAAGCCAAACTTCAGGAATTAAAAACCCGCCTGATGGAAGTCAGCGACATCCGGCACGCCAATGCCCTGCTGGGGTGGGATCAGTCCACCTATATGCCGCCCGGCGGCGCGCCCGCGCGGGGCCGGCAGATGGCGATCCTTGCCCGGCTGGCGCACGAAAAATTCACCGACCCGGCCATCGGCAGGCTGCTGGATGACCTGCGCCCGTATGAAGAAAGCCTGCCCTACGACTCCGACGACGCCAGCCTGATTCGCGTCGCCCGGCGCGAATACGAACGCGATACGCGGGTTCCGGCGGCTTTCGTGGCCCAGATGAACGAACACATCGCGGCGACCTACCAGGCCTGGACAGAAGCCCGACCGGCCAACGACTTCGCCCGCCTGCGCCCCGCGCTGGAAAAAACGCTCGACATGAGCCGCAGGCTGGCCGACTTCTTCCCCGGTTACGAACACATCGCCGACCCGTTGATTGATTTTGCCGACTACGGCATGAAAGCCGCGTCGGTGCGGGCGGTGTTCGCCCAACTGCGCGAACAGCTCGTGCCGCTGGTGCAGGCCATCACGGCGCAGCCCCCGGCGGACGACTCCTGCCTGCGCCGGACGTATCCCGAAAATCAGCAGCTGGCCGTCGGCGAAGCCATGATTAAACGCTTCGGCTACGACTTCAACCGGGGGCGGCAGGACAAAACCCACCATCCCTTCATGACCAAGTTTTCGCTGGGCGACGTGCGCATCACCACGCGCTTCAAGGATGATGACCTGGGCTACGGGCTGTTCAGCACCCTGCACGAAGCCGGCCACGCCATGTACGAACAGGGCATCAACATGGCTTACGAAGCCTCGCCCCTGGGCGGCGGCACGTCGGCGGGCATCCACGAAAGCCAGTCGCGCACCTGGGAAAATATCGTCGGGCGCAGCCTGGGCTTCTGGCAGCATTTTTATCCCGACCTGCAAAAAACCTTCCCCGACCAGTTGGGCAGCGTGCCGCTGGAAACCTTCTATCGCGCCATCAACAAGGTCGAGCGGTCGCTCATCCGCACCGAAGCCGACGAAGTAACCTACAACCTGCACGTCATGATCCGTTTTGACCTGGAACTGCAGCTGCTGGAAGGCGCGCTGGAAATCCGCGATCTGCCGCAGGCCTGGCACGACCGCTATCAGGCCGACCTGGGCATCACCGCCCCGGACGACCGCGACGGCGTGCTGCAGGACGTTCACTGGTACGGCGGACTCATCGGCGGGGCGTTCCAGGGGTACACGCTGGGCAACATCATCAGCGGCCTGTTTTACGAGGCGGCGCTGAAGGCGCACCCGGAAATCCCCGGCGAAATCGCGCAGGGGCGTTTTGATACCCTGCACGGCTGGCTGAAAACCAACATCTACCAGTACGGCAGCAAATTCACGGCCAACGAGCTGATCGAGCGCGTCACCGGCGGGCCGCTGCGTATCGAGCCGTACATGGCCTATCTGCGGGGCAAATACGGCGACCTGTACGCGCTGTAACCCGCGTATTTCCCCAGGGGGCGAACGCTTCGCCCCCTTTCCCCAATACCCCCAATCTATTGGGTGCAAAAATGCCTGCCATTTCGGATAACCTGAACGTTAACGCGGCTATCCAGATGGAGGGCAGACGATGGACGAGTACGAAAAGTTACTGGCGGAAGCGCAGCAGAACCCTGGCAAGTGCGACTTTCTGGCGCTGCGGATGGCCTATACCCGGTCGCCGCTGTTCAACCCGTATCTGAACACGGCCAATATCCCGATGGCGCTGCGGCAGGCCGTCCAGCAGGATGACCAGAATTTGATCGGCGCGGGTTTGCAGCGCGTCCTCCAGGAAGATTATCTGGACATCGAAACACACATCGTCGCCTATAATTTTTACCAGCAGTCAGGCCGAACCGCTAAAGCGGATTATCATGGCGCGTTCGCGCGCGGGCTGCTGGCGTCCATCATGCGCGTCAACGGGCGCACTTTCGAGACGGCTTTTGAAGTTATCAGCATCCGCGAGGAATACGCCGTGATGGGCGTCCTGGGGCTGCGCGTGACCATGCAGCGCAAGGCCACCCATGCCGGCAAAAATTACGACATCCTGACGGCCAAACATCCGCAGACCGGCGAAGACCTGGATTTTTACTTCAACATTGACCGGATGCGCAGCTATTGGAACATCAGCCGGGCGGCCAAAGAAGACCTGCCCACGCCGCGCCAGTAAGGGCGGGTTTGCAAACCGATGCCCATCCGGTTAGGATATTTTGCCTGTAGGGGCGAGGCATGTTTTGCCCAGCCTGTTCCTGTGATTATCACGAGGCGCAAAGGATGACCTATATCATGCCTTCGTTGAAGTACCGCAGCGTTTTTGTTCTTCTATCTCCGCTGATTATCGTGCTTCCTCCGCCAGCAGCTCATGCCCAAACGTCCACATGGTTCGATGAGCTTCCGCCTGAGCTGCGCCAATCAATCCTGTGGTATGCTGACCACGAAAGCGGCAATCTGCATCAGTGGACGGATGAAGGGTGGGAATATGAAGGCGGGGACATCTACCCGACCGGCCCGGCAGATGAAGCGTTCGCAGAGTTAACCACGCACGTTGCGAAATCGGGCAATGCCAGCGTCGCGGCCACGATTCGCAACGCCTATCGCGCGGAAAATGGCAATCGTGCGGTGCGCCTGATGCGCTGGACGGATCGCGCATGGGATAATGGCGGGCAATACTTCCCGCTGCAAGCCTACTACAGCACGTGGATTTATATGCCCTATGCCTATAATCCCACAAAATATGCACCGTGGGACCCCGGCGATGGCGGATGGTGGAACATCTTCCAGTTCAAGTCCAACGACGAATCCGGCGAAAGCCAGCCGGTATGGACTGTCAATGTAGCCAACGATGGCGCGTTCCCGTACTTGTACTTATATTCGAAATACAACCCGCCGCACAGCTACGATCAGGCCAACCCCATTGCCTTCCCGATTGGCCGATGGGTGCACCTTGAGGCTTATTATCGCCAATCCAGCACCAACACCGGCGTGATTCGCCTTTGGCAAGATGGCAGGCTCATCTTCGATGTCGAAAACGTCGTGACGATTTTGGCTGACCATGTTGTGTGGGGTATCGGCAATTATACCGACCATATTGCAGGCGGCCCGGTGGAGGGCGAAGCGACTCTCTATTTTGATGACGCCGCGGTGAGTCGCAAGCGCTTAAGCGCGGCACATGAAGGGCTTACGCATGAAGACACTTCATAAGATTTGGCGCAGGAAACCACCAGCTTTAGCGGGTGGATGAATGCGCTCTTGCTCCTTTCGTGGTATAATGGTCTTGGGTGAAGACACTCCCTCACGGGAGCAACGGTTACT
>JACAES010000146.1 GCA_013388735.1 Chloroflexota bacterium | reverse complement strand
TTAGTCTCTGGTCAAAAGTAAAAGACTGCGGGCTATTGGCTGGAGACTACACCATCGCCATACCGGTAAAGGTGGGGAAACCGCGCCCGTTCCGCAGCCAGCGTTCCAGCGGATATTCGCGGATGAAGCCATAACCACCCAGGATTTGCAAACCGTTGTCGGCCACTTGCAGCACCATTTTGTCGGCATATTGTTTAGCAAGGTAGGCCTCGCGGGTGGCGTCTTCGCCTCGGTCAAGTTTCCAGGCGGCTTCCCAGGCCAGCAGCCGCGCCGAGTCAATCTCCATCGCCATCTCGGCCAGCATGAAGGCGATGGACTGGTTCTGCGCGATGGGCCTGCCGAACTGCACACGCTGTTTGGCGTAATCCCGCGCGTACTCGAAGGACGCCCGCGCCACGCCGACGGCCAGCGCCGCCAGCGCCACCTGGCTGCGGTTGAGCAGCACGCTAAAATCGCTGCCGACCGCGCCGCCCAGCCGCGCCGCCGCCTCGATTTCCACGTTAACGAAGTGGACGCGGTAGGTCGGCAGCGCGCGCAGCCCCATCAACATCTCGCGTTTTTCGATCTGCACGCCGGCAGCGCCCTTCTCCACGATGTAAGCATCCACGTCCCCGGACTCGGCATTGCGGGCGTAGACCAGCATCAGCCGGGCATCTTCGGCCAGCGGCACGTAAGCTTTGCTGCCGTTCAGGCAGATTTTACCGTTGTCCGCCACAGCGACCGTTT
This sequence comes from Chloroflexota bacterium, assembly GCA_013388735.1. Taxonomy (GTDB): domain Bacteria; phylum Chloroflexota; class Anaerolineae; order Aggregatilineales; family Phototrophicaceae; genus CFX2. The sequence goes on along the minus strand of JACAES010000146.1, from coordinate 5,851 downwards.
TCAGGTCGTAGGGGTCGAAGCTGATGCCGGGTTCGAGCAGTGCCGCCGTCGCCGGGATGAACTGTTCTTCCAGGAAGGCCGGCAGCAGATTTTCGCGCTGTTCCGCCGTGCCGAACAGCGAAACCGGGTAAGCCAGCAGCGCCGGGGACAAAACCTGCAAAGCGACGGCCAGATCGCCATAGGCCAGTTCCTCGGCGGCCAGCACGCCGGTGAGGGCGCTCATCTCGCCGAAGCCGCCCAGTTCTTCCGGGATGGCCGATGGCACGAGGCCGATCTGCCAGCCGGCGCGGATGACTTCCGGCGGCACCTGGCCGGCCTCGTCGGCGTCATGCGCCACCGCCCGCACGTCGTTGACGGCGTACCGGCGAATTGTGTCAAGCAGTAGTTGTTGTTCTTCGGTAGGGGTAAATGAAACCATATCCTTCTTTATCCTTCATGTGTGGTCGTATGGTGGAGATACTGCCGCGCCTGCCGGTAGAGCGCGTGCGCGTTCGCGCCGACCGCCAGCAGCGCGACCATCGGTATCGCAATCGAAAACAACTGGTCGCGGCGGTCGAAAAAGATCAGGGGCACAAAACCGCCTGTATCGGCAAAAAAGCTGTTGTAGGTGATGATGATCGGCACAAAAGTAAAAATCGCCGTCAGCAGCGCCGCCAGCCAGCCCGGCGGGCGCAGCAGCAGCCGGACGATAAACCCGGCGGCCAGCCCCGCCCCGCCCAGCGCCAGGGCGTTGAAGTCCTGCGGCGTGAGGGCTAGATTCTCTAAAAACCAGCGGTAGCTGCCCCAGGCCAGCACGCCCAGCAGCAGGCACAGCGCCACGCGCCCCGGCGCGCGTTCCGGCAGCCACCGCTGAAGCCCCTGCGGCAGTTCGCCGGTCAGGACGGCCATCGCCCCCAGACACAACCCGAACGTCTGCCCCAGCGCGAGGGTATAGATGATGCGTACCGGCGTAATAAGCACGTCGCTGCGAAAGGTGGAAAACGCCCAGAAGGCAATCGCCAGCAGCCCGCCGGCGAATGCCCAGGCGAAACGGTCGAGCATCTGCCGCCGCAGGTCGGCCTGGCGGCTGGCCGCGATGTATTGGCGCTGCAAGTCGGTCAGCGGCAGGCCGTCAAACAGGCTTTCGGCCTCCGCCAGCGGCTCGCCGCGCAGCAGCAGGCTGGAGCTGTGACCTTTTTGTTCCCATTCTCTGGCGCGCACCAGCAGCCGGGTATGGCGGCGCAGCGCATCCAGGTCGGTCTGGAGTGTTTCCGCGAGCTGCGTCACGGTCTGCTCAAACTGCGCCGGATCGCTGAAATCCAGCCATTGAATGTGTGAGATATGCGGCGGAACGGTCTGGCCGGCAGGCTGCCGGTAGAGAAGCGGCACCAACCGTTTGTTGTTTTTGAGCGCGTAGTTCAGCTCCAACCCGCAGTATTCCGACTCCAGCGAGTTCGGGCTGATGATGAACAGGATGGTGTTGGTGGACTCGATGCCGCTGCGAATCTCCTCCCACCAGTCTGTTCCAAAGGGAATATCCTCGAAATCCACCCAGACATCGTAATCACGGTCGGCCAGAGCCTTCACCAACTGCCGAGTGAAATCCTTATCACTGCGTGAATAGGAGATAAATATGTCAGGCATTCGCCGACCGCGCCCTCAACCTCCACTCCTGCCGTCCGAAAAAAAATCGCGCTGCGTCACATCCCGCCCGCGACTTCCAACACCTGCCCGGAAACGTAGTTCGAAAGTTCGCTGGCGAAAAACAACAGCGGCCCGGCGGCTTCGTCCACCGTGCCGGGGCGTCCCATCGGGATACCGGCGATCACGGTCTGCCGGATGCGGTCGGGGATGCCCAGCTTGATGCGCTGCCCCTCACGCTCGGTGAAGTCGCCCAGTTCGTCCGGCTGCGTCAGGCGCGTTTCGATGTAACCGAAGGCGACGGCGTTCACCTGGATATTAAATGCCGCCCACTCTTTCGCCAGCGTGCGCGTCAGGCCGACGATGCCCATTTTGGCCGCCGCGTAGTTGATCTGCCCGATGTTGCCGCGCGTACCGGATGTGCTGCTGACATTGATGATTTTGCGCGCCTGGGCCTGGCCGGTTTCGTCCTTTTCTTTTTTGGCGACATCGCGCATATACGGCACAGCAGCCCGGATGATGCGGAAGGGCGCGGTCAGATGCACGCCGATGATGGCTTCCCACTGCTCGTCGGTCATCTTATGAACCATGCCGTCCCAGGTATAGCCGGCGTTATTCACGATGATGTCCAGCCCGCCGAAGGCCTGAACGGTCTGCCCGATCAGGTTTTCGATGTCAGCGGCTTTGGTCACGTCGGCGGCGACCGCCAGCGCCTGGCCGCCCGCCGCTTTGATCGCCTTGGTGGTTTCTTCCGCCGGGACAAGATCAATGTCGGTCACAACCACCTTCGCGCCGTGCTGGCCGTAAAGCCGCGCCGCCGCCGCGCCGATGCCGCGTCCGCTGCCGGTGATAAGAGCGACTTTATTTTCCAGAAGTTTCACCGCTATTTTTCCTTTTCGATACAGAAATAATCCAGTATGGAGAATCAGACGCTTCTTACGATGTCTGAAGCGCCCGCAAAAACGTATCGGCCATCCGGTCGGCGATCTCATCTCCGTTCAAGCGCCCACCCGGACGATACCAGACACCCACCCAGTTGTGCGCGCCCAGCAGCGTTTTGACGAAAATCGGCACATCCACCGCGCGGAAGATACCGCACTCGATTCCTTCCTGAATGACAGTGCGGAACAGCCGTTCAAACTGGTCACGGCGGGCGATAAACGCCCGGCGACGTTCGGCCACTTCGGGGTCACGGCCATCGTCCGGCGCGGTTTTAATGCTCACCAGCGACTTGATCTCAAACACCATCGCCGCACCCACTGCGGTATTGTTGGTCAGCCCTGTGACGTGCGCGTAGATCATCTGGCGCAGTTTGTAGTCACTGGCATAACTGGAGACGGCAATCGGCTCAATCTGGCTGAGGATGTGTTCAATCCCGGCTTCCAGCACGGCCAGGAGCAGCGCGTCTTTGTTGCGAAAATGGTGGTACAGGCTGGCTGCCGTCAGGTTGACTTCGGCGGCGATGTCCTTCATGGTGGTCGCTTCGTAACCGTTCCGCTGCAATACGTCCGCCGCCGCCAGCAAAATATCTTCTTTGTTCACCGATTGGTCAGCAGGTTTGCGCGCCAACGGGGACTTCCTCTCCGGTAAAAAAAATAATCTAATCATGATTAGATTACCAGGGTTACGAGAGCCTTGTCAAGCCACGCTGAGCGGAATCTCAGGATTGGGCGGGTGTTTTGAGCGCCCATTAAACGTGCAAAAACGCCTGAACCGGCGATAATAAAGCAAGGGTCAAAAACGCTTTCAAGACATAACGCAAAGGCGCAAAGACACAAAGACACGGAGAAACGTTGCGTTGACTTCTGGTTTTCACTGAGAACTCGGAACTCATTTCAGGGGGATGTCGGCAGGGTGAAACAACGTCGAATCGGCGCATGGCTGCTGGCGGCGGGGGCGGCGCTGCTGGGCGCGGTCGGGTATCATCTGGCGCGGCGGCGCAGGCCGGTAGAACGTGAGGTCAAAATGCCCAACCCGGATACGGTTGGCGAACTGCCCATACCGCCGACCCCGCCCCCGGAACAAACGCAGCCTTTCCGCCCCTGGCTGGCCGCTCTGCCCCCGCTGGCGGCGGCGCTTGGCCTGATCTGCTGGACGCTGGCCCAGGCACGGCTGCCGGAGTCCCGCCAGCCGGTGCTGCCGCTGCTGCTGTACGGCGGCGGGCTGGCGCTGCTGCTGCCCGCGCTGCGCTTTCGCCCGCCAACCGCAGAACCGCGCGGCGAAAACGAGCCGGTCGTCAGGCCGTTCGCCGTTTGGGGCGCGACAGTGGTGCTGGCTTCGATGTTCACAGCGGCGGCGGTGCTGGCGCAGACTCCCGCGTCGCCGGCGCTGCCCGTCGAAATCACGCAGCGCGACTCGGCGTTTCTGTTCGAGTATTTACAGACGCAGGTCGCCGTTGATTGGGGCGCGGTTTTTGCCGTGCTGCTCGTCCCGGCGGTCGTTCTGCTGGTCAGCCGGTTTGAAGCGGGCGCAGTCGGCCACCGAAGGCGGCTGAACCTGACCGGTCTCCTGGCGGGCGGTTTCCTGGCCGTGTCGGGCTGGCCGCTCGCGCTGGCAAAAACCGGCGGCGTTTATATGGCGCTGGCCTTTTTTACGGCGCGGCTGCTGGCCGCGCTGGCGGATTGGTTCGCAGCCAACCCAACGCGCGCGGACACGCCGCTGCTGCGTGTGGTGACTTGCTTCGCGCTGCTGCTGCTGGTCACGTGGCTGGTGTCGCCGCTGTTCGGCGTGCTGGCGCTGCTGCTGCCGGTCTTTAATCTGCTTTACCTGCTGGAACATCGTTTTTCGCGGCGTCAGATCGTCCTGGGTGTGGGCGGGGCGCTGGTGCTGGCGCTGCCGTTTTTGCTGGCGCTGAATACGGCGCTCGTCACCAACAGCCTGACGCAGGCCGCCGCCGATGGCCTCAGCCCGGCGCTGGCGCTGCTGGACTCCCTGGCGGCCTCGCTGCTGCTCTTCAATCTGACCGGCGACCCGAACCCGTTACACGGCATCTTCGACCGTCCGGTATTTTCTCCTGCGCTGGCGGCGTTGTTCGTCTTTGGCCTGCTGGCCTGGATGGCGCGGATTCGGAGCGCGCGGCGCTGGCTGGATGGGCTGCCGCCGGTCGCGCTGATCGTCGGCCTGCTGCCATCGGCGCTGGCGGCCCCTTACCCGGACGCGCAGCGGGCGGCGCTGGCGCTGCCGTCGGCGCTGTTTTTCGCCGCTTACGGCGCGGCCTTCCTGGTTCGGATGCTCGTCCGGCGGCTCGGCAGCCTGGGCGCGGCGCTGGCGCTGTGGCTGCTGCTGGCGGCGCTGGCGCTCACCGCCGCCGACGCTCACCGGCACTATACGGCGGTTTTCCTGCCCACCGCCCAGCAGGCAGCGTACATGCTGGAAATGCCACACTAGCCGGACACAACGAACCGGCGGCACGAAAAGCCGGCGTAAGGGCAGAATTTCATCCCTGCGCGCCGGCAGTCCGTCCGAAATCACATCGTATCAGATCATCAACGCGAGGAAGCGTTCCACTTCGTAGAGCGCGGCCTGGGCCGGGGGCGAGACATGCGGCAGCAGCAGATCGAAAGCGTGCTGCGTCCGGGGGTAAATGATATTGATCGCCGGCACCCCGCATTCGGTCAGCCGGCGGTGGAGTTCGCAGGCCGCCTCCGGGGGCGTGATGCAGTCCAGGTCGCCCTGGATCAGCAGCGTGGGCGGGCAACCGGCGTGAACGTGGGCAACCGGCGAGGCCAGATCGTAGATGGCAGGAACTTCGTGCAAATGGCCGCCCAAAAGGATGTCCAGCCTCCCCGCGTCCCGCATGGTCTTTTTTGCAGTCGCCGAACCCGGCAGGCCGATTTCCACTTTTGGCAGCCCGATCACCCGCGTCTGGGCGGTACGCTCATAGACTGCCCGCAAATCCGGCGGCCCATAATATGAAACGACCGCCCGCACCGACAGATCACAGCCCTGGACATCACGCGGGGTAAGGCGGGGATGATCCGGCGCGTAAGCCGCCAGCAACGCGAGATGGCCGCCCGCCGAACCGCCTGCCAGGATGATGCGCTCCGGGTCAACGCCGTATAACGCAGCGTTCGCTTTCATCCAGGCGACGGCACGTTTAACGTCCCCCACCATTTCATAAGATTTGGCGCAGGAAACCACCAGCTTTAGCGGGTGGATGAATGCGCTCTTGCTCCTTTCGTGGCATAATGGTCTTGGGTGAAGACACTCCCTCACGGGAGCAACGGTTACT
>JACAES010000159.1 GCA_013388735.1 Chloroflexota bacterium | reverse complement strand
GTAACCGTTGCTCCCGTGAGGGAGTGTCTTCACCCAAGACCATTATGCCACGAAAGGAGCAAGAGCGCATTCATCCACCCGCTAAAGCTGGTGGTTTCCTGCGCCAAATCTTATGAATCGAAACGACCTGCGTTCATGCTGTTTGTCGCTGCGTGCCGCCGTCGAGGATTTTCCGTTCGGCGACGATGTGGCCGTTTACAAGGTGATGGGTAAGGTGTTCGCGCTGCTGCCGGTAGCCGGCCCGCTGCGCATCAGCCTGAAGTGTGACCCGACCTGGGCGGCCATCCTGCGCGAGACCTATCCGGCGGTGAAGCCGGGCTGGCATCTGAACAAAAAACACTGGAACACCGTCGAAGTGGATGGCGGCATCACCGATGATGAAATTCTGGAAATGGTGGAACACTCCTATCAACAGGCGGTGAAGGGGCTGACGAAAGCGGAGCGTGAGTGTCTGGATGAATCGTGAGTTGAAACAACATTCAGCCGACCATCATATGGCGGAATGGATTTCACTTTCTGAAGCGGCGGCGCTGGTCGAGGATGGGCAGACGCTTGCCCTGGGCGGCATGACGATTTACCGCCGCCCGGTCGCGTTCGTCCGGGAACTGCTGCGCCGTGACCCGCGCCCCAAAGACCTGACGCTGTTGTGTTTCACCGCCGGTTTCGAGTCGGATTTGCTGGTGGGGGCGGGCTGTGTCAGCCGGGCGCGCTCGGTTTATTTCGGCCTGGAATCGTTCGGCTTCGCGCCCATGTTCACCGAAGCCGCCCAGCGCGGCCAGATCGAAGTGGTCGAGGAAACCGAAGCCAGCCTGGCGCTGGGGATTCGCGCCGGAGTATCCGGGGTGGGTTTTATGCCGTCGCGCGCCTGGCTGGGGACGGATTTACCACGCCTGCGCCCGGATGTCAAAACCGTAACCGACCCCTACAGCGGCGAGGAACTGCTGGCTTTTCCGGCCATCTCGTGTGATGTGGCCGTGCTGCACGGCCTGGAAGGCGACCCGCGCGGCAACGTGAAGCTGAACAATAACGTCGGCGTGGACGTTGAACTGGTGTATCTGGCAAAAACGGTGATAGTAACCGTCGAACGGATGGTGGAAAAGGTCGAACGGTCCCTGGACGGCACATTAATTCCCGCGCCGGGCGCGGCTTACATCGTCCATGCCCCGCGCGGCGCGTGGCCGACGAGCTGTTACCCGGATTACCCGCTGGCGGGCGGTGAATTTTTGCGCTACACCGACGCCTGTTATGCCGGGCGGTTTGACGATTACCTGGCCGAATTTTTGCGAACGGGCTGAAAACGGCCTTGCCGCAGGCCGAAATGTGCATTATACTGAAAATACATACAGACCAGGGGAGTCCGCGTCAAGCGGGCTGAGAGGGCGCGTAATGCCGCGCCGACCCTTAACCTGATCCGGGTCATACCGGCGTAGGGAGTGTAGCATACCTGCCTGAGCAACCACCCCTACGACTAACGGGGTGGTTTTTCATTTATGCTCCCGAAAAGGTCTGTCACTCGTTTATACAGAACGAAGGGAGTTTGTGATATGAAGACCCGATGGTTAGTCGTCCTGCTGCTGTTCGGCCTGGCGGCGTTCCCGACGTTTGCCCAGGACAATACGCTCACGCTCGTCACGCACGACAGCTTCAACGTCAGCGAGTCGGTGCTGGCGGCGTTCGAGGCGGAAACCGGCATCCGGGTGGAAATCCTGCGCAGCGGTGATGCCGGGACGATGTTAAACCAGTCCATCCTCAGCAAGTCCAATCCGCTCGGCGATGTGCTGTTCGGCGTGGACAATACCTTCCTGGGGCGCGCGCTGGACGAAGACCTGTTTGTGCCTTACGAGTCGCCGCTGCTGGACAGCGTGCCGGAGGCGCTGCGGCTGGACGCCGAATTTCGCGTCACACCTATTGACTACGGCGACGTGTGTCTGAACTACGACATCGCCTATTTCGAGGACAACAATCTGCCGCTGCCCGCCGGCCTGCAAGACCTGACAAAGCCGGACTATAAGGGGCTGCTGGTGGTGCAGAATCCGGCCACATCGTCGCCGGGGCTGGCGTTTCTACTGGCGACCATCAGCGCGTTCGGGACGGAAGGCGACTACACCTACCTGGACTTCTGGGCCGATCTGGTCGCCAACGATGTGCTGGTGACGGAAGGATGGGAAGAGGCTTACTTCGGCCAGTTTACCGCCGGGGGCGGCGACGGCACGCGCCCGCTGGTGGTCAGCTACGCCAGCAGCCCGCCGTTCACCATTTCAGAAGAAACCGGCCAGCCGACGACGGCCAGCATCACCGCCGATGATACCTGTTTCCGGCAGATCGAGTTCGCCGGCATTCTGCGCGGGACGGATAACCCGGAAGCCGCGCAGATGTGGATAGACTTCATGCTGGGGCCGGCTTTCCAGGAGGACCTGCCGATGCAGATGTACGTGTTCCCGGCCAACCAGGACGCGGCGCTGCCGGACGAATTTGCGCAGTTCGCGGCCATCCCGGACAATCCGGCGGTCGTGCCGTTTGAAGACATCAACGCCAACCGCGAGGAATGGATACAGGCTTGGACAGAAGTCGTGCTGCGTTAATCGGGCTGCTGCTCGTCCCGGCGGTCTTCCTGGCGCTGTTTTATCTGTATCCGCTGGTGTCTATTCTGGCCGTCGGACTTGCGCCCGGCGGCCAGCCTGATCTGAGCGGTTTCATCGAGATCGTCACCTCAGCCTATTACCGGGATACGCTCGGTTTTACGGTGGCGCAGGCCGTGCTTTCGACGGCGCTGACGCTGCTGCTGGCGCTGCCGGGGGCGTATGTATTCGCGCGGTACGACTTCCCGGCCAAATCGCTGCTGATGGCGCTGGCGACGCTGCCGTTTGTGCTGCCGACGGTGGTGGTGGCGGCGGCCTTCAGCGCGCTGGTCGGCCCGCGCGGGTTGGTCAATGAAGGGCTGATGGCCGTGTTTGGGCTGGAGTCGCCGCCGGTGCAGCTTGAACGCACGCTGGCGATCATCCTGATCGTACACGTGTTTTACAACTACGCGGTGGCGCTGCGTATCATCGGCGGCTACTGGGCGAACCAGAACCCACGCATGGAAGAGGCTGCCCGCGTGCTGGGCGCGGCGGGTTGGCGGTTGTGGTGGGAAATCCGGCTGCCGGTTTTACGTCCGGCGCTGCTGGCCGCCGGGGTGCTGGTGTTCATTTTTACGTTCACCAGCTTCGGCGTGGTGCTGATTCTGGGCGGGCCGCGTTTCGCCACGCTGGAAGTCGAGATTTACCGGCAGACGGCTAATCTGCTGAATCTGCCGATGGCGGCGGGGCTGTCGCTGGTGCAGATCGGGCTGATGTTCGTCATGCTGGCGGTCTATACGCGAATGCAGCGCCGCGTTTCCGCCGATGTCGTCAGCGCCGCATCTGCTGCCCGCCCGCCGCGAACCCGCCGGGCGCGGGCGCTGGTGTCCGGCAATCTGCTGTTTATAGCCGTGATGTTGTTCGCGCCGCTGCTGGCGCTGGTGGTGCGTTCGTTCACCGTCGGCGGGGGCGGTTTTACGACGCGCTACTACGAACTGCTGTTCACCAACGTGCGCGGCTCGGTGCTGTTCGTGCCGCCCGTGCGCGCGGTCGGCAATTCGCTGGTGTTCGCGCTGGCGACGACGGCGCTGGCGGTGGCGCTGGGCTTAATCACGGTTTATCTGCTGTCGCAGCGGGGCAGTAAATGGGCAAACTGGCTTGACCCGCTGTTTATGCTGCCGCTGGCGACCAGCGCCGTCACGCTCGGCTTCGGCTACATCATCGCGCTGGACGAACCGCCGTTGAATCTGCGCGCCTCGCCGCTGCTGATTCCACTGGCACATACACTGGTCGCCATGCCGTTTGTCGTCCGCAGTGTGCTGCCGGCCAAACGCAGCATCACGCCGCATCTGCCGGAGGCCGCCCGCGTGCTGGGCGCCTCGCCCTGGCGCGTCTGGCGCTGGGTTGACCTGCCGCTCATCAGCCGGGGGCTGATCGTCGGCGCGATGTTCGCCTTTACGGTGAGCATGGGCGAATTCGGCGCGTCGTTATTCATCGCCCGCCCTGACGCGCCCACTATGCCGGTGGTGATCTTCCGCCTGCTGGGGCAGCCAGGGGCGGCCAATTACGGGCAGGCATTGGCGATGAGTGTGCTGCTGATGGTGGTTTGCGCGGTCGGTTTCATTCTGATCGAACGCCTGCGGACGGCGGGAATGGGTGAGTTCTGATGCTTGAAATACGGGATGTGGTTCTATCGTTTGGCGACCTGCCGGTGCTGCGGGGTATCTCGCTGGCGGCTGCCGAGGGTGAAATCGTCTGTTTGCTGGGGCCGAGCGGCTGTGGCAAAACCACGCTGCTGCGGGTGGTCGCCGGCCTGGAGACGCCGGCGCGCGGTGATGTGATTTTTGCCGGGCGTTCGGTGCGGGAGGTGCCAGTTCACCGGCGCGGTTTTGGGCTGATGTTCCAGGATTTTGCGCTGTTCCCGCATATGGATGTCGCCGGGAACGTGGCATTCGGCCTGAAGATGCAGGCCGTTCCGGCGGCAGAGCGGCAGCGGCAGGTGCAGGAGGTTCTGTCGCTGGTGGGGCTGGCCGGTTTTGAGCGGCGCGATGTGGCGAAACTGTCCGGCGGGGAAAAACAGCGGGTGGCCCTGGCCCGCAGTCTGGCGCCCAGTCCGCGCCTGCTGATGCTTGACGAACCGCTGGGATCGCTGGACGCGGCGCTGCGCGAACGGCTGGTGATTGAAATCCGCGAGATCATCAAACAGGTCGGGCGGACGGCACTGTACGTGACGCACGACCAGCACGAAGCCTTCGCCATCGCCGACCGGATCGCCATCATGAACGAGGGGCGTTTCGAGCAGGTCGGCATGCCGGAGGCAGTCTATCGCCGCCCGGCCTCGGCCTTTGTGGCGCGCTTTCTGGGGTTGAATAACATCCTGCCGGTAGCGGGGCGGGAGGGAAACCGGATTCGGACGGCGGTCGGCCAGTTCCGGCTGGAAGCCCATGCCGACGCTGAAGCGGTTCTGCTGCATCCCGACGGCTTCGAACCGTCAGCGGCAGGCAGCCCGGAGGTTATCGCCGGGTTGGTGGAGCGGCGCGTGTTCCTGGGGGATGCTTACCAGTTTCAACTGCGCGCCGGCGGGGTTGGGCTGATGTTCAAACTTCCGGCGCAGGCGGATGGGCTGCCGCAGGTGGGCGAAAACATGAGCGTGCGCCTGCTGCCGGAGTATGTCGTGCCGCTGAACGGGCGGGATGGCGTGAACGGTTAAACAGGCTGAACGAGCATCCCTGTAGGTTTTTATTCACAAATCCTACGGCTTTCCACCCGACAGCATTAAGTTTATAACATATAATTAACGTAGCTCAGGCTTTGGGCAGCATTGGGAAAGGGGCGCGGCTGTGAGCGACGTTTTCATTTCTTATTCCCGGCGGGATAAAGCATTTGTCAAGCGGCTGGATGAGGCGTTTAAGGCGCATGGCCGCGATGTATGGGTGGACTGGGAAGATATTCCACTGGCGTCGGACTGGCTGCGCGAAATTTACGCCGGCATCGAGTCCGCCGATAACTTTGTGTTCGTCATCAGCCCGGACTCGGTGGCCTCGGAAGTCTGCGGGCAGGAACTGGCTCATGCGGTCGAACACAACAAACGGCTGGTGCCGGTTTTGTACCGCGAAGTAAGCGACTATAAATCCCTCCACAAACAGCTTTCGTCCCACAACTGGATTTACTTCCGCGATACGGACGATTTTGATACCGCATTCCAGTCGTTGATTCGCACGCTGGACACCGATTTAAATCATGTCCGCGCCCATACGCGGCTGCTCAAACGCGCCGTCGAGTGGGAAGGTAAAAACAAGGATGCCAGCTTCCTACTGCGCGGCACCGACTTGCAGGATGCCGAACAGTGGTTGGCGCAGAGCGCGGGCAAACAACCGGAAGTGGCGGCGCTTCAGTCGCAATATGTATTTGCCAGCCGCAAGGCTGCGACTGCCCGCCAGCGCGTGATGATGGCCGGCGTGACGGTCGCGCTGGTTGTTGCCATCGTGCTGGCGCTGGTGGCGCTGTACCAGGCGCAGATCGCCGAAACGCGCCGTCAGGAAGCCGACCAGGCGCGGTCAACGGCGGTGTATGAGCGTGATCGCGCCAACCTGGAATCGCGGATTGCGCTGTCGCGCCAGTTGGCGGCGCAGTCATTGGTGCGGATGGGCGGCGAACTTGACCTGGCGCTGCTGCTGAGCCTGGAAGCCAACCGAGTCGCCTTCGACGTGAAGGCCAACAGCGGCGAAGTGCGCGGCAGCCTGCTTAATGCGCTGGAGTCGAATCCGCATATCGTTCAGTATTTGCATATCCATGATGATTGGGTGCGGACGGTGGCCTTTAGCCCGGGTGGCACCATTCTGGCGTCGGGCAGCCGTGATGGAACCATCCTGCTGTGGGACATGGCCGAGCAGAAAATCATCGGCGGCCCGCTGGTCGGCCACACCGATCAGGTGCGGGCGGTGACCTTCAGCCCGGATGGCAAAATCCTGGCGTCGGGCAGCAACGATCAGACGATTATCCTGTGGGATGTGGCGAGCGGCCAACCCATTGGCGACCCGCTGACCGGCCACGAGGGGCGGATTCGCGCGGTGGCCTTCAGCCCGGACGGCGAGACGCTGGTTTCCGGCGCTGAAGACCAGACCGTGCGCCGCTGGGACGTTGCCGGCCGCGAGCCGATTGGCGACGCGCTGGCCGGCCATGAAGGCGCGGTGCGCGGCGCGGCGATCAGCCCGGATGGCCGCCTGATTGCTTCCGGCGCGACCGACGGCCAGGTGATTTTGTGGGATCTGGCAACCGGGGAAAGGGTCGGCGAGCCGCTAAGGGGACACGACGACGGCGTGCAGAGCGTGGCCTTCAGCCCGGACGGACGGCTGCTGGCGTCCGGCAGCCTGGACGGTTCAATCGTCCTCTGGGATGTCGAAAAACATGAGGCCGCCGGGCAGCCGATTCGCGGACACGAGGATTTTGTGCTGTGTGTGGCCTTCAGCCCGGATGGTAAGATGCTGGCTTCGTCCAGCGCCGATGAAACGATCCGGTTCTGGGACGTGAACACCGGGCGGCAGATTGGTAAGCCGCTGACCGGGCATACCGATTACGTAAACAGCATCGCCTTCACGCCGGACGGCGCGATGCTGGCTTCGGGCGCTGATGATCGGGACGTGATTCTGTGGAATGTTCAGGAAGCCAGCCCGCTGGTGCGCTCCTTGCGCGGGCATGTAGACCAGGTTTTGAGCGTGGCTTACAGCCCGGACGGCGCGATCATCGCTTCCGCCGGTGTGGATAAGGCAATCATCTTATGGGATGCCGCCTCCGGCAAGATGATCGGCAGCCCCATGACCGGCTCGGATAGTTTCGTGCAGGCGCTGGCCTTCAGCCCGGACGGTAAAATGCTGGCTTCCGCCGGGGATGATCGGGTCATCCGGCTGTGGGACATGACCAGCCGCGAAGCGATTAGCAAGCCGCTGTCGGGTCACAGCGACATTATCTTCAGCCTGGCCTTCAGCCCGGACGGCAAAACGCTGGTTTCTGCCGGAAATGATAAAACGATTCGCGTGTGGGATGTGACCAGCCGCGAAGCGATTGGCGAACCGCTGGCCGACCATGCGGCGGTGATTCGTAAAGTCGCCTTCAGCCCGGATGGAAAGATACTGGCTTCTGCCGGGGATGATGGCAAAATCCGACTGTGGGATACGGCAACATGGCAGCCCACCGGTCAGCCGCTTGAAGGTCACAGCGCCGGGGTGCGCGGTCTGGCCTTCAGCCCGAATGGACGGCTGCTGGCTTCGGGCGGCGCCGACCAGCTGGTTATCCTCTGGGATGTCGAAACCGGCCAGATGATCGGCCAGCCGCTCACCGGCCATAACGGGCTGGTGAACAGCGTGGCCTTCAGCCCGGACGGCAGCACGCTGGCCTCGGTCAGCCATGATACCAACGTCATTCTGTGGGATGTGACCAGCCGTCAGTCGTTCGGCAGCCCGCTGACCGGCCACAGCGACCGGGTGTATACAGCGGCCTTCAGCCCGGATGGCCGGACGCTGGTTTCGGGCGCGGCGGATGCTCTCGTTAATCTGTGGGATGTCAGTTTTGAGTCCTGGCATGACCGGGCCTGCGCCATCGCCAATCGCAATCTGACGCAGGCCGAATGGGATTTGTTTGTCGGGGCGGAAGCCTACCAACTCACCTGCGCGGGCTGAGATCGGCGGCAGGGCAGCAATACAGGGGCGCGGTTTTGCTGCCCTGCCTTGACCGATTGGCATAATGTTCTAAAATAGAGCATGAACTTTTGTTCGTTTTGTGGATAACAGACTGGATTTATACCGATGTGATGCAGCGCGTGTTTGTTGACAGGCCGGCGCTTTAATGATATGAACAATAATTTATTTTGTATGTAATTATTCATTCTTAACATCAGCCGTCACCCCTTTGGTAGTAGTATTTATGGCGGTGTCGAAGTAGGCTCAAAAAGACCTTCCGGGTAAGGTCAAGTTTGGATACAACAGTGAACCCGGAAGGTCTTTTGTCGTCTGAACGGCTACCCTCATCCCTTAACAGTGGGATGAGTCCGGTTCGCGTTTACGACATGATCTCTTTGTAGAGCGCCTGCGTTTCGGCAGACGGCTCGCGCCCCTCTTTGCGTAGATCATCGGCCAGCCGCTGGAAGTGGGCGGCGGCTTCGCTGCGGCGTCCCAGGCGGGTGTAAAGCTGCATCACGTCGCGGTGGAGGCTCTCGCGGCTGGGGTCTTCGGCCAGCGCGCGCTGGAACAAACCCAACGCCTGTTCGGGGCGGTCTTCCGCCAGGCGCACGTAAGCCATTTCCGCCAGGGCTTCCAGATAGCCGGATTGGAAATCGTGCCGCCGGGCGAGAATCCAATCATCGGTATGCCCCTGCAAAAACGGCCCGCGATAAATGTCAATCGCGCGCTGCCAGGCGCTCACGCGGCGGTCGTTCTGGTCGTTGCGGCCTTCCATCAGGGCTTCGACAAAATCCATTACATCGTACTGGATGGCGAGATCGGGATTGACGCGGTAGTAACCGCCGTCATGCACCAGCACATCCATATCCAGCGCCTTGTGCAGCCGCCGTTTGGTGACATGGAAAACATTCACGGCCTGGTCGGTGTCCAGTTCCGGCCAGAAAGCCTGGCAGATTTCGGAACGGGTGATGATGGGGCGGTCGAGGGCGAAGAAAAACAGCAGCCGGGGCAGGTGGCCTTCCCAGGTATCAATCGGCTGGCCGTTCATCAGCACATAACCCGGACCCAGCGCGTAAACCTCCAGTTTGCTTTTCCCTTCGGTTTCGATCTCGTAGAAGTCCCGCCGGATGAGGTGGTCATCCTCCAGCAGGACGGCGCGTTTTTGCGCGATCAGCGAAACCCAGGGCAGGCGCGGCAGCGTCCGGCTGTTGATGACCAGGCGGCAGGTCTCCGGCAGCCGCCCGATCAGCTTTTCCACAAACATCTGAACGTCGTCGGCGCTGTCGCTGCGGTCATATTCGTCCAGAATAAGGTAATAGGGCGTGTCGCTGATTTCGGCCAGATCACGGGCGAAGGTGTCCAGCAAAAGATCAAGGTCGTCGTAGGCTTCCTGCGGTAAGATATTGGTGTGGCGTCCGAAGGTCGGATGCTGGTTCGCCAGATCGTGGGTGACGCCCGTCAAAAACGACTGAATGTTGATGTCATCCTGCCCCATCGCATAGTAGAAAACTTTGAGATCGGGCGAGTTAATGAGTTTGGCAACCAACACCGAACGGTAGCGGCTGCGTGGATGCAGCAGAACGACTTTGGCGCTGGTGGCCTGTTCCTGAAAAGCATGAAAGGACTGGTCAATTAAACTGTGCAATTGCATGGGTTGTGTCATCCCCACTAGCTTATGACGAGAATCAGACTCCTGTACGTAGTATAGCACATCTATAATAATATTTGCTAATGTACACGTAGTTTGGGGTTACAAAACTCGTCTAAGGGTGATTCTCGGTGAGTTTGTATGCTGTAGGGAGGCCGATATGGAACGTCCGGGGCGTCCGTTGGGTGTCTCGCTGGCGATTATTGCCAGCCTGCTGGTGTTTTCGGTGCTGCCGCTGTTGCAGGTGGGCATGGTGCTGACCGTCCGCCAGGTGCGGCTGAATGCGCTGAACCAGGAACTTTCCGAAGACGCGCCGGCGTTTTCGGGGGCTGATGTTGTGGGTGGGATTTCGGAAGCCGAGCTGCTGATTCAGGGCGTCCTGGGGCTGGGTTTTCTGGCGCTGGCGGCGCCGGCCTGGCGCGGTCGCCCTCCGGCGCTGCGGTTTATGCTGGTAGGGGCGGTCGTCCTGCTGACCGTGATTAAGCTGGCTGCGATTATCATCCAATCGCTGTC
Organism: Chloroflexota bacterium; assembly: GCA_013388735.1. Classification (GTDB taxonomy): domain Bacteria; phylum Chloroflexota; class Anaerolineae; order Aggregatilineales; family Phototrophicaceae; genus CFX2. The sequence goes on along the minus strand of JACAES010000159.1, from coordinate 27,511 downwards.
ACAGCACAATCTCCAGATCGGCATGAGTTCCGCCGACTCAATCTTTCAATCGCTGTCGGTCGGGCAGCTGGCGGTCGAGTTTCTGGTGATGCTGTACGTCGTCTGGTATATGAATCGCGGCCCGGCGCGGGCATTTTTCCGGGGGTATTATCTGTCCCACGCGGCCAGTCCCGCGCCCGGCGATGCGGCCCGGCGCGGCGAATTATGAGCGGGACGCGCCTTCCTGCTCGTCCATTTCCATGCGGATCAACTCGCGCCGCAGCGTTTTGCCCACCAGCGTTTTCGGCAGTTCCGGGATGAAGGTGTAGCGGCGCGGGACTTCGTAACCGGCGAGGTGCTGTGCGCAGTGGGCGATGAGTTCCTGCTCGGTGACAGTCATGCCAGGCTTGAGGACGATCCAGGCTTTGAGCGCCTCTTCGCCGCGTTTTTCCGGGTGAGGGATGCCGGCCACGCCGACTTCCAGAACTGCCGGGTGTTCCTTCAACACTTTTTCGATATTGTTCGGGTAGACGTTAAAGCCGCCGATCAGCACCATGTCTTTCTGGCGGTCAACAATATAGAAGTAGCCGTCTGCATCCATATAACCGATGTCACCGGAATGCAGCCATTTTTTGCCGTTATGTTCGCGCAAGGCGTTGGCCGTTTCGGTCGGCATCCCATGATAGCCGACCATGATGTTTGGGCCGGCCATGACGATCTCGCCAATTTCGCCGACCGGCACGTCGGTCACGCCGTCGTCCAGGCTGACCACGCGCACATCCATATCCGGCAGCGGCATCCCTACCGAGCCGGTGCGGTTGTCGCCGACCATCGGGTTGCTGTGCGACCCTGCCGACGTTTCGCTCATGCCGTAAGCCTCGGTCAGCCGCCGCCCGCCGCAGCTCTCGAATTCGCGTTTGGTGGCGGGGGGCAGTGGCGCTGCGCCGCTGACGGCCAGCAGGAACGAGTTCAGCGGCACTTTGCCGGACTTCACGTCAGGATGGTTGACGACGGCATTAAACATGGCCGGGACACCCAGAAAGACGTTCGGTTTATAGGCTTTGATGACGCCGACCAGGTTGTCGACGTCGCGCGGGTTGCTGACGATGATGATCTTTGAGCCGGAAGCAACCGCCTGGCTGAGCAGCACGACCAGCCCATAAACATGAAACATGGGAATCGCGCCCAGGTAAATCAGGTCACTGCGATTCATGTCGCCCAGCGCGCCGGTTTTTTCGGATGTCCAGGCCATCATTTGCAGCAGGTTGGCGACCAGCGCGCGGTGTGGCAGTTTGGCGGCTTTGGAAACGCCGGTTGTGCCGCCGGTGTACTGAAACAGGCCGATGTCCTCCGGCGTAACCTGCGCGTTCGGCTTCTGTCCGTCAAAACGCCGCAGCATGTCCTGAAGCCAGTGGTCGCCTTCGGCCAGCTTTTCCACCCGATGCCCATCTTTTTTCTCGCGCATGAGGGTGAACAGCAGCCGCGCCGCCGCCGGCAGATATTCCTTGATGTTGGTGACGATGATATTTTTGAGCTTCGTGCCGGGCTGTATCTGTTTGAGGGTACTGTAAAACAGACTGAGCGTGACGGCAATCGGCGCGTCGCTGTCGTTGATCTGGTGGCGCATCTTTTCGGCGGGGTAGGTGGGGTTAGTGGCTGCCACCACGCCGCCGGCCTTTAAGACGGCGAAATAGGCGATGGCAAAGGCCGCCGAATTCGGCAGGACGATAGCTACCCGGTCGCCCTTTTTCAGCCCCATGCTGATGAAGGCCGCCGCCAGCGCGTCCGACTTCCGGTTCAGTTCGCCATACGTCATGTTGGCCGTCTGCCAGCCGAGGCCGGGCAGATGAGCGGGGGTCGCCAGCGCGATGCGGCTGGGGGATACCCGCGCCGTTTCCGTCAGGAACTCGTGCAGAGTTTTGTCGGGGTAGGGTTCGAGTGAGGCCGGCACGCCGGCGTCGTAGTTTTTCACCCAGGGACGTTGCGCGTAAGTCGTCATTCTTCAAACAACCTCGTCATTCTTTCCAATAAACGAACCGCGAATTACTGTTTACTGCCGGCCGGTCAGGGGCGCTGTGTCAGTCATTCAGTTCCACCGAAGCGTGAGTCAGCACATCTTCGCCGCGTTCCTCGACACGGGTACGGAAGATCACCCGGTTATCCTGTTTCCACATCTCGGTGCGCAGCGTCTCGCCGGGGAAGACGTGTCTGGCGAAACGCACCTTGATGCTCTTAAAGCGCGCCGGGTTATTGTCGCAGAAGTGTTTGAGGACGGCCCGCCCGGCGAAACCGAAGGTACACAGGCCATGCAGGATGGGGCGGTCAAAGTTCCCGATGGCGGCCATGGCCGGGTCGGCGTGCAGGGGGTTGCGGTCGCCGCACAGCCGGTAGAGAAGCGCCTGTTTTTCCAGGGTGGTTTCGCGCTGGACGGCGTCCGGGGCGCGGTCGGGGATCGGTTCCGATTGGCCGGACGGGCCGCGTTCGCCGCCAAAATTGCCCAGGCCGCGAATGAACATGGACGATTGGTTGAAGGCCACTTCTTCGCCGGACTCGTCGTAGCAGGGGGTTTCGGTGATGACCAGCATCCCGCTGCCCTTGTCGAAAATATTGGCGATGCGGGGGCGGCAGGTGATTTGGCCGGCGGTGGGGATGGTCTTTTTGATTTCAAGGTACTGCTCGCCGTGAACCAGCATCATCGGGTTAAATTCGATCTGGCCCAGCCGCCCGCCGAGGATATGGTCAATCATGCGGGTGGGGTACAGCACAGGGAAGGTCGGCAGCGCCTTAAAGCCCTGGCCGCTCAGTTCGTAAACGAACGACAGGTCATCCTGATTCAGCCAGTCCGCCGGCGCGCCGACCGCCAGCGCGTACAGGCACACGTCGCGTTCGGTGTACGAAAAGGTGAAGGGTTCAAAGGTGTGGCCGGTAATCTGGCTCACATCGAAAGGCTTGTCAGTCATACGGTTCTCCCTGATTGCCGGTTGAAGCGGGGGCGACCCTGTGCGGTCGCCCCTCGATCCGAGAACACATCACTTTTCGCGTTCCGTCAGTTCCATCTGCACCAGTTCGCGGCGCAGAGTTTTGCCGACGGCGGTTTTGGGAAGTTCGTTGAGGAAGGCGAACCGGGTCGGCACTTCGTAACGCGCCAGCTTCGATTCGCAGTGGGCGATGAGTTCCTGCTCGGTGACCGTCATGCCCGGTCGGAGGACGATCCAGGCTTTGAGGGATTCCTGGCCGACCTTTTCGGGATGGGGGATGGCGGCGACGCCGGCTTCAAGAACCGCCGGGTGGTCGGTCAGCACCTTTTCGACGGCGTTGGGGTAAACGTTAAAGCCGCCGATGAGCGCCATATCCTTCTTGCGGTCAACGATGTAGAAATAACCATCCTCGTCCATGCGGGCGATGTCGCCGGTGTACAGCCAGACTTTGCCATCCTGCTCGCGCAGGACGTTGGCGGTTTCGGTCGGCATTCCGTGATAACCGATCATCAACTGCGGGCCGGTCATGATGAGTTCGCCAACGTCGCCGACCGGCAGGTCGGTCACGCCGTCGTCCAGGCTGACGATGCGGCAGTCCATATCCGGCAGCGGCAGGCCGATAGAGCCGGTGCGGTTTTCGCCCAGCAGGGGGTTGCAATGGCTGGCGGTAGGGGCTTCGCTCATGCCGAACCCTTCGCGCAGCGCGCCGCCGCTCAACCGCTCGAACTCCTGCTTAACGGCAGGGGGCAGCGGCGCGGAGCCGCTGACACAGGCGCGGATTGAACGCAGGCTGACTTTGCCGGATTTGACGTCGGGGTGGTTATTGATGGCGTTATAAAGCGCCGGGACGCCCATAAAAATGGTCGGCTGGAAAGTGTTGATGTTATCCAGCACGTCGCCGATGTCGCGGGCGTTTGGAACCAGGGTGATGCGCGCGCCGATGCCGATGGCGAAGTTCAGCACCGCCACCATGCCGAAAGCGTGGAACATGGGGATCGCGCCCAGAAAAACTTCGTTATTGGCGTTGGCCGGAATATCTTTGACGAACAGCCAGGCGCGCATTTGCAGCGTGTTGGCGACCAGGGCGCGATGGGTGGACATGGCCGCTTTGGAGACGCCAGTCGTGCCGCCGGTGTACTGGAACAGCGCCAGGTCGGAAGATTTGACGGCGCGGTTGGCTTTTTTATTGGCGTAACGGGTCAGGACATCTTGCAGCCATTCATCGCCACTCGCCAGGCTTTCGACCCGGTGGCCTTCTTTTTTCTCTTTCGCCAGGGTGAACAGCAGTTTGGCGACCGGCGGCAGATATTCCTTGACGTTGGTGACGATCACTTTTTTGACCTTCGTCTTGGGCTGGATGTCCTTAATCATCTTGTAGTAAAGGCTCATGGTGATGACGATTTCGGCATCGCAGTCGTTGATCTGGAAGGCCATCTTGTCAGGTGGGTAGGTGGGATTGGTGGCCGAAACCACGCCGCCGGCTTTTAAGATCGCGTAGTAGCTGATGACGAAAGCCGCGATGTTGGGCATCACCATTGCTACCCGGTCGCCCGACTTCAGACCCATGTCAATCAGCGCGGCGGCCAGGCTGCCGGACAGGCGGTCGAGTTCGCCGTAGGTCATGATGCTGGCCTGGCGGCCCAGCACCGGCAGGTGCGCACTGGATACCAGCGCCGCGCTGTTGGGCGCTTTTTGGGCCGCTTCTTCAAGGAAGGAATGGACGGTGATGTCAGGATAGGGTTCAAGCGAGGCCGGAACGTTGGAATCATAACGTTTTGTCCAGGGTCGTTCAGCATATGTAACCATGTTCTTAATCTCCAAAAAACCGCACCTGTATTTAATTACGAGTATAACAGGTGCTATGCCGGTGTCAAAGAATTGTTAAGTCCCAGCCCAGGCGCGCCACGCCTCCGGTATTTTGACCACCTGGCCGTCGTGGGTGATGCAGATGTGTTTGCTGAAGCCGGTGACGAGCAGTTCACCGGTGCCGGCGTGGACGATCTCGTATTCAAAGGTGAGCGAGCGGCTTTTCATCTCGCCAAGCCAGCAGCGCACCGTGATGCAGTCGTCGTAGCGAGCGGGTTTGATGTAACGCGCGCCGACTTCCGACACGGCCAGATAATGCCCGCCGTGTTCAAAGCTGGCATAATCCTGGCCGCGCTGGCGGGAATAGGCGCTGCGGCCTTCCTCAAAGTAGACGATATAGCTGGCATGATGCACGATGCCCATCGCGTCGGTTTCGGCGTAACGAACATGAAAACTGGTTTCGGTTACATAGCGGTCGGTAGGTGCCAATGAAATCTCTCCATGATACACAGACGTTAAGCCTGATGAGCATAACAGGCCGGGGGGGCAGCGCCAAGCGCCATTAAGAATTTTTAAGTCTGCATTGATGGTATGTTATAATGAAACCTGTAGTGAGCGACAGGATGAAAAACGAAAGCCTTTCGGAGGCGACGGATGGACATTAATCAGGCGGCACGGATGATCGAATGGTTGGACGAGGAAAGGCGGCGCGACAAGGCGACGATTGCGACTCTGGAGGAGCGGTTGGCGCAGCAGCAGGATACAATTGCCGCGCTGAACAAACGCCTGGGCAGCCTGGAATCCGATCAGACGGTGATGAAAAGCCAGTTCACGCCCTCTGGCCGGGAAGCGGAAATGCTGGAACAACTGCGCCGCGAGATGCAGCAGCTGCTGGAAAAACAGGAAGCCAAACGGCTGACGGCGGAACGGGAAGCGGAACGCCGGGTGGAACTGAGCCGCGAGAACCTCCAGCGTTCGATTCGTGAACAAGCTGAGCGCGTGGATAAACTGGAACGCCAGGCCAGCGAACTGCCGTCCTATCAGGTCGAGCGCGAGCGTATATCCGATGCGGTCGCCACCCTTCAGCAGCGGGTGGACGATCTGTTCAAGAAGGTCGAAGAACCGGATCGCCGGCTGGCTTTCCTGGAAGAGCAGCGCCGCCAGGATGCGCGCCGCATCTCCGAAACACAGTCCGAGGTGCCGGAAGTCCAGAAGCAGATTGACAGCATTCGCCCCAAGTTGCAGCTTCTTGAAGAACTGGCGCTGCGCACCGAACGCAAAGTGCAGGAAGTTCAGAACGCCGAGCGCGACCGCCGTGACCAGATTCAGCAGTTTATTGACCAGCAGACGCTTCTGCTTCAGCAGCGCGACCAGCAGGTGTCGGAACTGATGAAACGCTTTGGTGAGCAGGACAGCGTTATGCAGCGTAACATCGAACGCTTCGAGGTGTGGGCGGAAGCCTACCGCAGCATGAAAAAAATTATTGATGATTTCGAGCGCATCGGCGACCGCCTGGAACGGCGCATCAACGAAGTGGCCGAGATGCAGCGGTTGAGCGAAGAACGCTTCCGCCAGGAATGGAACGACTGGACGGCAGACGACCAGAAACGTTGGAAGCAGTTCACGCTCTCCAATGATGAAGTCTGGCGCAGCCATGATAAAGAGTTTGACCGTTTCGTGCAGCGCATTGCCGAACTGGAGGGCATGTTCCCGCCTATTCAGGACAGCCTGAATCGCCTGTGGAGCCTGGAGCGTGAACGCGCACAGCTTTACCGGGAACGGTATCAGGCGCTTTTGATGGAATACGACACTGGGCCGAAAACGCCCCCGGCAAAACTGAACGGCCCAGGCGGAAACGTTAACGGTTCATAACACACGACACGGAATAACTTTCATGCGCGTCATCGGTACTGCCGGACACGTAGATCACGGCAAATCTACCCTTGTGCGGGCGCTGACCGGCATTGATCCTGACCGGCTGGCCGAGGAAAAAGCCCGCGAAATGACCATTGACCTGGGCTTTGCCTGGCTGACTCTGCCGGATGGTCAGGCAATCGGCATCGTGGACGTGCCGGGTCATCGGGACTTCATCGAGAATATGCTGGCCGGCGTGGGCGGCATTGACGCCGTGCTGCTGGTGATCGCCGCCGATGAGGGTGTGATGCCCCAGACGCGCGAACATCTGGCGATTCTCGATCTGCTCAACGTGCCGGGCGGGCTGGTCGTGCTTTCAAAAAGCGATCTGGTGGATGACCCTGACTGGTTGGAACTGGTCACGCGGGACATCGGCGAAACGCTGGCCGGTACGGTGCTGGAAGGCGCGGAAATCGTGCCGGTTTCGGCGCGCACCGGGGCGGGACTGCCAGAACTGCTGACGCGGCTTTCGGCATTGCTGGAACAGATGCCGCCGCGCGCGGAATTTGGAAACCCGCGCCTGCCCATAGACCGGGTTTTTACGATCAGCGGCTTTGGCACGGTCGTCACCGGCACGCTGCTGGGCGGCTGGATGCGGGTAGGCGACGAAGTGGAAATCCAGCCGGGCGGCCAGCGCGGGCGCATTCGCGGCTTGCAGCGCCACAAACAGCCGGTCGAGGCGGCAGAGCCGGGCAGCCGCCTGGCTGTGAACATCACCGGTGTCGAAAAGAAGGCCGTCGCGCGCGGCGAGGTGGTTTCCCATCCCGGCCTGCTTCAGCCGTCGGTGCTGGTGGACGTGCGCGCGCGTTATCTCAAGGATGCCGGTCGCCCGCTCAAACATAATGCTCAGGTGAAGTTTTTTTCCGGCGCGGCGGAGTCGGTCGCGTTTGTGCGCCTGCTGGATGCCGAGGAACTGTTGCCGGGCGCCGAGGGCTGGCTGCAAATCCGGCTGGAAAACCCGCTGGCGCTGGCGCAGGGCGATCGTTTTATCCTGCGTTATCCCTCGCCGCCGCAGACGGTCGGCGGCGGAATCGTCGTCAATCCGCACCCTGGCCGACGCTGGAAACGCTTTCAGCCGGATGTGATCGCTGCGCTGGCGACGCGCCTGTCCGGCACGCCTGCCGAACGAGTCGCCCAGGCGGCGCGCCTGCCGGAAAAACGCCCCGCGCTGCAAAAGCAGCTTGGCTACCAGACGCGGGAATTTGAGGCGGCGGTACAGGATGCGCTGGCCGAAGGGCTGCTGGTGGAACTGCCGGGCGGCGAACTGCTGGCGCGCGCCAGTTGGGAGCAGATCAAACGCCGGATGCGCGATGAACTGGACGCTTTCCACCGCGCCGAGCCGCTGCGTCCGGGTATGTCGCGGGAAGAACTGCGCAGCCGCCTGGGGTTAAAAGGCGCTACGCTCAATGCTTTGCTGACGATGCAGGACGAAATTGTGGTCGAAGATGACCGGCTGCGGCTGTCCGGCCACGAGGTGCGTTTCAGCCCGGCGCAGACGGCGCGCATCCGGGCGCTTGAGGAAAAGATGATCGCCGCGCCTTATACGCCGCCTTCGTTCGCCGAAGCCGCCGAGATGGTCGGCCAGGATATTTTATATGCGCTGATCGAAACGGGGGATATCGTACAGGTGCAGGATGATGTGATCTTCAGCCGGGCGGCGTATGACGCGATGGTGCGCGCCACCCTGGAGATCATTGATGCCGAAGGCAGCGTCAGCGCCGCCGGCCTGCGTGACCGTTTTAATACCACCCGTAAATATGCGATTGGTCTGCTGGAATTTCTCGATACCGCCGGCATCACCCGGCGCGCCGGTGATATGCGCGTGCGCGGGCCGCGCAGCCGTTAGTGCTGTGCCGCTTTGGTATCCAGCGGTTCTTCAATCGTGGACGACTGGTCTACCGCCACTCGTTGAATAGACGCACCCAGTGCGCGCAGTTTTTCGTCCACGCGCTCGTATCCCCGGTCAATCTGCTGGATGTTGAAGATATGCGTTTCGCCTTTGGCGGCCAGCGCCGCCAGCAGCAGCGCCATGCCGGCGCGTATATCGGGGCTGGTCATGTTAGGCAGGCCGGCCAGGGCGGCTGGCCCCTGTACCAGCACGCGGTGCGGGTCGCAGAGGGTGATGCGCGCACCCATACGCACCAGCTTGTCGGTGAAAAAAAAGCGGCTTTCGTACATCCAGTCGTGGAACAGCACTGCCCCGGCGCTTTGTGTGGCGACCACCAGCGCAATGCTCATCAGGTCGGCGGGGAAGGCCGGCCAGGGCTGCGCTTTGATGATCGGAATCCGGTTGCCCAGGTCTGGCACGATGGTGAGCGGCTGGCATTCCGGCACGTAGATGTCCTGGCCGCGCGTTTCCCAGGTTACACCCAGGCGGCCAAAAGTGTGTTCCACGATGTCCAGGTGTTCGGGGTCGGCCTCTTTAATCCACAGTTCGCCGCCGGTCAAAACCGCCGCGCCGATGAAACTGCCGACTTCGATATAATCCGCGCCTACCCGGAATTCGCCGCCGTGCAGCCGTTGCACGCCCTCGATTATCAGCCGGTTGGTGCCGCTGCCTTCGATGTGCGCGCCCATGCCGTTGAGCATGGCGCACAGGTTTTGAATGTGCGGCTCGCAGGCGGCGTTGCGGATGATGGTCGTGCCGGAGGCTAGGACGGCGGCCATGAGCGCGTTTTCGGTGGCAGTGACGCTGGCTTCGTACAGCAGAATATCCGCGCCTTTGAGTTTGTCCGCCCGCATCAGCAGCGCGCCGCCGGTATGTTCGATGCGCGCGCCCAGTTTTGCCAGCGCCTGCACATGCGCGTCTAGGCGGCGTTCGCCGATGCTGTCGCCGCCGGGCAGCGGCACGGTGATCTGTCCGCAGCGCCCCAGCAGCGGCCCGGCCAGCACGATGCTGGCGCGGATTTTCTGCCCCAGTTCCGGGTCTATGGCTGTAGTGGCGATCTGTCTGGCTTCGATGCGAACGACCCCCGCCGCCGGCTCTTCAACCGTGACGCCCAACCGCCGCAGGATGTCGAGCGTCACGCGCACATCGCCGATATTCGGCACATTGCTGAGGGTCACGGGTTCGTCGGTGAGCAGGCAGGCGGGCAGCATTTTGAGCGCCGCGTTTTTGTTGCCGCTGGCCTTGACCGCGCCGGAAAGCCGGTGGCCGCCTTCGATGATGAACTGCTGCATGGCGTTATCCTATCTCCAGGATGATCGAGTCGCCGGTCGTCAGGTCAAGCTGGTTAGCCGCGCTGCCCTGGTTGACGGCGATCTCCAGATAACCGCTGCTGCCGACCAGCGCCAGCGGTTCGCCGGGCGCGACTTCGCTGTACGTGTGGCGGATGCCCGGCAGCGAGAACCCCTTGACCTGCACCGTCACGGACGGCGCGAAGGTCTGCACCGGGTAGCGATGCTGGTCTTTGCTGAAGGGCGGGATGAGATACAGGCCGTCGGTTGCGGCGCGGCGCAGTTCGCCGATACTGGTGACGGCGTTGCCGAAGCGATCAATGTGCAGCACTTCGCCGGCGATTTTTCGACCCGCGATTTCCAGAAGCGGCGGGGCGAGGCGCTGGTAGTTGTCATAAGGTATTCCCAGTTCGGCCAGTGAAACACCGGCGGCCAGGTGCGCGGCACACGGGGCGAAGATGTCCCGCCCGTGAAATGTGCCGCTGACCGCCGACAGCCAGTAGGCCGGATTGCTGAGTTCAACGATTTGCGCGTCCAGGTATTCCGCCACCGCGTAGGACAGGACGCCGTTATCCGGACCGATGAAATAATAATCATCGGCCAGCGCCGCCAGCGGTTTGCGGACGCTGCCTACGCCGGGATCAACCACGACCAGGAAGATCGTCCCCGGCGCAAAATAGCGGTGACAGGTGAGCAGGGTAAAAGCGCCCTGGCGGACGTTCTGCGGCTGGATGGAATGCGTGATGTCAATGAAACGGGTGTCCGGCGCGATGCGCAGCATGACGGCTTTCATCACACCGACATAAGCATCGCGCGTTCCGAAATCGGTTAAGATGGCAATCGTTCGAGTCACCGGCGGCTTCCTCATACGCTCGACAGGTTAATTGTAGCGTTCTGCGGGTGGTTGACAACCGCCTGCCCCGCCGTTATACTTTGCAATGTTAGCAGCGAGGTCATGGTTGGTGTTGCATCATCACCACAAAACTACAGACCGCCCGGTGTTGGTGTAGTCCTCCACGCTAATTTATCGTTGGTTGAACGCCCCGCACCGAGCGGGGTTTTTGTTTTCAGGGGAGGATGTATGCTGGCTGTTGTTGATTACGGCGCAGGGAATTTACGCAGCGTGCTGCACGCGCTCATACACCTGGGCGTGGAACAGATACAGCTTGTGCGCGAGCCGGGCGACCTGCGCGGCGCGGGAAAGATCATCCTGCCGGGGGTCGGGGCATTCGGCGCAGGGATGCAGCAAATCGGGCGGCAAGGGTTGGTCGAGCCGCTGAGAGAGGCGATTCACAGCGGCACGCCCTACCTGGGCATCTGCCTGGGGATGCAGTTTTTATTCGAGTACAGCAACGAAATGGGTTTGCACGAGGGGTTGGGGCTGCTGCCGGGTTACGTGACGCGCTTTCCCGATGATATGGGTTTAAAAGTGCCGCACATGGGCTGGAATCAACTGGTTTTGCGGCGGCCTTCGGCGCTGCTGGCGGGCGTGGAATCGAACAGCTATGCCTACTTCGTCCACAGTTATTACTGTGTAGCGGCTGACCCGGCGGATACGGTCGTCACGGTGGATTATGGTATTCCATTCACGGCGGTGGTGCAGCGGGAAAACATTTATGGTGTGCAGTTCCACCCGGAAAAAAGCCAGCATGTCGGGCTGCAAATCCTGGCGAATTTTCTGAAGGCAGCGGCATGATAATTTATCCGGCGATTGATATGCGCGGCGGCAAAGTTGTGCGCCTGAAAGAAGGCGATCCGGCGCGGCAGACAGTTTTCGGCGACGACCCGCTGGCGACGGCGCAGCTGTGGGTGGAGGCCGGGGCGGTCTGGATTCACATGGTCAACCTGGACGGCGCGTTTTCGGAAACCAACGATAACCTGCGGATTGTTGAGGCGGTCGCCCGGTTGGGCGTGCGGGTGCAGTTCGGCGGCGGCCTGCGACAGATGGATGATCTGGCGCGGGCGTTCGAGATCGGGGTTTCCCGTGTTGTATTGGGAACGGCTGCCGTCCAGCAGCCAGAAATGGTTGCTCAGGCGGTCAGGCGGTGGGGCGCGGAGCGTATCTGCGTGGGGCTGGACGCGCGCGGCGGAAAGATCGCCACGCATGGCTGGCGACAGGTGGCCGATCTGACACCGGTCGAACTGGGGCGGCAGATGATGGCGCTGGGCGTTCGCCACGCGCTGTATACGGACGTGAGCCGGGATGGCGGGCTGTCGGGCGTCAACATTCAGGATACCGTTCGCCTGGCCGAAGCCACCGGCTTGCAGGTGATTGCATCCGGCGGAGTGCGTTCGCTGGAGGATGTACGCGCGCTGGCGGAAACCGGCAGCGTGGCCGGAGCGATCATCGGCATGGCGCTGTACGAAAAACGGTTTACGCTGCAAGAGGCGCTTACGCTGGCGGGAGGCAAGGATGCTGGCTAAACGAATCATCCCCTGTCTGGACGTGATGAACGGGCGCGTGGTGAAGGGCATCAACTTCGTCAACCTGCGCGACGCAGGCGACCCAGTAGAACAGGCCGCCGTCTACGACCGCGAAGGGGCGGACGAACTGGTGTTTCTGGACATCACCGCTTCGCACGAAAATCGCGGCACGGTGCTGGATATGGTGCGCCGGGTGGCAGACAGCGTATTCATCCCGTTTTGTGTGGGCGGCGGTATCCGTACCATAGATGACATTCGCGCTACGCTGCTGGCCGGAGCGGATAAAGTGTCCATCAACAGCGCCGCCGTCAAAACCCCGGAACTGATTAACCAGGGGGCGTGGGCGTTTGGCAGCCAATGTATCGTGGTGGCGATTGATCCTAAGTGGATGGATGGTAAATGGATCGTACACGTCAACGGAGGGCGCGTGCCGACCGATAAAGAGGCGGTCGCCTGGGCGCGCGAGGTGGAAGACCGGGGCGCGGGCGAAATCCTGCTGACGAGCATGGACAGGGACGGCACGAAAGCCGGCTACCACATCGAACTGACGCGGGCGGTCGCGGACGCCGTTTCGATTCCGGTGATCGCATCCGGCGGCGCGGGCAGCCCGGAGCATTTTTACGATGCGCTGGCGGACGGCCACGCTGACGCGGCGCTGGCGGCCACGCTGTTTCATTATAACGAGGTTCGCATCGGCGACCTGAAACGTTATCTGATCGAACGCGGCGTGCCGGTGCGCCCGGTCGAGGCGGGGGCGGCGTGAATTTCGAGCAGATTAAATGGGATGAGCGCGGCCTCGTTCCGGTGGTGGTGCAGGACGCGACGACCCGGCAGGTATTGATGGTGGCCTACATGAACGCCGAGTCGCTGCGCCGCACGCTGGAAACCGGCGAGACGGTGTTCTGGAGCCGCAGCCGGGAAGAACTGTGGCACAAAGGCGCGACATCGGGCAATGTTCAGCGCGTGCAGGCGATTTATGTGGACTGCGACGGCGATACGCTGCTGGTGCAGGTGTTTCCTGCCGGCCCGGCCTGCCACACCGGGGCAGTATCGTGTTTCTTTCGGAGATTGCAGCCCTCACCTTAAATCCCTCTCCCTCAGGGAGAGGGACTTGCATTTAGAGCGGTTTGCTGAATCAGGGGGTTTTCATGGCCGACATGTTGAACGAACTCGAAAGCATTATCCGCGACCGGCAGGCGAACCCCAAAGCAGGCAGTTACACCAACAGCCTGATGGAGAAGGGGATCAACAAAATCGCCCAGAAGGTCGGCGAAGAAGCGGTCGAAGTGATCGTCGCGGCGTTGGGACAGGGGAGAGCAGAACAGATCGGCGAACTGGCCGACCTGTTCTATCACACCCTGGTGCTGATGGCGCAGCTTGATATTTCGCTGGCCGACGTGCGCGCCGAGCTGGAGAAACGTCATGGGCGCGCGTCAAACGGCTGACGGCTGCTGAGCGCGCCGTTATGCCGCCCACAGCGCGCGCAGGAATTTGATTTTCTCCAATGCCTGGTAACTCTCGCCGCCTTCATGATGGTTGTAGCGCCAGACCCGCATATCCTTGTCGCCGGCGTAGTGGTTGTAGGCCGCGTAGACCGTTGACGGCGGGCAGATTTCGTCCATCAGCCCGACCGAAAAGAGCGCCCGCGCCCTGGCCCGCGCGGCGAAGTTCAGGCCGTCAAAATAGGCCAGCGTGTTAAAGACGGTATCTACTTTGTTCCGGTGAATCTGGCAGAAGCGGGCGATTTCCTGGTAGGGTTGCGAGTCCACGATTTCGGTGGCGCGGCGGTAGTGGCACAGGAACGGCACATCCGGCAGGGCGGCGGTTACGTCCGGCACAAGCGCGGCGGCGGCCAGCGTAATGCCGCCGCCCTGGCTGCCGCCGGTGAGGGCGATCCGCGCCGGGTCTATGGCGGGGTGGCTGCGGGCGGCTTCGATGGCGCGCACGGCGTCGCTGAAAACGCGGCGGTAATAATAGGTTTCCGGGCGCAGGATGCCGCGTGTCATGAAGCCGGGGAACTGCGGGTTTGCGTCGTCCGGTTCGGGGTCGGGCGTATCGCCGGTGCGCCAGGCGCTGCCCTGGCCGCGCGTGTCCATGACCAGATGCGCGAAACCGGCGCTGCTCCACAACAGCCAGTCGGTGGGAAAACCGCGCCCGCCGCCGTAGCCGATGTACTCGACCACGCAGGGCAGGGCCGCCGACCGCTGGCGGGGCAGCAGCAGCCAGCCTTTGATGGGCTGGCCGCCGTAACCGCTGAAGGTCACGTCGAAGGTTTCGACCGTTTGCAGGCCAAAGTCCGCCGCCTCGAAGCGGGCGTCCAGCGGGTGGCGGCGGGTTTCGTCCAGCGTGCGCGCCCAGAAGGCGTCGAAATCCGCCGGTTCTTCGCGCGCGGGGCGGTAGGTTAACAGTTGTTCCAGCGGCATATCAAAAAAAGCCATGATGATGCTCCTTTATTCGGCGGCAGGTATCAGCCGCAAAGTAATGATCTGGTAGGGGCGTATCGAAAACAAAACGCGGTTCTGGCCGACCGGCAGCGCCTCCTGATTGCGTTCCAGCAGGTCGGTGATATAGGCGGCTTGCAGGTTAAAGCCGGTTTTCAGCGCGGCCATGCCGCGCCGCTGCTGGTATTCGTACAGCCGCACGATCAGGCCGTCGCTATCTTCGGCCTGTTTGATCGTTTCGATGATGAGGTTGTTGGCTTCCGGCACAACCGGGCTTTCGATGACGCGACCCGGCGCTGAAGAACCGGGGGCTGCGATCAACGGGTCGTTGAGGGCGTAGGCCTGCTGCGCGGTCAGCAGACGCCAATCCGCCATGTGCGGCAGCAGGCTGTAGGTAAAACGGTGTTGACCCTGGTCAGCCTGCTCGTCCGGCATGGTGGGCGCGCGCAGCAGGCTGAGGCGAATCACGTTATCGTGGATGTCGTGGCCGTATTTGCCGTTATTCAGCAGGCTGACGCCGTAATCGCCTTCGCTCAGATCAGCCCACTTCTGGGCGCAGGTTTCAAAACGCGCCCAGTCCCAACTGGTGTTGCGGTGTGTGGGGCGCTGCACACTGCCCCACTGGATTTCGTAGGTGGCGACCGGCGACAGGATGTCCACCGGGAAGGCGACTTTGAGCAGCACATGCCGTTCGCGCCAGTCTATGCCGGTTTCGATATCCAGGCGGCGGCTGTTGCAGGCCAGCGAAATCACCTGTGTATAACTGCTGTTGAGGATGCGGCGTTTGATTTCCAGCGCGGCGCGCAGCGGGCCGGCTTCGATCACACGAATCGACTCGGCGGGTTCGGCCAGCCACATTTTGTCGTCGTAAAAGATGTCCACATCCCAGGCGTCCCAGTTCAGCGGGCGGTCTTCAAACGCCTGGAACTGGTTGGCAACCGCATCGGAGGGCAGCACCTCGCGCCCGGCACGTTTGTCGTAGATGCGGGTGATGTCGCCCTCGGCGTTAAACTCGACCCGCAGGAAACGATTTTCGAGCCGGTCGGCGGCGGCCAGGACGCCGGTTGCGGTTTCGAGAAGGTCGGCGCTCTGGCCGGGCGCGATCATCAGCGGGGTGACGCTGAAGGGCGGCAGCCCCGAATCGGCGGGCGTTCCCGGCGCGATCCAGGTGCCGGTTTCGGTTTTCTGCGTCCAGACCGGCAGGCCGTTCAACTGCTCGAATCGCCGGCCTTCCGGCAGGTGGCCGGGCCAGAAAACCAGATCATTCCGGAAGAAGCCGGACGGGTTAACGATCATCAGGTCGCCGCCGACTCTGCCGGCGATGGCTTGCAGCGCCGCGTCGCGCGCTTCGGCTGCCATCTGCTCAATCTGCTCGTACTGCCGCAGCGACTCCTTGTAAACCGCGCCGATGCTGCTGCCGGGGATGATGTCGTGGAACTGGTTGAGGCAGACCAGTTCCCAGGCGTTGCGGAAGGTTTCCGCCGGATAGCCGTAACCGGGGTCGAGCAGGGCGGCCAGCGCGGCCAGAAATTCGGCGTCGTGCAGCAGAAATTCGCTGCGGCGGTTGGCGCGTTTGTTGCGGCCCTGGGTGGTATACGTGCCGCGATGCAGCTCCAGGTACAGCTCGCCGTTCCAGGTCGGCAGCCGGTCGCCGGCCTGGGCTTCCAGGGCGCGGAAAAAATCACCCACCCGCCCGAACTGCACGCGGGGCAGGGCGGGGAAGGCCGCCATTTCGCGGATGTTTTCCAGCATTTCGCGGGTAGGGCCGCCGCCGCCGTCGCCGTAGCCGTAGCTCATCAGCAGGCGGCTTTGTGCCTCTTTGTGCTGGAATCGCCTCCACGTGCCTAAGGCGGTTTCGGGGGTTGGGATGGCATTGTAGGTGGCGCTCTGCGCGCGCTCCGGGTGGCCGGGTTCCGGCGTGGTGCTGAAGTGAGTCAGCACCTTCGTGCCGTCCACGCCTTGCCACCAGAAGCTGTCATAGGGCATTTTGTTGTACTGGTTCCAGCCGATTTTGATGGTGAAAAAATAATCCAGCCCGGCCAGCTTAAGAAGCTGCGGCAGGTTGGCGGCGTAACCGAACACATCCGGCAGCCATAACACCGGCGACTCGGCGTTTTCGCCGAAGTGCCGGCGGAAAAATGAGCGCCCTAATAAAAACTGCCGCGCCAGCGACTCCGGCCCGCTGATGTTGCAATCGGCTTCCACCCACATGCCGCCGATGATTTCCCAGCGCCCTTCGGCGGCGCGCTGCCGGATGGCCTCGAACAGCGCCGGGTAATCCTGCCGCACGAAATCGTAAAGCTGCGGCTGGCTTTGCGTGAAGTGATAGTCCGGGAACTGCTCCATCAGGCGCAGGACGGTATGGAAGGTGCGCCCGGCTTTGCGGCGCGTCTGGCCGAGTGTCCACAACCAGGCCACGTCAATGTGAGCGTGGCCGACGGCGGTGATGTCCACGTCCAGGGGCGCGCCGGCCTGTTCGATGCCCCGGCGCAGCGTTTGAAGCGCATCCGGCACGCTGGCGTAAAAACGCTCATCAAACGGTTCGCGTGTGTCGAGCGTTTTAAAAGCATCGTCGAGCGCGTTGAGCAGGTGTTCCCTGGCCGGAACATCGGCGTTCAGGTGGCGCGCCGCGTCCAGCGTTACCCGCGCCAGGGCGGCAAAAGCGCGCGTGGGCTGGTCTATCAACACAATTTCGCAGTTCCGCATCAGCAGGTGGGCGTGTTCGCCGTCTTTGTGGCTGTTGCCCGTCCAGCCGTGCAGCGCCAGCAGGTGAGGTCGCCCGTCGCGCCAGCGGTCTGGCAGCAGAATCTCCTGGTGGTGGCGGTCGCAGGTGGCGAACGGTTCCCCATCTACGTAGGCCAGCGCCTCCGGGTGGCTGAAGCTGCCAGGTTCACCCAGCGGCAGGTAAAGGCCGGTAAAGGAGTCGTTCGGCCAGTCGCCCGGCAGTAAAAACTGGCAGCGCAGCACGAAGTTCGTATCGCGTTTTTCCCAGTAGGTGTTGGGTAGAATCTCCGGCCAGTCAGTGTCATCTTCGCCGGCTGTCACCGGCGGTGTTTCCAATGGGCTGCTGAGGATTTTGAGGCGGAAAGGTGGGAGCGGCTGGCGGCGGCGGTACGCGAGCGGTTCGATCAAAGCGAGCCGCTGTTCGATTTTCGGCAGAGTCCAGCGAACGGTATGGAACACAGGGCCTCCTTATGGGGCGCATCAGGTCGCGCTGGCCGTCTACAGTAGCCTGAATTTCACCGGCGGGCAAGATGGTGCGTCTTTCGTAAGGCGATCGTATATAAATGCTACAAGTGTTCTAAATCTGCTTTTTGACCCCCTTCGTCCCTTCGGGACACCTCCCCCGTGTACGGGGGAGGATTAATGGCCGTGTGACTCATCCCCCTCTGTGTATATGGAGAGGGCCGGGGAGGGGTCTGAAAGGGCCATGAGTCGGTTAAGATTTGATATGCAATCGCCTTGGTGCCTTTCGTCACCTGCTTGACAATTGGGAGCAGGTTCACTATATTAAGAGCAGGGCTTGGGAGCGCTCCCAACATTTATACTTTAGAAAAGCTTTTGACTAATGAACCTGAATTTGGAAGACATTGCTCGTTTAGCCGGGGTGTCCCGGTCTACCGTCTCCAGAGTTATCAATCACCATCCCAACGTCAGCCCTGCCACCCGCGAGAAGGTCTGGCAGGTCATCCAGGAGCAGAAATTTCACCCGAATCAGATCGCGCGCATGTTGGCTACCCAACGGACGCAGATTTTAGGCATTGTTGTTTCCCAGACGGCAGCCGTTTTTTTTGATGATCCCTCGGCTTATTTCCCAACGCTTATTCAGGGTATAGCCGAGGTGGCTAACCAGCAGAATTACAGCACGCTGCTGTGGCTGGGCGGCAGCGGCGAAGGCGAAAACCACGAGTCGTTTCATCGCCAGATTTCGCACAATCATCTGGCCGATGGTTTGGTGCTGCTTTCGGCTTCGGCCAGCCATCCGCTGATCGCGCGTCTGGTGGATACACCGGCTTTATTCGTGACCATCGAACGTCCGCGCCATTTTGCGGAGCGGGTCAGCTATGTCACCATTGATAACGTTCAGGCAGCCCGCACCGCCGTCGAACACCTGATTCAATTGGGCCGCCGAAAGATTGCAATCATCACCGGCCCGTTGCTTAACACCGACAGCCATGATCGTGTGATCGGCTACCAGCAGGCGATGGAAGCGGCTGGGCTGGCCGTTGATCCGCGATGGATCGTATATGGTGAGTTTAACACTGATACCGGGCAGCGAGCCATGAAGTCCCTGCTGCCGCTCGGCTTAGACGCCGTTTTTGCCGCCAGCGACCAGATTGCCCTCGGTGTGCTGCAAACCCTGCGCGAAGCCGGCGTCTGCGTTCCTCAGGATATGGCGGTCGTCGGATTTGATGACCTGCCGGCGGCTACTGCGACGACACCGCAGCTTACAACCATACACCATCCCATTCGAGAGAAGGGCGCTTATGCAACGCGCCTGCTGCTGGGTCTGATCGAGGGCAGCGTGCCTGAACCACAGCAGGTTCTCCTGCCGACGCACCTGGTCATTCGCCAGTCGTGCGGCGCGCTGAATGCTCAGGATATGGCTAACCTGCATGGGTGAAAGTGTGCAATCCACTGCGCCGCGATATACTTCGGGTTAATCTATGCTGCCGGTCGCGGAATTGTCAACGCCGCGCCGGGTGCGCTTTTTTTCTGTGTGAAGAGGACAGGTTTTTATGACCGAACCGTTTGTGCTGGGCGTTAACTACTGGCCGCGCCGCAAGGCGATGTACTGGTGGTCGGATTTTGACGCCGGAGAAGTGCGTGAGGAATTCGCGCTGATTCAGGAATTGGGACTGAATGTGGTGCGGTTGTTTCTGCTGTGGGATGATTTTCAGCCAGAGCCGGGCGCGGTTTCCGTCGAGAGTATGAAAAACTTTGCGACGGTATGTGATCTGGCTGCCGAAGCCGGCCTGGGGCTGGACGTGACGTTTTTCACCGGCCACATGAGCGGCCCGAACTGGTCTCCGCGCTGGCTGCTGGATGCCGGTCTGCCCATTCCGTCGCGGTATGTGCGGCAGGTCGTCAGCCGGGACGGCATTTTTAACGGCGGCTACCGCAACATGTACACCGACCCGACGGCGCTGGAAGCCGAACGGCTGATGCTTCGGTCGCTCGTCGGCGCGTTCAAAGACCATCCGGCGGTGTGGATGTGGAACCTGGGCAACGAACCCGATCTGTTCGCCTGGCCGCCGGATGCTGATTATGGCCGCGCCTGGGTTCGGGAAATGGTTAGCCTGATTCGCGCGCTGGACACAAAACATCCGATCACTTACGGGCTGCACATCGCCAACCTGCACGAGGATAACGGCTTCCGCATTGACCAGGTGTATGCCGAAACCGATGTTGCGGTGATGCACGCCTACCCGATGTATCTGCCCTGGTCGCGCAGCCCGCTTGATCCCGATGTCGTGCCGTTCACCTGCGCGCTGACTTCGGCGCTGTGCGGCAAACCAACGCTGATGGAGGAGTTCGGCGGCTGCACCAACACGCCCGGCAAGGAGTCTGAAGTCTGGGAATGGACGGCCTACGGGCAGCCGCGCACGCAGTTCATGGCTTCGGAAGATGACCTGGCGGCATATCTGGCCGAGGTGCTGCCCCGGCTGGTGGAGGTGGGGGCTACGGGCGCGATGGTGTGGTGTTTCGCGGATTACATCCCGGAACTGTGGGACAAACCGCCCTGCCTGGAGTCGAAACATGAACGCTTCTTCGGCCTAGTGCGCCCGGACGGCTCGCTCAAACCTCATGCCCAGGTGATAAAGGATTTTGCGGCGCAGCGTCCGGTCGTCAAAGAGGCCGTCCGCCGCGTGCCGTTGGACATCACGCCGGACGAATACTACCGCGCGCCGCTTGCGCATCTGGCGCGTCTGTACGAAGCGTATCTGGAGCAGGGACGCGATACCGCTTGAACCCATCGGGCGGGTTTAAAACAGTTGGATACATAATCAAATACGGACATGACGGGTGACACTTTCAAAACATGATGATGGCGTTTTGATGGCGGCGAATTGTGGGTTAAACTTGTCGCCGGATAAATGCTTTTTTCTGCATGGTGAGGGAAAATGTCCCCGAATTATTTCATCGGCATTGATGTCAGTACAACGGCCTCGAAGGCACTGATTATTGACGACCAGGGGGCGGTGTTAGTCAGCAAAAGTTATCCCCATCCGCTTTCGACGCCCCGCCCGCTGTGGTCGGAACAGAATCCCGATGACTGGTGGCAGGCCACCTGCCAGGCGCTCCATGACGTGCTTGAGGTGGTGCCTGCCGACCAGATTGCGGCCATCGGCCTGACCGGCCAGATGCACGGCCTGACCGCCCTGGACACGGAAGGCCGCCCGCTGCGCCCGGCGATTTTGTGGAATGACCAGCGCAGCGGCCCGCAGTGCGAAGCGATCACGCGCAGGGTGGGCGAAAAACGCCTGTACCAGATCATCGGCAGCATTCTGCCGCCCGGTTTCACCGCGCCCAAACTGGTCTGGATGCGCGAAAACGAGCCGGACATCTACGGGCAGATCGCCCACGTGCTGCTGCCGAAGGACTATATTCGCTACAAACTGAGCGGCGCGTATGTGATGGACGTGGCCGACGGCTCCGGCTTCGGCGCGATGGACATCGGCAAACGCGATTGGTCGGATGACGTGCTGGCGGCCTGTGACATCCCGCGCCGCTGGCTGCCCGACCTGTGCGAATCCACCGATGTGAGCGCCGTCGTCGGCGAGGACGGCGCGGCGGCCACCGGTCTGCGGCCCGGCACGCCGATTGTGGGCGGCGCGGGCGATCAGCCGGCGGGCGGGGTCGGCAACGGCATCGTTTCGATGGGGCAGTGCAGCCTGACAGTAGGTACGTCCGGCGTAGCCTACGCTGTCAGCGACCGCTACGCGCCGGAGCCGGATGGCCGCCTGCATACCTTCTGCGGCCCGATGCCGGGGACGTGGTTCCATATGGGTGTGATGTTGAGCGCGGCGGGCTGCCTGCGCTGGCTGCACGATGAACTGACCCCGGAAAGCAGTTATGATGATCTCAACCAGAAGGCGACTGCCGTACCGCGCGGCGCACTGGGGCTGGTGTTCGCGCCGTACCTGACCGGCGAACGCCATCCTTATCCCGATCCGCTGGCGCGCGGCGCGTTCGTCGGGCTGACGCTGCGGCATGGCCTGCCGCATATGGTGCGTTCGGTGATGGAAGGCGTCGCTTTTGCCATGCGTGATCTGCTGGAACTGCTGCGCGCGCTGGGCGTTAACCCGGCGGAAGCGGTGGTCAGCGGCGGCGCGGCCAACAGCCCGGTCTGGCGGCAGATCATCACCGACATCATGGGGATGCCGCTGTATACCGTCAATACCAGCGAAGGCGCGGCCTTCGGCGCGGCGATTCTGGCGGCAGTCGGGGCAGGCGCATGGCCGGATGTGCCGTCGGCCTGCGCGCAGATGGTTCGCCGCGTGGACGAAATCCAGCCGATGGCAGATGGCGTGGCCGATTACCGGCGGCTGTACCCGGCGTTTCGCGGTCTGTATCCCGCCCTGCGGGAGACGTTTGCCGCGCTGTCCGCGTTTGAGTCATAGGGGAGGGGAATCGTATGTTGGTGACGCTCGTCCATATTCACGTCAAGCCGGAGTATCTGGAAGCGTTTATCGAAGCGACACTGGAGAACGTGCGGAACAGCATTCAGGAGCCGGGGATCGCGCGGTTTGATTTCATCCAGCAGGCGGACGACCCGACGCGCTTCACGCTGATTGAAGCCTACCGGGATGAGGACGCGCCCGCCCGGCACAAGGAAACGGCGCACTATAACCGCTGGCGCGAGGTTGTTGTGGATATGATGGCCGAACCGCGGGTCGGCGTGCGCTACGGCAGTATTTTCCCGGATGATGCCGGGTGGGGCTGAGGTGAAAGGAAACCAGGCGTGAAGGCGACATTTTTTCATGCGGCGCGTGATATTCGCGTGGCCGACGTGCCGGATGCCGAACCGGGCCCCGGCGAGGCGCTGCTGGATGTGACGGCGGTCGGCGTCTGCGGGAGCGACCTGCACATTTACCTGTATGGCGATGTGGGCGGCGTGACGGCCACAGAGCCGATCACACTGGGTCATGAGGCGGCGGGCATCGTCGTGGCCGTCGGGCCGGGCAGCGACCTGCGCCCCGGCCAGCGTGTCGCAATTGACCCGGCCACGCCCTGCGGCGTCTGCGAAAGCTGCCAGGCTGGCGACCCGCATCTGTGTCCGAACATCGCATTTATGGGTTTGTATCCGTATCATGGCGCGCTGCGAGAGCGCATGGTTTATCCGGCGCATTTATGTGTGCCGGTGCCGGAGCCGATCACGGATACCGGCGCGGCGCTGCTGGAGCCGCTGGGCGTGGCGCTGCACGCCAGCCGCCTGGCGGACATCCAGATCGGCGATGATGTGGCCGTTCTGGGCTGCGGTGGGATTGGCCTGCTCATCATCCGGTTGGCGCGGCTGGCCGGGGCGCGGCGCATTTTCGCCTCCGACCGATACCCCTGGCGTCTGGAACAGGCCGCCGCTTATGGCGCGGATGTGGTCATCAATATTGATGCGGCCGACGTGGTGGCCGAAGTGCTGCGCGCAACCGGCAAACGCGGCGTGGACGTGGCGATTGAAGCGGCCTGGGCGGCCGGCACGACCAACCAGTGCGTCGAAATCGCGCGTTATGGCGGGCGCGTGATTATTGTCGGCATCCCGGTTGAAGATTTCATCGGCTTTCGCGCTTCGGCAGCCCGGCGCAAGGAACTGCTCATTCGTTCATCGCGTCGCATGAAACACACCTACCCGGCGGCAATCGCCCTGGCCGCCAGCGGGCAGGTAGACCTGGATGGCCTGGCGACGCATCGCTACAGCTTGGAACAGACCCGGCAGGCGTTTGAAACCGCCGCGCTGTATGAAGACGGCGTGGTACGCGCGATCATCCTGCCGAACGCCCGCTGAGGCTTTATCGTCGTTAAAAGCGGGGCTGAAGCCCCTCAACGAACATTGAACCATTTAAGGCGAGGATCAAAGGATACAATACAATGTATACAATTGGCCTGGATTATGGTACCGAGTCGGGGCGGGCTGTGCTGGTGGACGCGCGCGACGGGCGCGAGGTTGCCTCTGCCGTCCACGCCTACGGCAACGGGGTTATTGACGAACGCCTGCCGGGCAGCGGCCAACCGCTGCCGCCGGATTGGGCGCTGCAAGACCCGATGGATTATATCGAAGTCCTCAAACAAACCATCCCGGCTGTGTTAAAGCAGAGCGGCGTCAAACCGGAAGAAGTGGTTGGCCTGGGCATTGACTTCACCGCCTGCACGATGATGCCTACCAGACGGGACGGTACGCCCTTATGCACCCTGCCGGAATGGCGCGCCAACCCTCATGCCTGGGTTAAACTCTGGAAACATCATGCCTCGCAGCCGCAGGCCGACCAGATTAACGAGACAGCGCGCCGCATGGGCGAGTCCTGGCTTGACCTTTACGGCGGCAAAATTTCGTCCGAATGGTTCTTCAGCAAGGCGCTCCAGATTTTACAGGAAGCGCCAGAAGTGTACGACGCGGCAGAGCGGTTAATCGAAGCGGCAGACTGGATTATCTGGCAGTTGTGCGGCGTCGAAACGCGCAACACCTGCACTGCCGGGTATAAAGCCATCGTGCAGAACGGCACGTACCCCTCGCGGGATTATTTCGCCGCGCTCGACCCGCGTTTTGCCGACGTGGTGGATACGAAGATGAGCCGCGAGTTCGCGCCGCTGGGCGGCAAAGCTGGTGGTTTAACCGAGCAGGCGGCGGCCTGGACGGGTCTGCTGCCGGGGACGGCGGTGGCGGTGGCGAACGTGGACGCGCACGTGACCGCGCCCGCCGTGAAAGCCGTCAGACCCGGCCAGATGGTGATGATTATGGGAACGTCCACCTGCCACATCATGAGCGGCGACAGCTTGCAGCCGGTCGAGGGTATGTGCGGCGTGGTGGACGGCGGCATCGTGCCGGGGCTGTGGGGTTACGAAGCCGGGCAGAGCGGCGTGGGTGACATCTTCGCCTGGTTCGTGGATAACGCCGTCCCGCCGGAATATCACGAGGCGGCCAAAGCAGCCGGTTTAGACCTGCATCAGTATCTTGAGCGCGAGGCCGCCAAACAAAAACCGGGCGAACATGGCCTGGTTGCGCTGGACTGGTGGAACGGCAATCGTTCGGTGCTGGTAGACGCCGATCTGACCGGCCTGCTGGTGGGCGCAACGCTGGCGACCCGCGCGCCGGACATCTACCGGGCGCTGATCGAGGCCACCGCTTTTGGGACGCGCATCATCATCGAGGCGTTTGAGGAACGTGGTATCGCCGTAGACGAACTGATCGCGGCGGGCGGCCTGCCGGAGAAAAACGCCATGCTGCGCCAGATTTACGCCGACGTGACCGGGCGCAGCTTCCGGCTGTCCGGCTCGTCGCAGGCGCCGGCGCTGGGTTCGGCCATGCACGCGGCAGTCGCGGCGGGGCTTTACCCGGACATCGCGGCAGCGGCGGAAAAAATGGGCAAGCTCAAGGATGAAGTAGTAGAGCCAATCGCCGAAAACAAGGCCGTCTATGATGAGCTGTATCACGAGTACAAAATCCTGTATGATTATTTCGGTCGCGGCCAGAACGATGTGATGAAGCGGCTCAAACAGATCAAGCGCCGCGCGCGCGCCTGACCGGGACTGAAGAAACGGTTTGCAGTGCGGCCCACCTGAGATACAATCTCAGGCGGGTTAATCCTGGCGAGGTGTTGTTATGGAAATCCTGGGCGTTGGCGGCGCTGAATTCATCGCCATTTTCATCATCGCGCTGATCGTGGCGGGGCCGAAACGCATGATGCAGTGGGCTTACCTGATGGGAAAATACACGGCCAAACTGCGGGCGCTGTGGGGTGAAACCATGATGTACATCCAGCAGGAAATGAAGGAAGCCGGCATGGAGGTTGATCTGCCGAAAGAGCCGCCCACGCGCGCCAAACTGAACCGCCAGATTAACAAAGCGCTTGACCCGGTGACTCGTCCGCTGCGGGAAACGCTGGAAGAAACCAGAGCCAAAGTCAACGCTGAGGCGGTGAAAAAACAGCCTGCCGTTGCCGAAAGCAACGGTCGGGGTCTGAACCTGCCGCAGGCTGCGCCGCCCGGTGACGCGGCGTCTGATCTGGGTACCTGGTCAGGCGGGAAGGCGCTGGATGAATAGAGGTGGTATCAGGCAGCACTATGGCCTGCGCTCCTGATTGGTGTATTATAATGACCTGTACAGCAGTAAACAGATGTTCATTCAAATTTTCAAATTAAGGAGGCATGTGCAGTGATGAACGATAAACGTCGGTTGATGTTATTTGCGGTTCTGTTGCTTCTGCTCCTGTCGTTCGCGGGTGTTCAGGCTCAGGACGAGGCAGCCATCGCCGCGCAGCCGTGCGCCGAACCGGGCGCGCTGACGATGTGGGTGTGGGACGAAAACTGGGCGCAGGTCATCGGCAGCGCCATCGAAGCCTGGAAAGCCGATTACTGCCCCGGTGCGGAAGTTGATCTTCAGGTACAGCCCTGGGGCCAGTATTGGGACCTGCTGAAGACCAACGTGGCGGGCGGTGATCTGCCGGACGTGTTCAACATGTCGCAGGATCGTTTCTTCTTCTATGCCAGCAACGACGCGCTGCTTGACCTGCAATCCTATTACGACGAAGCCGGCGTGGACACCAGCCTGTGGGGTTCGGGCATGATTGACCCGTATCGCTGGGGCGAAAACAACGACCTGTATGCCGGCCCGGTGAACTGGGACACCATCGCCATCTTCTATAACAAAGACCTGTTCGACGCTGCCGGCCTGGAATATCCGACGGCGGAATGGACGTGGGATGAGTTCGCGGATTACGCCGCCAAACTGACCGATGCCGAAGCGGACGTGTACGGCGCGGCGGTTTATGCGGAATATCAGGCCGGTTACCCGAACTGGATTGCCGCCACCGGCACGACGCCGATTGTTGAGGCCGGGCGCACGCAGTGTACGCTGACCGACGCCGGCAGCATCGAGGCGCTGACCTACCTGAAAGACCTGTACGACCAGGGATACATGCCCAGCGTTTCAATCGTGGGCGGCGCGTCGGCGGATGACTCGTTCAACTTCTGGCTGGCCGGTAAAGTGGCGATGGTCGCCGGCGGCTCGTGGAAGCTGCCGGCCGCTATCGAGCAGGCGACTTTCAACTGGGACGTAGTGACTTTGCCTGTGAACCCCGAAACCGGACGCAGCCGTTCGATTCTGCACTCGGTCGGTTACGTGGCCTCGGCGCGGACAGAAGTCCCGGCGCTGGCGGCGAACCTGATTCTGTATCTGGTGAGCGACGAAGGCCAGAAGTTCTTCGCCGATGCCGGCGGCGTGGCCCCGGCCAACCCGGCCATGCAGGAACAGTGGATTGCGTCGTTCGGGGATACCAACGTAAACATCCAGGCGTTTGTGGATGCAACGGTGGACTCGCAGGGTGTGACGGTCTTTGACGAAATCTGGGATAAGATCAACACTGAGCTGGTAGTGAACATCTTCGACCTGGGCATGAGCGTCGAAGAAGCCACCCAGCAGGCCTGCGAATTCATCAATACGCAGCTGCCGCAGTAAACCTTTCATAAGATTTGGCGCAGGAAACCACCAGCTTTAGCGGGTGGATGAATGCGCTCTTGCTCCTTTCGCGGCATAATGGTCTTGGGTGAAGACACTCCCTCACGGGAGCAACGGTTACT